>JAUHXR010000042.1 GCA_030426845.1 Polyangia bacterium | reverse complement strand
GCTTCCGCAAGGACCTGCTCTATCGGCTGCGCGAGCTCGCGGTGACGCTGCCGCCGCTCCGCGAGCGCGGGGCCGACGTCGAGGTGCTCGCGACGCTGTTCCTGCGTCAGGCGGAGCGTCAGCTCGGGTTGCCTTCGCGCACGCTGTCGGCGTCGGCCCAGCGCGCGCTCGCGCGGCACCCGTTCGAGGGCAACGTGCGCGAGCTGCGCGCGGTGATGCGCCGCGCGTCCATCCTCTGCGACGCGAAGGTGATCGAGCCCGCGCACCTCCAGCTCGAGGGCGGGGCGCCGCGGGCGGAGGACGACCTCGGGCCGACCGAGCTGCCGCTCGCGGAGGCGCGCGACCAGTTCACGGTGCGCTACGTCAAGGCGGTGCTGAACCGGCACGAGGGCAACCGCGAGGCGGCGGCCGCGGCGCTCGGGATCAGCGTCCGCAGCCTGTACCGGCACCTCTCGTGACCGAGCCCGCGCTCCGCTACCGGCGCGTGGACAAGCGCTTCGGGGAGCGGGTCGCGCTCGACGACGTGAGCTTCGAGGTCGGCCGCGGCGAGGTGTTCGGCCTGCTCGGCCCGAACGGCGCGGGCAAGACGACGCTGATCCGGCTCGCGCTCGACATCCTCCGCCCCGACGGCGGCGAGGTCGAGGTGCTCGGCCGCCCGGTGAAGCGCGCCGATCACGACCGCATCGCCTACCTGCCCGAGGAGCGCGGGCTCTACCGCGACGAGCGGGTGATCGACGTCCTCGCGTACCTCGCGCGCCTCAAGGGCGCCTCGCGCGCCGACGCCAAGGCGCGCGCCGCGGCGTGGCTCGAGCGGGTCGGCCTCGCCGAGGTGGCGCGGCGCAAGGTGGAGCAGCTCTCGAAGGGGATGGGCCAGAAGGTCCAGGTCGCGGCCGCGCTCGTGTCGAATCCGGAGCTCGCGATCCTCGACGAGCCGTTCAGCGGCCTCGACCCGATCCACGTCGAGCAGGTCATCGGGCTCATCGAGGAGCGGCGCGCCGCGGGCCGCACGACGATCCTCTCGACGCACCTCATGAACCGGGTCGAGGACGTCTGCGACCGGGTGGTCTTCATGAGCCAGGGCCGCGCGGTGCTCGAGGGGACGCTCGACGCGATCCGTGCCGCGCGCGCGGCGCACGAGGTCTGGCTCGAGCTCGACGGCGGCGCGCTGCCGGAGGTGGACGGAGTCGTGGAGGCGACGGCGGAGGGCGATTCGCTGCGGGTTCGTCACGACCCCGAGGTGAGCCCGGCCGAGCTGCTCGCGCGGCTGATGCGCGCGGGGGCGCGGGTGCGGCGCTTCGAGCCCGCGCGGGCGAGCGTCGAGCAGATCTTCAAGGACGCGGTGCGGGAGGCGGCGCGATGAGGCTCGCGAAGGTCTCCACCATCGCGGGGTTCGAGCTGCGGCGCGCGGTCACGCGGCCGGCCTACCTCGCGCTCACGTTCGGCTTCCCGCTGTTCTTCGCGCTCATCGGCGGCCTCCCGGCCTACCTCCAGCGCGAGTCGCTGAGCGCCCAGCTCGAGCGGGCCGCGCTCTACGCCGCGGTGGACGAGGCGGGGCTCCTCTACCTCGACGCGCGCGCGAGCGCCGCGCCGCCGCCCGAGCTCGCCGATCGGCTCCCGCCCGGCACGCCGGTGGTGGTCCACGACACGGTGGGGCTCTTCGGCGTGGAGTCCGAGGCCCGCGCGCGCGCGCTCCTCCGCGAGGGGCGGGTCGACGGAGTGGTGGTCGTCCCGCGCGATCTGGTCGCCCACGGCGGCGTCCGCATGATCGTGACCGCGCAGATCTCGCCGCTCGACGTGTCGGTGGCCACCGCGCGGGCCCACGTCGGCTCGCTCCTCGTGCAAGGCCTGTTGCACGAGCGCGTCCAGCCGGAGCTCGCCGAGCGCGTGCGTCGACCCCTCGAGGGGCTGCAGCACTACGAGATGGACGAGGCGGGCCAGGTGCGCGCGGTGGAGGACGTCGGGCTCAGCGCGCTCGCGAGGCTGCTCATCCCGATCACCCTCTCGATGCTCCTGCTGATGGCCCTGATGACCACCGGCGGCTACCTCGTGCAGGCGATCGGGAGCGAGAAGGAGAACCGCGTCATCGAGGTCCTGCTCGCGACGGTGCGCCCGCAGGAGCTCCTCGCGGGCAAGCTGCTCGGGCTCGGCGCGGCGGGGATGCTCCAGTTCTCGGTGTGGTCGGGCGGCTTCGCGCTCACCCTCGGCGCGCTCCTCGGCGTGCTCGAGGACGTGGCGGTGAGCGTGCCGTGGGACGCGGTGGTGATCGCGCCGCTGCTCTTCGTGATCGGCTACCTGTTCTACGGGAGCCTCATGCTCGCGACCGGCTCGCTCGGGAGCAGCGCGGCCGAGAGCCAGAAGCTCACCCTGATGTGGGGGATGCTCGCGCTCCTGCCGATGCTCTTCGCGCCGATGTTCCTCGACGACCCGCACGGGCTCGGCCCGCTCGTGATGCACTGGGTGCCGTTCACCGCGCCGCTCGCGATCGTGCTGCGGATGGCGCAGGACCCGGCCGGCGTCGAGGCGTGGGAGCTCGTCGGGAGCGTGGGGGTGCTCCTCGTGTGCACCTGGCTCAGCGTCCGGATCGGGGCGCGCGTCTTCCGCGTCGGCGTGCTGCTCTCGGGCGGCTGGCCGGGCTGGCGTCAGGTCCTGCGCCAGGCCGAGATCGTCGACTGACGCCGGGCCGAGTGCGCTCAGGCGCGCAGCGCGACGATCGCGAGGGCGAGGAGGAGCGCGAGGGCCGCGAGGGCCCCGAACGCGAGCCAGCGCGCGTGGCGCCTCGGGGCGGGCGGCGGCGGCGGGGACTCGACCTCGGCCTCGGCCGAGCCCGAGGCGGAGGTCGACTCGATGACCTCGAGGCGCTCGAGGTTGGTGAGGATCGCGGCGCTGGTGCTGGACGGCTGCCGCGGCGTCGTGCGCGGGGCGGCTCGCTCGACCCGCGCCGCCTCCTCGGGGAGCTCGCGCAAGGCGGCGTGCATCGCGCGGGCGTCGGCGAATCGCTCCGACGGGGTCTTGTGGAGCGCCCGTCGGATCAGCGCGTCGAGCGCGGGGTCGACCCAGAGGCCCGGCCGGAGCGCGGTCGGATCCGGGACGTCCTCGAGGAGGTGCGCGCGCAGGAGCTCCGAGCGCCGCTCGTACATGAAGGGGCGCCGGTCGGCGAGCAGCTCGAAGAGCATCACCCCGAGCGCGTAGACGTCGGCGCGCGCGTCGATGAACGCGCCGGTGATCTGCTCGGGCGCCATGTACCCGGGCGTCCCGACGATGCGCCCGCTGCGCGTCAGGGTCGGCTCCTCGCCCTCCCGGACCTCCTCGACGCTGAGGATCTTCGAGAGCCCGAAGTCGAGGAGCATGATGCGGCCGTCGCGGTGCAAGAAGACGTTCGCCGGCTTCAGGTCGCGGTGGACGATGCCGAGCGCGTGGGCCTGGGCGAGCGCCTCGAGGACGGGCTCGTAGATCGCGAGGGCGCGGCGCGGGTGGAGGGGCGCCTCGGCGAGCGCCTCCTCGAGCGTCTGGCCGACGAGGAGGTCCATCGCGATGTAGGTGCGGCCCTCGGCCGCGCCGAAGTCGCGGATGCGCACGATGTTCGGGTGGGAGAGCCGCCCGAGGATCGCGGCCTCGCGCCGGTAGCGGCCCTCGAGGCCGCCGATCGAGCCGAGCTCCTCGTGGAGCACCTTCAGCGCGAGCGGCGCCGCCGCGTCGTCGGAGGACACGCGGTAGACGACGCCGGTCGCCCCGACTCCGATGCGGGCCTCGAGCCGGTAAGGCCCGAGCGATCGGCCGACGAGGGGATCGCCGGGCACCGGGCCTCAGTCGATGGCGAGGACCGCGCCGAGGCCGGCGAGGAGGGGCAGGCCCGCGGGCAGGCCGTAGATCCGCAGCTCGCCCGAGCGGAGCGCGTCGACCATCGCGCGGTTCACCTCGCCCTTGGGATCGGGGAGGCCGAAGCGCCCCGTCTCCATGAGCGACAGGTTGCCGATGACCTCGGCGGTGCCGCGCACCGTGACGTCGGGGATGCCGACGATGCCGTCGTAGACCACCGCGCGGCCGCGGGTGAAGCGCATCGTGAGGGCCACGTCGGCGTCCTCGGCGATGATCGCCACGCGGCCGCCGAGCCGCGCGAAGGTGGGCTGGCGGTCCGGGTGATCGGCCAGGTTCTGGCTCAGCATCGTGGCCATCATCGTGGCCAGGCCGTTGTCGCCGGCCCCGGGCGCGAGCTCGATCGCCATCAGGCCGGGTAGTCCGTGTCGATGTTCGTCGCCGAGCGGACGAGCTCCTTCGACGCGAGCACGAACTTCACGATGGTCGGCAGGTGGCCCTTCTTCAGCTTGAGCTTGTTCTGCATCATCGCCTTGGTCGGATCGACCTCACCGCTGAGGACCTCCTTCCATCGCTCGTACTCGGCCCGGATCACGAAGTCGGCCGCCTCGGCGGTCTCCCCGTCGGTCATCGTCGCCTCGCGGCACTCGCCGGCGTGGAGGTCGAGGACCATGGCGGTGTCACCGTCGATGCCCAGCTCGGGCCGGGCCTCGACCACGTAGGCGACCTTGCCGTGGGTCCAGTTGGCGCCGGCCTTCTTGTAGCCGTCGTTGGCGTTGATCGCGTCGCGGAAGGCGGCCGTCCACTCGGCCGAGGGAAATTTGATGCCCATCAGGCGGCGGAAGGTAGGACGCGACGTGGGGCCGCGCAACGCGGGACGGGCTCGCTTCGACCGGGCCGGGGGTCGGCGCTACGTTGGGAAATCCCGCGGCCGGCTGGGTGTTTGGCGCCGGCTTGCAACCAACGTACGTTCGGGCCGTCCAAGGCTCCGAGAGGTCCTCGATTCGCGCCGCCGCCTCCATATCTCCCCCCACGCCTTCGCCGCTCAAGGGCGTCGGGTGGGCCACGGTCGTCTCGGTCGCCCTGCACGCCACCGCCGCGTGGATGGTGCTGCGCGCGCCCGTGGGCTCGTTCGGGGCGCACGAGGTGGAGCCCGACTCGGTGGAGATCGACATCGTCGCCCCCCCGATCCCGGAGGTGCAGGAGCCGCCGGTGGCCGAGCCCGAGCCCGAGGCGCTCGAGCCGGAGCCCGAGCCGCTGCCCGACGACGCGGTCGTGCCGCCGCCGACCCCCGCGGCGCAGATCGAGCGACCGCGCGGCGAGCCGAGCCCCAACGTGGGCGGAGAGCCGGGCGCGGTCGGGGCCGGCGAGCCGGTGCCGAGCACCATCGAGGTGCCGCAGGTGACCCCCGACGCGCCGCGCCCCGAGACCGACGCGGAGCGGCGCCGTCGGCTCCAGGCGCTGCTCAACCCGGCGTCCGTCGCGCGCGGGGGCTTCGTGGCGACGGGGCCCGGGCCCTCGCGGACCGGGCCGCCGGCGGGGCTCGGCGGCACCGGCGATCCCGGCCCGAGCGAGGCGGAGATCGAGGCGAACCTCTCGGCCGGCCTGCGGCGTGAGGCGCTCGCGCGGGCCTACCTCGCGCGCACCGAGCCGGAGCTGACGCGGGAGCCCGATGGATCGCTCGCCTACCGCGGGCATCGGTTCACCGCCCGCATCCGACCGGACGGCAGCGTGAGCTTCGAGGACTCGCCCAACGTGCAGACCAACGGGTTCAGCACCAGCGGCACGATGGACATCACCGAGGCGTTCATGAACGCGGGCGGCCAGGACCCGCACTTCGCCGAGCGCGAGTGGTTCATGCGGCACACCCGCGAGGTGCGCGAGCGACTCGAGGACGAGCACCGCGCGCAGCAGATGAGCGCGTCGCTTCGGGGGCTGCGGGGTCGGCTCAGCCGGATCCTGGCCACGACCAGCCGCACCTACGCCGCGCGGCGGCAGCGCATCTTCTCGATCTGGGACGACATGGCCGAGGACAGCGACGGCGCGCGCGCGCGGCGGATCGTCATCCGCTTCATCCGCGAGGAGCTGCCCCAGGGCTCGGAGAACGCGTACACCGACGCCGAGATCGATCGGCTCAACGCGACGCGCGAGAGCACCGAGGCCTTCGCGCCCTACTGACGCCCGTACCGACGCGCTGCGATCCGATAGAGTCGCGCCCATGAGCGAGACGATGGACGTGGCGGTGGTGAAGCTCGGCCTCGACGCGAGCGCGCGGGCCGAGGTGCAGGCGGCGATGGACGCGATCGCGCGGAGCGGCGACACGAGCTCGCCGGCCGGCCTCGTGCAGATGCTCCGCGAGGCGGTGGCGGTGCTGCGCGGGGTCGAGGCGGCGTGGACCCACGGCGCGGTCGAGAGCCACGCCCCGATGCCGCCGGCCAAGGCCGAGGCGACGTTCGGGGAGGCGGCCAAGGACGCGCGCGAGCGCTTCGAGCACGAGGTGATTCGAGCCGCGCACGGCAAGACGGTGACGAAGGCCGCGCCGAAGTCAGCGCCCTCGAGCGAGCCGTCGATGGTGGTGGTGACGATCGTGCTCGCGGCGCGGCGTGCGCTGCGGGACGTGGCCACCATCGACCGGGCGAGCTTCCGCCTCGCGCTCGACGACCTGGTCGTGGTCGGGCCGGCCGAGCTCGTGGCGCTCGACGTGATCTGGTCGCCGGCCGACCCCGACGACCGCCCGTCGGTGGCCGAGGTCGAGCGCAACTACCCCGAGCTGACCCGCTTCGGCGCGGAGGTCGGGTGAGCGAGCTCGCGATCCGCTCCGCGCTGCTCGACGCGCACGGCTTCGTCCACGGCTTCTCGCTGCGAACGGGCGGGGTGAGCGAGGGCCCGTTCGCGTCGCTGAACCTCGCGCGCACGGTGGGCGACGATCCCGCGGCGGTGGAGGAGAACGGGCGGCGCTTTCGAGCCGCGCTCGGCGGCGCGACGGTCTACGAGGTGAGCCAGGTCCACGGGCGCGCGGTGGTCGAGGTGACGGAGGCGGACGCGGTCGCCGACGTGCGCCGGCGTGAGGCCGACGGGCTCGTGACCCGGGTGAGCGGCTGGGCGGTGGCGGTGCGGACCGCGGACTGCGTGCCGATCCTCCTCGCCGACCCGGAGACCGGCGCGGTGGCCGCGGTCCACGCGGGGTGGCGAGGCGTCGCGTCGGGGATCCTCGAGCCGGCCTTCGCGCGGCTCGGCGGCGCACCGCTCGCCGCGATCGGGCCGCACATCCGCCTCGCCTCGTTCGAGGTCGGCCCCGAGGTCGCCGAGGCGATCGAGGCCGCCGCGCCGGGCGTCGAGGTCACCGAGCGCCGCGAGCCGCGCCCGCACGTCGACCTCGCCGCCGCGGTGCGCGCGCAGCTCGAGGGGCTGGGCGCCCGCGCGATCGACGACGTCGGTGGCGACACCTACGCGGACGCGGCGCGGTTCTTCAGCCACCGCCGCGACGCGGGGAGGACCGGCCGCCACCTGTCCGCGATCGTGGCCCGCTGAGCACGAAGCCGGAGCCGAAGCGCGCGCACGAACCCAGAACGCGAACGACCCGCGCACCAGGCCGGCGCGCGGGTCGCGGGGAGGATCGGCAGGTCTCAGCGGCCGGAGGTGCGGCAGCCCTGGATCTCGCCGTCGTTCGACGCGGCGCGCTCGAGGCAGGTCGCGCTGAAGCGCTGCACGAGGTCGAGGGTCGGCAGGTCGCAGCTGCCGTCCTCGTGGGTGACGCTGATCCACTTGATCGCGCCGGTGCGCCACGCCCACATGTACGCCGGGTTGAAGCTCGCGCGGCCGCCCTCGGAGACGTCCTCGATCCAGTTGTACATGGTGCCCCGCCAGCCGCTGCCCTCGCGGAGCGCGTCGAACGCTTCCTGCCCGGGGCGGTGCATCTCGCCGTCCTCGCCCATCTCCTCGTACTCCATGATGGCCTGGAGGCGGATGGCGGAGGCCTGACCGCAGCGCTTGCCGTAGTCGGTGCCGACGCCCCAGCTGAAGCTCTGGGTCTCGCCGCCGCTCCAGCGCTGCCACCACTCGGGGCTGCTGAGGCTGACGGGGCTGACGCCCTCGGGGCGCGTGTAGTACTCGGGGATCGGGGTCGCGTCGGTGAACGCGACGTGCATCGTGTGGACGTCGCGCGCCGCGGCCCACGGATCGGCCGGCTGGACGTCCCCGCCGCATCCCTCACCCTGGCAGTCGGCGACGAGCGTGAACTCGCCGGCGGAGCTCCCGTAGGTCCCGACGACCGCGCGGTAGTCGCCCGCGTCGAGGTCGACGGTCAGGCGGCTGAAGAGGCCCGCGCCGCCGTCGTCGTCCATCTCGAGCGGCTCCTCGTACCCGATCTCGGGCGAGACGAGGTAGGCGATCGTGTCCGGGGAGTCGTCGTTGTAGGACGAGGTCTCGAGGGTCACGGTGGCGGGCGCGCTCAGCGCGAAGCTCCACTCCTGCATGCGGCCCGGCTCCGCGGAGCCGTTGACCGGCTCGCCGAACACGAGCTCGCCGATGGTCTCGACGGTCAGCGAGCCGTCCGCCTTGCCGGCCGCGAGGTCCGGGTAGTCGCTCTTCCCCGTGGCGGCCATGCAGCCGCTGAGCGCGAGGAGGGAGAGCAGGGTGGTGAGCTTCTTCATTCCGAGGTGACCTCCGACTCGCGACTCGAGCAAGGCCGATGCCACGGAGAAGCCCGCGTGATTTCCCCCGTCAGGTGGCAGGCGGGCTAGCCGGTGGGGCCTTTGCCCCCGGCTTCACCAGTGGCCCCATCGCGGCGCGGAAGCGCTCGCTCCACGCGCAGGGGCGGTCGTCGGCGGGATCGAGCCGGACCAGCCGCGTGTGGCACTCGGCGTGGATCGTCTCGCCGTGGAGCGATCGCACCTTCGTCTCGAGGACCAGGCTGGAAGTGCCGAGGTGGATCGGGGTGACCTCGACGAGCACGTCACCCTCGCCTCGGACGGGCACGAGGTAGCGGACGTCGTGGGCCGCGACCACGTGGTACTTGTCCGGGTTCGCCTCGAGATCGTCGGCCCAGCGGAAGCCGAGCGCGTTGAGCAGCTCGCCCCGCGCGCGCTCCATGAACAGCAGGAAGCGGACGTTGTGGAGGATGTTGAGGGCGTCCAGATCGTCGAAGTAGACGCGCTGGGTCGTACGGAACGGGCTCTTCACCGACATCGACGGCGGAGGATAGCGGGCTTGTGCCCGGCGGCGGCCGTGCTTTAACTCGCGCGGTGGCGCTCTTCGGGAAGACCAAGGCGGACGTCGACGCGGCGGACAAGAAGACCCTCGGCCGGGGGGTCTTCCGCAAGTGCGACGTCTGTGGCGTGACCCTGCGCGCGGAGGACTTCACCGCCAACCACGAGGTGTGCCCCGAGTGCGGCCACCACTACCGGCTGAGCGGCGAGGCCTGGGCGGAGCTGCTGCTCGACCCGGGCAGCTTCGAGGAGCGCGATCTGGGCATCCTCAGCCGTGACCCGCTCGAGTTCACCGACTCGAAGCGCTACCCGGACCGCCTCGTCGCGAGCCGCAAGAAGACCGGGCTCGAGGACGCGATGATGGTCGGCGAGGGCACGATGGCCGGCCGGCCCGTCCAGCTCGGCGCGTTCCTCTTCCGCTTCATGGGCGGGTCGATGGGCTCGGTGGTCGGCGAGAAGATCACGCGGATGTTCGAGCGCGGCACCGAGAAGAAGCAGCCGGTGATCCTCCTGAGCGCCTCCGGCGGCGCGCGCATGCAGGAGGGGATCCTCTCGCTGATGCAGATGGCCAAGACGGTCGCCGCGCTCCGGCGGCTGCGCGAGGAGGCCAACCAGCCGTTCATCAGCGTGCTGCTGAACCCGACGACGGGCGGCGTCGCGGCGAGCTTCGCGCTCCTCGGTGACGTCAACATCGCCGAGCCCCAGGCCCTGATCGGCTTCGCCGGGCCGCGGGTCATCGAGAACACGATCCGCCAGAAGCTCCCGGCCGGGTTCCAGCGCTCGGAGTTCCTGCTCGAGCACGGGATGGTCGACATCATCGCCGAGCGCAGCGCGATGCGGCCGACGATCTCGCGGATCCTCAGCCACCTGCTCGGGTGAGCGCGTACCGGCGGACGCTCGAGGAGCTCTACGGGCTCGCGCCCCGCGGGATCCAGCCGGGCCTCGAGCGGATGCGCCGCGCGCTCGACGCGCTCGATCACCCGGAGGACGGGCTCGAGGTCGCGCACGTCGCGGGCACCAACGGCAAGGGCTCGGTGGCCCGGATGATCGCGGCCGGCTGGGGCGGCGGGCTGTTCACGTCGCCGCACCTCCACTCGCTGACCGAGCGCTTCCAGATCGACGGCGAGCCGGTCCGCGAGGACGACGTCGCCGACACCTGGGCCGCGATCCGGGGATCGATCGCGGGCGTGCCGCTGACGTTCTTCGAGACCGTCACGCTCCTCGCCTTTGCGCTCTTCCGGCGGGCCGGCGTGCGACGCGTCACCCTCGAGGTCGGGCTCGGCGGGCGGCTCGACAGCACCAACGTGATCGCGCGGCCGGCGGTCACCGCGATCACCCGGGTCGGGCTCGATCACACCGCGATCCTCGGCGAGGACCTCGGCGCGATCGCGGCGGAGAAGGCGGGCGTCCTCAAGCCCGGCGTCCCCTGCGTGCTCGCGCCCCAGGCCCCCGAGGCGGAGGCGGCGATCGTCCGCGTCGCGCGGCGGGTCGGCGCGCGGCTGCTCCGGCCTCGGCTCGTCGAGCCGTTCGGCGTGCGGCTCGACGACCGCGCCTACGACGGCCCGCCGCCCCGCCTGGCCGGCGCGCACCAGCGGCAGAACGCGGCGGTCGCGGCCGGCGCGCTGATCGCGCTTGGGGCGGACGACGTCGCGATCGGGCGCGGGCTCGACGTGACCTGGCCCGGGCGCCTCGAGACGATCGACGGGGTGCTCCTGGACGGCGCCCACAACCCGGACGGCGCCGCCGCGCTGGCCGCTCACCTCGCGGGAGGCCCGAAGGTCTCGCTCGTGATCGGGATCAACCGCGGCAAGGACCACGCGGCGATGCTCGCGGCGCTGCGCCCGGTGGCGGCGCGCGTGGTGCTCACGCGAGCGAAGCTGGATCGGGCGATGCCGCCGGAGGAGCTGGCCGCGCCCGGTGATCGCGTCCTCGCCGACGTGGCGGACGCGCTCGCCTATGCGCGGAGCTTCGACGCGCCGGTGGTGGTCGCTGGCTCGCTCTTCGTCGTCGCCGAGGCGCGGGCCGCGCTGCTCGGGATCGCGGGCGATCCCCCCATCGCGATGTAGCGGACCCGAGGTAGGCTGGAGACCGCGGTGGACGAGCTCGAGCGCGAGATGCACGACGGCGCCCCGGTGCGCTTCCGCGAGAAGGTCGTCGCGAAGGGCCCGGGCCTCGCGGTGGTCGCGATCGGCGCCGCCCTCGCGCTCGGCGGGATCGGCCAGGGCCTCGCGCTCGGCGACGCGCTTGCGGGCAGCCTCGTGGCCGGCGCGGGGCTGATCCTGGGCGGGCTGCTCGCGGCGCTCGGGGTGGCCGGCACGGCCGCGCGCACGGTGGTCACGGACCGGGCGATCCACCTCCAAGCGGGGATCCGGTTCCGGGAGATCCCGCGCGACGCGGTGCGCTCGGTAGAGGTCGGGGTCCGCCGCGCCGCGTACCGAGCCCGCTACGACCTCTCGATCCTCCCGATCGGCACGCCGGTGGTCGCGATCCACTTCGACGAGGGCGGCGAGGCCCAGGGCGTGATCGTGTCGAGCGAGGATCCCGAGGCGCTCGTCCTCGCGATCGGCTGCGCGCCGCGGGTGCGGGTCGCGCCCGACCCCGAGGACGCGGAGGACGGTCCGCTCGAGGACGAGGCTGGGCTCGCGGCGGAGGCAGAGGCCGAGGTAGAGGCCGCGCTCGCGGGGTCGGCCGCGGCCGATCGCGCGCCCGACGAGCGCGCCTGACGTCGGCGGCTCGGTCTCGGCGTTTTTGACTCCGGCCCCGGAACCCCACACGTTTGTGCAACATGCGCCGCCCGCGGTCTGGACGGTCGGGCTCGACGAGCCGGAGCCCGAGGGGAGGTCGACTCCTCGCCCTCGCCGCAGCCCTGTGCGGTCTGCTCGCCCTGGCGCTCCCGAGCGCGGGCTCGCTCGCGCAGGACCCGGACCCCCGGGTCGTCCGCATCGGCGCGAGCGGAGACATCCTGTTCCACACCCGGGTGGTCGAGGCGGCCGAGGCGCACGGCTTCGATCACCTCTTCGCGCACCTCGGGCGGATCATCGGCCCCGATGAGGTGGCCTTCGCCAACCTCGAGACCCCGCTGAGCGTCGACGAGGAGCCCTCGCGCGGCGATCCGCCGAGGCTCGGCGCGCCCCCCGCGGCGGCGGCGGCCCTCGCGCGGGCCGGCCTCGACGTGGTGAGCGTGGCCAACAACCACGCCTGGGATCAGCGCCACACCGGGATGGTGAGCACCCTCGCGAGCCTCCGCGACGCGGGCATCGCGCCGGTCGGCGCCGCGCCCGAGCAGGCCGACGCCGCGGGGCCGGTGGTCGTGGAGCAAGACGGCGTGCGGGTCGCGTTCGTGGCCTTCACCGTGATCCTCCAGGGTCACCCGGGGACGCGGCGGCCGGACGTCCGCATCGCGATGTGGGACGAGGCGGCCGCGCGGCGCGCCCTCGAGCGCGCGCGGGAGCAGGCCGACGTGGTGGTCGCCTCGATGCACTGGGGCCTCGGCTACCGACATGACGACCGCAGCGAGCAGCGCAGCCGGGCCGCGTTCCTCGTGCGCCACGGCGCCGACGTCGTGCTCGGGCACGGGCCCCACGTGCTGCAGCGGGTCGAGCGCGTGCCGAGCCCGCGCGGCGAGGCGGTCGTGGTCTACAGCCTCGGCAACCTCATCTCGAACCAGGGCTACCACTTCCGCCGCGGCCGGCGCGATCGCGGCGTCGAGGTGCCGCTCCGCGAGCCGGCGACCCGCGACGGGGTCTGGCTGCGGGTCGCGGTCGAGGTCGGCGCGCGCGTCGTGGTGCGATCGGTCGAGGCGATCCCCCTCTGGACGCACAACAACTACTGGGACGAGGAGCGCAGGCGCGCGGAGCAGCCGGACATCCGCGTCCTGCCGCTGTGGGGCGTGAGCGACGAGGAGCTCGTCTCGGAGAGGCGGCGCGCGATCGGGCAGGTCCTCGGCGACGCGGTGCGTCTGCTTGACGCCGCGGCGCCTTGAACCGACGCTCCGGCCCATGTCGGCTGAACCGTCGGATGACCTCGTGTTCCTCAAGGCGTGCCGGCGGGAGCCGGTCCCGCACACGCCGATCTGGCTGATGCGCCAGGCGGGCCGCTACCAGGCGAGCTACCAGGCCATCCGGTCGAAGGTGGACTTCGTCGGGCTCTGCAAGACGCCCGAGCTCGCGTGCCAGGTCACGGTCGACGCGGTCGACCAGCTCGGGGTCGACGCCGCGATCCTGTTCGCGGACATCCTGCTGATCCTCGAGCCGCTCGGGATCGGCTTCCGCTTCGAGGCGGGCGAGGGGCCGCGCATCGACGCGCCGGTCCGCGACGCGGCCGCGATCGATCGGGTCGCCGACGAGATCGACGCCGCGGCGGACCTCCACTACGTGATGGAGGCGGTCCGCCGCATCCGCCGCGAGCTGGACGGTCGCGTCGCGCTCATCGGCTTCGCCGCCTCGCCGTTCACCCTCGCGTCCTACGCGATCGAGGGCCAGGGCTCGCGCGACTACCGGCACTGCAAGACGCTGATGTACAGCGACGAGGGCGCGTGGAACGCGCTCATGGAGAAGATGAGCCGCGCGATCGCGGGCTACCTCAACGCGCAGATCGACGCCGGCGCGCAGGCGGTCCAGCTCTTCGACAGCTGGGTGGGTGCGCTCTCGGTCGCCGACTACCGCCGCTACGTGTTCCCCCACGTGAAGGGTATCTTCGAGGCGATCGGCGGCCGCGTGCCGACGATCCATTTCGGCCAGGGCAACCCCGAGCTCTACCCGGCGATGCGCGAGGCCGGCGGCGACGTCATCAGCGTCGACTGGCGCATCCGCCTCGACAAGGCGTGGGACCTCGTCGGCCACGACCGCGGCATCCAGGGCAACATGGACCCGACCGCGATCCTCGGCTCGCGCGAGAACATGTTCGCCCACGCCCAGGCGGTGCTCGACCAGGCGGGCGGTCGCGACGGCCACATCTTCAACCTCGGCCACGGCATCCTGCGCTGGTCGACGGTCGAGCAGGCCAAGGCGCTCGTCGACTACGTGCACGAGCAGAGCGCGCGATGAGCGGCGCCGAGCGGGTCGTGGTGGTAGGCGGCGGGCTCGCCGGCCTCACCGTCGCGCACCGGCTCCTCGAGCGCCGGCCGGAGCTCGACGTGACGGTGCGCGAGGCCTCGCCGCGGGTCGGCGGGATCCTCGGCACGGTCGAGCACGACGGGTTCGTGGTCGAGACGGGCCCCGACTCGATCCTCAGCACCAAGACCGCCGCGGTCGAGCTCGCGACGCGGCTCGGGATCGCGGACCGGATCGTGAGCACCCGCGACGCGCACCGCGGGGCCTACGTGGTGCACCAGGGGCGCATGGTGCACGTGCCCGAGGGCTTCAGCCTGATGGCGCCGACGCGGTGGGCGCCGTGGGTGAGCACCGAGGTCATGAGCTGGCGCGGCAAGCTGCGCGCGGCGATGGAGCCCTTCGTCCCGCGGCGCGCTGGGGCCGAGGAGAGCATGGCCCAGTTCGTCTCGCGTCGGTTCGGCGACGAGGTCCTCGACCGGCTCGCCCAGCCGCTGATCGGCGGGATCTACGGCGGCGACCCCGATCGCCTCAGCCTCGAGGCGACGATGCCGCGCTTCGTGGAGATGGAGCGCCGCTACGGCTCGGTGATCCGCGGCATGCTCGCGGCCCAGAACAAGGCGAGCGAGCAGGCGGCGAGCGGGGCGCGCTACGGGCTCTTCGTCGCGTTCGACCGTGGGATGCAGGTGCTGATCGACGCGCTCGCGGGGCGGCTCGGGGGCCGCGTCCGCACCGAGGCGCCGGTGCGCCACCTGGAGCGCGTGGAGGGCGGCTGGCGGGTGGACGGCGAGGCCGCCGACCGGGTGATCGTGGCGATCCCGGCGTGGCGCGCGGCCGAGCTGCTTCGGCCGATCGACGACCGCCTCGCCCAGGGCCTCGAGGGCATCCCCTACGGCTCGGCCGCGACCGTCACCTTCGCGTGGCCCGAGGCGCAGATCCCGCACCCGCTCGACGCGTTCGGGCTGGTGGTGCCAGCGGTCGAGCGTCGCTCGATCCTCGCGGCCACCTTCGCGAGCGTGAAGTGGCCGGGCCGCGCGCCCAGGGGCCAGGCGCTCATCCGCGTCTTCATCGGCGGCGCGCACGCGGAGGACGCGGCCGAGCTGGACGACGAGACCCTCACCGCGCTCGCGCGCCGCGAGATCGGCCGGCTCCTCGGGGTCACGGCGGAGCCGCGCTTCAGCTCGGTCGGACGCTACGTGCGCGCGATGCCGCAGTACCAGCTCGGTCACGTCGAGCGGGTCGACGCGCTCATGGCGCGGGCCGACCGACACCCCGGGCTCTACCTCGCGGGGAACGCCTATCGCGGAGTCGGCATCCCCGACACGATCGCCTACGCCGAGTCGGTCGCCGACCGCGCCCTCGGCGCTTGACCGCGACGCCCGCCGGCGGAAGGGTCTGAGATAGGGGGCACGTCACGTGGGCTGGCTCAGCGCGATCTTCGGGCGGCGGCGCCGCGCCCAGCGGCGTCAGGTGGAGGGCGCCATCCGCGCGGTGCTCGACGCCGAAGGCCCGGACGTGGCCTGGCGTCAGACGGCGGCCGCGCTCCGCTCCGACCCGGAGGCCGGCGGCCTCCTCCACCTCGCCGCGCACGTGCTGCGGGTCGGCGGCGAGCCGCAGACCGCGGAGCTCTTCGACCGGGCGGCCGACGCGCCTCACGATCCGCAGCGTCTCTTCGAGCTCGGCAGCGAGCTGCTCAGCGAGGAGCAGCCCGAGCTCGCCGCGGTGCTCCTCGAGCGCGCGCTCCGCTTCGTCCCCTTCGACGCGGTGGTGCGCTCGGAGCTCGCGCTGGCCCACGCCCGGGCCGGCCGGCCCGACAAGGTCCTCGCCACCCTCGCGCTCCACCCCTGCCTCGCCGACGACCCGGGGGCGCTCTTCGAGTTCGGCTGGGCCTCCATGCTGACCGGCGACCTCGACGCGGCGACCGGCGCGCTCCGCGAGCTCCACGGGGCGGTCGAGCTCAGGCGCAAGCTCGCTTCCGCGCTGGAGCGCGCCCGCGAGTTCCCCCCGGCCGACGCGCGCGGGTTCTACTTCGTCGAGCACGGCGCGGTCCTGCTGGACGACGGCGGCCCGATCGCCGGCCGCTACGCCGAGGTCGCGCTCGAGGGCCCGCGCCTCGCTCGGGTGCTCGCCGAGGCGGCGTGGGTCGCGCGCGCGGTGGGGGTCCAGGCGGTGCACGTGCTCGACGAGGCGCATCGGCCGCTCGCGGAGCACCTCGCCTCGGCGATCGGTGCCTCGTTGCGCGCGGTGCCCGAGCGAGGCCGGGTGGGCCCGGGGCTGCTGCCGCTCTGGCGCGGCGCGACCCTCGAGGGCCTCGATCGCGACGCCTACGACCGCCCGGGCACCTACACGCTCGCGCTCGCGATCGACCACCGCCGGTCGCTGGTGCACGCCCCCGAGCTCGTGGGCGTCTTCGCGCGCGAGGCGACGTTCGGCGACCTCGAGGGCCTGCCGCCGGCCCGGGCCGAGCGCGCGCCGGGCTTCGTCCCGCCGCGCCGGGAGCTGCTGTTCGACCGCGGGGTGCGCCTCCGCGCGGCCTACCTCCCGGACGCGCCGATCCCGCTCTGAGCGGGACGCCCTCGGGTCGCGCCGATGCGAGCGGGCTGGAGCGCGCGCGCGGCCCAGTCTGGTCCGACCCGGCGGTGTTCACGCTAAACCACGACGTGGCCGATCGGCTCGGCACCGGGCGCGCGCTCTCGCGGTTCCTCTCGGAGCTGCGGCGACGTCGAGCTCGGGCTCACGCGCCCGCGAGGTCGACCTCGTGCTGTGGCGCGAGCAGGTAGCCGCCGTCCTCGGAGCGGAGCAGGTCGCGCAGCCCGAGGCGCCTCAGGGTCGACAACGCGACGTGCAAGCGGTGGATGGCCGCGTCGGGGAGGATGCGCTCCTCGGGCCACCCCGAGTCGATCAGCTCCTCGGCCGGGACCGCGCGGCCCGGCTCGGTGAGGCGCCTCAGCGCGAGGTCCCAGAGGATCCGGCGCAAGGGCACCCGCCGTCGCAGGTCGGCGCGCGCGCCGTCGACCTCCATCCACTGACCTCGCCAACCTACGGTCAACGGGGCGCCCGCGAGGACGAAGGGCTGCGCGACGATCGAGCGCTCGAGGTAGTCGCGCACCAGCCGGAGCTCGCGCAGCGGTTCGGCCGCGCTGCCGAGCGCCTGCGCGCGGAGGCACGCGTGGGCCCAGTGCCTCCGCGCCGCGGCAAGCGCGCCCTCCTCGTGAGCGTCGCGCGCCCGCGCGAGGTCGACGTGGCCCCGCTGCATCTCGACCACCGCGCGGGCCTGCCGGTCGGGGAAGGCGTCGCAGTGGTCCAGCTCGCGCGTGGCCGCCTCGAGCTCGTCTCGCTGTGCGAGGTAGACGGCGCGCCACGTGCGGAAGAGCTGGGCGAACCGGGCGGCTCCGGCCTGCTCCAAGCGTTCGATCGCGGCCCGGTAGGCCGGCTCCGGATCGGCGCCCCCCGCGAGGTGCAGCGCCCGCGCCTGCTGCCCCATGAAGATGCCCTCCATGATGCGCGCGCCGCTCTCGGCCGCGACCTCGACCGCGCGGCGGTAGCAGCGCTCCGCCTCGTCCACGTCGCCTCCGTCGAACGCCACCGCGCCGAGGAACCCGAGCGCCGAGGCCTCGTTGCTCCCGTCGCCGACCCGTACCGCGAGGGCGCGCACCCGCTCGAAGCCACGGCGCGCGCGGACGAGGTGGCCTCGACTGAGGTCGTCCTGGGCCTGCAGGCTCGAGAGCAGGAGATCTGCGACCGGGTCCTTGCAGGCGGCGATCGCGCGCGCCGCGCGATCGCGGGCGGCGACCATCTCCTCTTGGTCGCCGTCCCGGGCGGCCAGCCAGGCGAGCTGGCAGCAGGCGAGAGCCTCGACCCGCGCGTCTCCCGCCTCCTCGGCGAGCGCCACCGCCGCCCGGTAGCGCGCACGCGCCGCGTCGAACTCCGACCGCGAGAGGTGAACGTACCCGCGGTAGATGGCGAGCTCGCCCCTCGCGGCCGGGTCCCCGCGCTGTCCCTCGGTGGCGGCCTCGGTGCGGTCCAGCACTTCGAGGGTCCGCGGGGTCGGACCGAGGATCTCGACGGGGCGCCCGAGCGCGACGGCGAGGTGAGCCGCAGGCGTGACGTCCTCGCCGCGCTCGGCCCGCGCGATCCACCACTCCCAGGCCCGCATCAGACCGTCCTCGGCCGCGAGGATCGTGCGCAGCCCACTCGAGGAGCGGTCGCGCGCGAGGTCCAGGGCCTGGGCCGCCCGCCACGCCGCGTGGCCGGTGTCGAGCTCCGCGCGGCGTCCCTCGCCGGCGCGCTCGAGCACCATCTCCCGTACGAGCGTATGCACGGTGAAGCGGTGCGTGGGGCTCGCGTCGTCGGGCACGAGCAGCGAGTGATCGACGAGCTCCTGAAGCGGCGCCAGCGGGATAGGCGCGCCGACCACGTGCTCCAGGTCCTCGAGCGAGACCGGGCCCGCGACCACCGCCGCGGCCTCGAGCACCGCGACCGCCTCGGAGGACAGCCGCGAGAGGGCGTCGATGACCGACCGGGCCGGGGCTCCGTGCGAGGCGTCGGCGTCGAGCGCGGCGAGTGATGTCTCGAGCTCGCGCCGGAGCCGGGCGATGCCCACCGACGGGGCGAGCGACGCGGCCAGCTCGATCGCGAGGGGCAGCCCGCCGA
This sequence comes from Polyangia bacterium, assembly GCA_030426845.1. Classification (GTDB taxonomy): domain Bacteria; phylum Myxococcota_A; class Polyangia; order Polyangiales; family Sandaracinaceae; genus JAUHXR01. Next base: position 22,893 of record JAUHXR010000042.1, on the reverse strand, counting down.
GGCGCTGGACGATCGCCTCGACGTCCGGTCGCGTCCGGGCGTCCGGCTCGGCGGGTCCTCCGAACGCCTTCACCCGTTGCTCGAACAGGCGGGCGGCCGGTGAGGTGTCGCCCGCGGCGTCCAGCGGCCGCAGCGGGAGGACTCGCTCCCCGGACAGGTGGGGGCGGGCGCGCGAGGTAGCGACGACGGGGACGGATTCCCGGGCGAGTCGCGCCACGAAGGCGAGCGCGTCGGGGTCGAGGTTCTCCAGCTCGTCGAGCACCAGCAGCTCGGTCGGTCCCTCGCGCAGCGTGCGCGCGAGGTCGTCGGCCATCGCGTCGGCGCTCGAGGCCCGCGCCGCCCCTGGGACGACGGCGGCGAGCGTCTGGGCGAGCGCGTCGCGCGTGACGCAGGATCCGACCGCGCTGCTCGCGACACGGCGCTCCCGCGAGACCCGCGCGACCCAGGACGCCACCAGCCGGCTCTTGCCGACGCCCGGCAGGCCGATCACCACCACCAGCCGCGCGCCCTCCGCGAAGGCGGCGTCGAGGGCGGCGAGATCGGCTTCGCGTCCGATCAGCGGGGCGGCGATCGGCCACGCGGGGCCGGCGCCCGGATCCGCGGGGCGGTCGCGCTCCGCCATCCAGCGCCGGAGCGCGACCTCGTCGTAGACGCGGTGGCCGGTCTTGGCGTCGCGCTCGGCCGGCAGATCGCCCGAGGAGTCCCAGCGGCGGAGGGTGCTCGGGCTGACGCCGATCAGCGCGCTGGCCGCGCCGATCGTCAGCCATCGTGCCGGTTCCCGGTCGCTCGCGCTCGGCGGCTCGACCACGGGCGCAGGGTACACGCGGCCGGAGCTCAGAGGTGGAACGTCACGCCGGCGTGGCCGCGGGCCTGGATCCCCACGGCGTCGCCCGTCTCGGTGAACATCACGTCGGTCGGGCTGGTCGGCTCCTCGTCGAACGACTGCCGGCTCATGTTCAGGATGTCGAGCGAGCCGGCGGCCCCGATCGAGAGCCACTCGACGAGGAAGATGTCGAGGCCGACCGCGGCGTTGAACACCCAGCCGAAGACCGTGGTCTGGCTGTTGGCCGGCGCGTTGAAGTCGCCGTCGCCGTGCCAGCCGAAGCCGAATCCGGCGCGCAGGTAGGGGCGGACCACGGGGATCGGGATCGCGAGCTGCGCCTCGGCGGTCACCGTGCCGACGTCGAAGTCGTCGGAGTAGTGCGCGAGGGCGCCGCGGAGGCCCACGGAGAGGAACTCGATGCGGAAGCCGGCCGCGACCGTGCCCACAGGACCGACGCCGCGGAGCCGAACCACCTCGGGGTAGAAGTTGTCGGCGTTGATCGCGCGCATGTCGACGTAGGACACGCCGCCCTGGAGCTGGATCCAGAGGAAGTCGTAGGGGTCGCCGCCGTCCTCCTCCTCTTCATCCTCGTCGTCGTCGGACCGGGTGCGCGCGTACTCAGGGGTGCTCGCGTCGGCCCGCGCCGGGGCGGCCGGGGTCGTGGTCGCCGGGGTCGTAGTCGCCGGGGTCGTGGTCGCCGGGGTCGTAGTCGCCGGGGTCGTGGTCGCCGGGGCCGGAGCGGGCGTGGGCGCCGGCGGCTCAGCCTGGGGGGGCCCAGCCTCGGGGGGCTCAGCCTCGGGGGGCGGAGCCCCGATCTCCTCGGCCGGCGGCTCGGCCGTCGGGCCCGCGACCGGGGCCTCGTCCTCGCCCTCTTGGGCCGCGGCGGGCGCGGCGATCAGCAGCGCGATGGCGCACGTCCACGCGGCCCTCACGGCGCGCCTCCGTCACGGCGCGGCGGCTGCTCCATGTCCGCGGGGCCCGGGTCCGGGATGCGGTAGTCCTCGTTGAGCCACTTGCCGAGGTCGAGGAGCCGGCAGCGTCGGGAACAGAAGGGCGCGTGCGCGTTGTCGGGTTGCGGGCCCGCCGCGGCGCCACAGGTAGGACAAGCCGTCATCGAGGTCATGGTACACCCGATTGTGGAGGCCTTCCGGCATCGAGTAGGCTCGCGTCCTCCAAGGACCGGGACGCCCTCGGGGTCGCTGAAGGGGTCGCCGAGGGGACGCTCGAAAGGATGACGATGCGCAGGTTCCTCAAGTTGCTCGTGACGCCGTGCCTGGCGCTGATCGGCTGCAGCGGCGGCTCGATGCGGCTCAGCCCCAGCTTCGTGGCGGTGCACAACTCCATGGCCGCGATGGGCCTCGCGCAGAGCGGCGAGATCAGCGAAGGCTCGCTCGGCGAGGGCGACGCGGCGCGCATCAACGCGCGGCTGCGCGGCGGCGACTGCTACACGATCGTCGCGTTCGGCTCCGACGGGGTGAACGACATCGACGTCGAGGTGCTCGACGACACCGGCGAGCCGATCGCCTCGGACCGCACGACCGACAACCAGGCCGCGGTCCAGATCTGCCCCGATGTGGAGGCCGACTACCAGATCGCGGTGCGCATGGCGGCTGGCAGCGGCAGCTACGTGCTCTCGAGCTGGTCCGGCATGCCGGCGGCGGGCGGCGGCGGCGGCGGCGGCGGCTCCGGGCGAGGCACCTGCTCGGCGCCCATTGCCCTGACGCCCGGCACCGCGGTGCGCGGCGCGACCACGTCCGGGCAGTCCACGATGACCGGCTCCTGCATCCGGGGCGGCAACGCGCCGGAGCTCGTCTACTCGGTCACGATCGAGCGCCGCGCTCACCTCACCGTCACGATGAACTCGGACTACGACGGCGCGCTCTACCTCCTCGGCGCCTGCGGCGAGATGCGCTCGGAGATCGTCTGCAACGACGACGCGCCGAACACGAGCCGCTCCCAGGTCGACGCGACGCTCGACCCCGGCACCTACTTCGTGGTCGTCGACGGCTACGGCGACGCGGCGGGTCAGTTCGAGATGATGGCCGAGGTCACCGACCTGCAGGACCTCGCGCAGGTCTGCGGCAGCGCGACCCCGCTCACGGCCGGCCAGGCGGTGACGGGCTCGACCCAGGGGCGCCCGAGCTACTTCACCGCGACCTGCGCCGGCGGCGCGCGCTCGCCCGACCAGGTCTACGCGATCGACGTGCCCTCGCGCTCGCGGATGCGGGTGCGGATGCAGTCGACCTACGACGGCGCGCTCTACGTCCGCTCGGACTGCGCGAACCCGAACAGCGAGCTCGCCTGCAACGACGATCACCAGGACACGCGGCACTCGATGCTCGTGACGACGGTCGACCCGGGACGCTATTACGTCTACGCGGACGGCTTCCGCGACGGCAACGCGGGCGACTACTCGATGCGCGCCGATCTCGCGCCGCTCACCGGCGGCTCGGCGCCGGCCGACAGCTGCAGCTCCGCCGGCACGATCACGCCGGGGCAGGACACCGCGATGGACACGTTCCCGGCGGCGGACGACTTCCAGGCGAGCTGCGGCGGCGCGGGCGCTCCGGACGTCGTCTACCAGCTCACGCTGCAGAGCCGGATGCGGGTGCGCGCCCAGCTCCTCGACAGCGAGTTCCCCGGCGCCATCTACCTGCAGAGCACCTGCGGCCAGCAGGCTTCGGAGATCGCCTGCGCGGCGGGCGGTGGCGGCGGGCCGGCGATGCTCGACACCAACCTGCAGCCGGGCACCTACTACCTGGTGGTCGACGGGACGACCGCCGACGCCTTCGGCGCGGCGCGGCTCGAGGTGCAGCTCGACGACCTCCAGGCGCTCGAGTCGGCGTGCCGGCAGGCGCCGCGCCTGCGCCCGGGGCGCACGGTGACGGGCGACACCAGCAGCTCGAGCGATCGCTTCCAGGCGTCGTGCGCGGGCCGCGCGCAGAGCAACGACCTAGTCTATCGGCTGGTGCTCGCCCGCCGCTCGCGCGTGCGCATCACGAGCGAGCAGCAGTACGACGGCGCGATCTACATCCGGCGCGACTGCACGGACATGAGCACCGAGGTGGCGTGCAACGACGACGAGGGCGACAACCGCCACAGCGTCGTCGAGACGGTGCTCGACCGGGGGACGTACTACGTGTTCGTCGATGGCTTCGCGGATCGAAGCCAGGGCGCGTTCACGATGGACGTCGAGGTGACCCGCCCGTAGCGCGCAAGTCGCGCTACGGGCCCCGTGCCCGTGCCCGTGCGGGCCGGGGGCAGGGGCAAGGCCTGTTGTGGTCTCTACGGGTTCGGGACCACGATGCCCGCCAGGGCGTCCGCCGTCTGGCGCCTCAGGACCTCCAGATCCTCCGCGGTGAGCGGCACCTCGATCGGGTCGTCCTCTCGGGGCAAGCCCTCGGGGCGAAGCGGAGGGGTCGCGTTGGCGAGGTAGCGTGGCGCCTCGCCGGGGCGGCTCACGTCCACCCAGTAGGCGGGGCGCTCGCGGACGTCGACGTGGACGAAGACGCTGTTCGGATACCAGCCGACGCCGGTGCCCGCGAAGCTCGCCACGAGGTCGCGCACCGCCTCGCGGTCGACGCCCTCGACCGCCAGATCCAGGGCGCGCGCGTGGTGGTGGCGGCTGGTCACCGCCGAGCCGGGGCGGTAGCCGCTCATCAGCTCGATGGCGTGGCCCTCGAACGCGTCGCCGATGCGCTGCAGCCGACGCAGCAGGCCAGGGTGGAGACGGCGGACACCCTCCGCGATCCGATCCGGACGACCTCCCCGACGCCACGCCTCCAGCTCCGCCTCGGTCGGCGCCTCCACCCGCTCACGGGGGCGCGCCAGGACGCTCACCGCCAGCAGCGCCTCGGGTCGGGGTTGGCCGTCGCAGTCGAGCAGCGGCATCTCCACCCGCTCCTCGAGGCCCCCCATCCGCCGGACCAGGGTCACCGGGCCGGGACAGGGCGCCGGCTCGGGCTCTGCCGAGGCGCCGAAGAGCACCGTCACCGGCGGCGGGTCTGCCTGGACGTTCCCCGCTGCGAGCCCCCACGCGACCGCCACCGCGGCGATGACCATAGGTCGGATGAAGTAGGTCCTGTCCACACATTACCGGATACCCGTCGATTCCGTCCGGGGTCAAGATCGTGACCGGGCCGGCCCGGCCGGTGGCACCCGCGGCTCGGCGTGGTATAGACGCGCCGCCTCGGATCGCCGGGGCCGGACCCCGAGGCATCGACCGAAGGGCCCGAAATCACGCACACCCCCTGCTCGAACGGACCGATCCGGTGCCCTCGCCTCGCGCGTGGGTCGTCGGCCGAGGGGGTGGTGGAACAACCGGAAAGGAACGAGCTCATGAGTGACGAAGAGACCATGGCGGCCCCCGCCGAAGCCAACCCTGCGCCCGAAGCTCCCGCCGCCGAGGCCCCCGCCGCCGAGGCCCCCGCTGCTGCGGCAGAGGCGGCTCCCGCCGCGACCGCCCCCGAGGCGCCCATGGTGGAGGCCCCCGACTCGCACCCCGCGGCCAGCGGCGACCTGCCCATCGGGCTGCGCGCGTTGATCGACGCCGGCGTCCACTTCGGACATCAGACCCGTCGCTGGAACCCGAAGATGCGCCCCTTCATCTTCGGTGCGCGCAACGGGATCCACATCATCGACCTGGACCAGACCGCCGTGCTCTTCCAGCGCGCGTTCAACTTCGTCCAGGAGGCGGTGGCCCGCGGCGGGCACGTGCTCTTCGTCGGCACGAAGCGCCAGGCGGTCGAGGTCGTCCGTGAGGAGGCGTCGCGCGCCGGTCAGTTCTACGTCACCGGCCGCTGGCTCGGCGGCACGCTGACCAACTTCCGCACCGTCAAGGGCGCCATCGAGCGCCTCCGCGAGCTCGAGCGGATGTTCGAGGACGGCACCGCCGAGCAGCTCCTCAAGAAGGAGCAGCTCCGGATGCGCCGCGAGCAGGAGCGCCTCGAGAAGTTCATCGGCGGCATCAAGATGATGAACACGCTCCCCTCGGTGCTGTTCGTCATCGACCCGCACCACGAGCACATCGCGATCCGCGAGGCGCGCAAGCTCCACATCCCGATCGTCGCGATCACCGACACGAACTGCGACCCCGACCAGATCGACTTCGTGGTCCCGGGCAACGACGACGCGATCCGCTCGATCAAGCTCTTCACCGGCCGCATCGCCGACGCGTGCGTCGCGGGTCAGCAGCGCCGGCGCGACTACTCGCAGCAGGGCTACGGCGTGCAGGCCGGCCAGGGCGAGAACGTGCAGGTCGAGTTCCAGCGCGGCCGCCGCGGTCGCGGCCGCCCCCGCCGCTGAGCGGGCCCCTTTCCTTCCAAGGAGTAGATTCGAATGGCTAACGTCACCGCTAAGGACGTCAAGGCGCTGCGCGACCGCACGGGCGCCGGCATGATGGACTGCAAGAACGCCCTCCTCGAGGCCGACGGCGATCAGGAGAAGGCGCTCGAGATCATCCAGAAGAAGGGCCTCGCGAAGGTCGCCAAGCGCGCCGGCGCGATCGCGGCCGAGGGCCTCATCCACGGCTACATCCACGCGGGCAACCGCATCGGCGTGCTGGTCGAGGTCAACTGCCAGACCGACTTCGTCGCGCGCAACGAGGACTTCCGCTCCCTGGTGGACGAGATCGGCCTCCAGATCGCCAGCAGCTCGCCGCTCTACGTGCGCGAGTCGGAGATCCCGGCCGAGGACATCGAGCAGAAGAAGCGCATCTTCCAGGGTCAGCTCGAGGAGGAGGCGAAGCAGACCGGCAAGGAGAAGCCCGCCGCCGCGCTCGAGAAGATCATCGAGGGCAAGCTCGCCAAGTGGATGAACGAGGCGTGCCTCGAGAACCAGGAGCTCGTCACCCGCGAGGAGAAGACCACGGTCGGCTCCGCGGTCGAGGCGCTCTCGGCCAAGATCGGTGAGAAGCTCGCGATCCGCCGGTTCGTCCGCTACGAGCTCGGCGAGGGCATCGAGGTCAAGAAGGCCGATCTCGCGGCCGACGTCGCGGCGACCCTCGCGGGCGCCTGAGCTGCATGACCGCCCACGATCCTCGTATCGCGGTCGGTCACCTAGACGCCTCGAGCGCCGATGAAGCTCGCCTTCCCGCCCCGGGGAGGCGAGCTTCGCTCTTTTCGGGACCTCGAAAAGGAGTAGACTCCGCGCCGATGAGCGCCTCGCCACAACTCGCTGTCCGCCGCGTCATGCTCAAGCTCTCGGGCGAGGCGTTGTGCGGTGACACCGGGTACGGCGTCGACCCGGAGACGCTGCGCACGATCAGCTCCGAGGTGGGCGAGGTGCACGCGCTCGGCGCCGAGATCTGCCTCGTGATCGGCGGCGGGAACATCTTCCGCGGCCTCCGCGGGAGCGCCCAGGGGATGGACCGCGCGAGCGCCGACTACATGGGCATGCTCGCGACGGTCATCAACGCCCTCGCCCTCCAGGATGCGCTGGAGAAGCTCAAGATCCCGACACGCGTGCTCAGCGCGCTCGAGATCCGGGAGGTCGCCGAGCCGTACATCCGCCGCCGCGCGATGCGCCACCTGGAGAAGAAGCGGGTGGTCATCTTCGCCGCCGGCACCGGCAACCCCTACTTCTCCACCGACACCGCGGCCGCGCTGCGCTCCATGGAGATCGGGGCGGAGCTGCTGGTAAAGGCGACCAAGGTGGAGGGCGTGTTCGACAAGGACCCCGCCATCCACTCCGACGCGGTCCTCCTGCGCCGCCTCAGCTACGACCGTGTGCTCGCCGAGCGCCTCGCGGTCATGGACTCCACCGCGATCACGCTGTGTCGCGACAACAAGCTCCCGATTCGCGTGTGCTCGCTCAAACAGCACGGGAACGTGAAGCGGGTCGTGATGGGTGAGGACGTCGGGACGCTCGTCACAGAAGAAGGCTGACTCGGCAACCGTCACGTGTCCCGCGCCCCGCTGCACCTCGCCCGCTGCCCCTCGCCCACGGAGAGATTCTGATGATCGACGAGACCCTGGAAGAGCTCACGGAGGCGATCGGCAACGCCCACGCCGCCCTGAAGCGGGACCTCACCAAGCTCCGCACCGGTCGCGCGAGCCCGGACATCCTCAACTCGATCCGCGTCGACTACTACGGCTCGATGACGCCGCTGAACCAGATGGCGAGCATCACCGTCCCCGAGGCGCGGATGCTGATCGTCAAGCCGTACGACAAGACCACCATCCAGGTCATCGAGAAGGCGATCGCGACGAGCCCGCTCGACCTGAATCCGCAGAACGACGGCGAGATCATCCGCATCCCGATCCCGATGCTCACCGAGGAGCGGCGCCGCGAGATCACCAAGGTGGTCCGCGACTACGGCGAGAAGTGCAAGATCGCCATCCGCGCCGCGCGCCACGACGCCAAGGGCATCCTCGAGACCCTCAAGAAGGAGGGCGAGGTGAGCGAGGACGACGCCGACCGCGCGATGAAGAAGGTCGAGGCGATCGTGCAGGAGGGGAACGCCGGGACCGACACGATCGTCGCCAAGAAGGAGAAGGACGTGATGGAGATCTGAGCGGCTGGGGTCGGCCTCGCCGTCCCGTCCCAGACTCGACCTTCGTCGCCCGACGCCGTCCCACCCCGTGGGGCGGCGTTCTTCGTGGTGAAGCTTCGTGTCGAGACGTCAGAAGGGCACGCCCAGATGCCCGAAGACCTGGTCGACGCCGCCCTCCATCAGCCCGCGCGCGTAGCCGACGCGCAGCGTGAAGGGCAGGAGGTAGCCGAGCGTGAAGTCCACGAGGATTGCTCCTCCCACGCCGAGTCGGAAGGTCTCGAGGTCGAGCTGCCCGAAGAAGGCGTCCCCCGCGTCGACGAAGGCGGAGGCGTAGACGCGGTTGAGGAAGACCGGCAGCGTCCACAGCCCGTGGTTGATGCGGAAGAGGGGGAAGCGGTACTCGAGCTGCGCGAGGTGGTACTGGTTGCCCGAGCGATCGAACGCCGGGTAGCCACGGAGCGCGATGCCTCCGAGGATCACGCCGTTGAGCAGCCCGTCGACCGGGGTCACCGCGCCGAAGCCGCCGATCCCGAACGAGCCCCGCCCGCGGAGGTCGCCGCCCGCGATGCCGCCCGTGTAGTGGAACGCGAGGACGTGGTGCTGGAGCCACGGCATGCGGATGAACTGGCGGAAGAACCACGTCAGCTCGACGCCGCGGAGCGTGCTGCCGATCAGCGGGTCGAAGACCGACAGCGCGAAGCCGAGCGCCCGCCCGTTGGACGGGCTGATGTCGTAGCCGTAGCGCTCGACGTCGGAGTAGCTCCAGGACAGGACGAGCTCCGAGCGGTAGCCGAGCGCCGGGTAGCGCGGCGGCGGGGTGTTCGGGTCGAGCCGGGTGGGGAAGGGCGCCGCGTTGTCCGCGTAGGTCCCGCGGTAGGAGAGGCCGACGCGCTGGCTGCGGAACGCGTCGGGGAGCGTGTATCCGACGGCGATCTCTCCCCCGACCGCCTCCTCGATCCACTCGGTCTCCTCGCCGTTCAGGGTGAAGCCGCCGCGCGGCGCGACCACGCGGAAGAGGCGGGCGTCGATCGCGAGCGGCAGGCGGCGCAGCGAGTAGGTCGCGTCGACGTTCATGTGGCCGTGGGTCACCCCCGTCACCGCGCGCAGCGCCCACGAGTGGTGCCCCACGAGGTCCGTCGCGCCGACGCTCACCCCGATCGCCGGGCCGAAGCCGTTGTCGGTGAGGTCGAGGAGGTACGAGCGCGGCCACAGCGTGTCGAGCGGCTGGTAGGCGCTCGACGGCCCCGCCCACAGGTCTTCGTCGGCCACGGCGGCAGGCCGGCGGTCCTCGTAGCTGGGCGCCGCGCGGCGCGGGTGGCGGCTCAGGTCGAGGCGGTAGAGGTCGAACCCGAAGCTCGTGTACCCGACGTAGACGAGCGTCCGACCGTCGGCCGAGATCGCGGGCTGGTAGGCGCCCGCGACCACGTTGGTGACCTGGTGGAGCCGCCCGCTCGTCATCGAGAAGGCGTAGATGTTCGCGATGCCGGTGCGGTCCGAGCTGAAGTAGAGCGTGCGGCCGTCGCTCGACCAGCACGGGCCGGTGTCGAGCGCGCGGTCGTGGGTCACCGCTGTGATCTCGCCCGTCTCCACGTCGAGGAGCTGGACGTCGCGATAGCCGCCGCGCTGCCACCGGGAGAACGCGATCGTGCGTCCGTCGGGAGAGAACCGTGGGTTGAAGACCTGGTCGAAGCGCGCGTTGGTGAGGAGGCGTCGCGCGGTGCCCTCGACGTCGCGGAGCTCCGCCACCATCAGGTGTGTGGTTCCAGCCTCGTTGACGGTGTAGGTCACGCGCCGGCCGTCCCATGAGACGTCCGGCTCGCGGGCGCGCGCCCCGTGGGTCAGCCGATCGACCCGCCCGGTCTCGAGATCCTCGCGAAACAGATCGTGGAACCGGTAGACGTCGAGGTGGTTGTCGAGCCGCGAGTAGATCACCTGGCGCTGGCTCGGGTGGGCGTCGAAGCCGGGGTCGCCCGAGACGCGCGCCCAGGTCGACTGGTCGTCGGGTCGATCGAGCGCGAAGACCTGGATGCGGTCGCGGTCGCGCCGGTCGGCGCGCCAGTAGGCCACGCGCCCGTCGGGCAGGAACCGCGGCAGGCGCGCGAGCTCGCCGTGGTGCGTGAGGCGCTCGCCCTCGACGAGCCCCGCCGCGACCACCGCGTCCCGCTGCGCCTCGTAGTGCGCGCGCCGCTCCGCGAGGAAGTCGTCATAGAGCTGGACGAAGGTGCGCCCGGTGACCCGCGACAGCACCCGGTTGATGCCCCAGGGGATCGCCTCGCCGCCGTACTCGACCGCCATGCCCGCGATGGCCTCGCGACCGAACCGGCCCGCGACGTAGCGGATGAACTGCGAGCCGTAGAGGTACCAGACGTTCCCGTGCGGCCAGCGGTCGGCGCTGTTCGAGACCTGGTCGAGATCGAAGAAGCGACCCTCGAGCGCGTCCATCCGCAGGTACATGTCGAACATCGTCGAGCGCAGGCGCCCGCCGGCGGTCCGCTCGGTCTCCTGCCACGTCGCGACGCCCTCGAGGATGAAGCGCGGCTGGACGTGGTTGGGCGCGTAGGTTCGCCCGAGGAGGAGGTTGATGAACGACGCCACCCCCGACCACTGGTCGAGGTGCACGATGTGGGTGTGCTCGTGGGTGACGAGCAGGTTCAGCCAGTCGTCGTAGTCGCCGAGGGGCGACATCGCCGATGGCGCGGTGGCGTTGAGCCGGATGGTGTTGATCGGCAGAGCGATCGCGCTGCCGTTCGCCGAGTCGGTGCCGTCGCTGAGGACGACATAGGTCCGCCGGTCGGCCTCGTAGGCCATCACCTCCGACAGCACCGCGTGGGCTCGCTCGCCGACCACCGCGACGCGCCGGGCGAGGACCCCGAGCGGCACGTGGTAGTAGATCGTGAAGTGGGGCGTATCGATCGTGCGCCACTCGACCGTCGGATCCCGCGCCTGGGCGGCTGCCCGGTCGACCCCGCCGAACGCCGCGATCAGCGCGAGGGCAAGGGCGACGGCGGCGTTCCGGCGGGCCACGAAGGGGAACCGTCGCGGGCCCGGGCCCCGGGGTCAAGCGCCGCGCCGAGTGGGGAGCCCCTTGCGTCGGGGGATCGCGCAGGGCACCGTGAAGGTCTGCTCGTGCTTGACCTCAACTCCGCCAAAAAACTACCCTTTGGCGTTCCCTGAGGAGAGAGGTCCCCTCGGCCGCACGGCGGCCCGGGAGTAGTCGGATACGCATGGAGCCCTCGGTTCCCAAGATGACCCCGCCGCCGCCTTCGCGGTCGGCCAAGCAGTACGCGCTGAGGTTCATCTCCGGCAAGTACCAGGGGGGCGAGTTCCCTCTCCCGAACAGCAAGGAGATCGTCGTCGGGCGCTCCAGCGAGCTCGACATGGTCCTCGTCGAGGACATGGTCTCGCGGCGCCACGCCAAGATCACGGTCACCGGCGACCAGATCTTCATCCAGGATCTGGGCTCGACGAACGGCACCTTCGTCAACGGCGAGAAGATCAAGCGGGCGCGTCTCCAGGAGGGCGACCGGATCCTCATCGGTACGAGCATCATCAAGCTCGTCGCGGCTGACAGCGCCGCGCCGGACGCGGGCGCGGCCAACCTCGAGGATGTCGCCGCGGGCCGGCGCACCTCACAGGTCCGGACGATGAGCGGCTCCATCGCGGAGATCCCGCTCCCGGACCTCATGCAGCTCTTCACCGCCAGCAAGAAGAGCGGCGTGCTCGTCATTCGCACCGACCACGACGTCGGCAAGATCTATTTCGACGGCGGGGGCGTCGTCTACGCGGTCGTCAATGACAATTTCGACGTGCCGCCGCTCAAGAGCCTGTACCGCGTGCTCACCTGGGTCGACGGCACCTTCGACATGGAGCCGCCCGAGGATCGGCAGTTCAGCGAGCCGATCAACATGAGCACCGAGGGCATCCTCATGGAGGCGATGCGGCAGATCGACGAGGTCCGCCGCCTCGGCCCGGACATGCCCCCGATGCACGCGAGCATCTCCCTCGCGATGCCGATGATCCCGCCGCTCCGCGACCTTTCGGCGGAGGAGCTCGACGTCCTGCAGCTCGCCTACAACTACGGCCACGTGGAGACGATCCTCAACAAGAGCCTCGCGAGCGACGTGGACACCTGCCAGATCCTCGTGAACCTGCTCAAGAACGGTTTCCTCCGGGTCGAGTAGGCCCTAGTACCTCTGCGTGGCTCGGCTCCCGGATCAAGACGAGCAGGCGGTAGGGCGCCTGGTGATCCGCGTGACGCGCGTCGAGGGCGCGGAGGGCGCCTACCGCGTCGGCGCGGGCACGCTCCGGCTCGAGCGCCACGGGCCGGACACGCAGGCCCGCCCGCTCTGGCTGCGCCCCCCGGTGGCGCTGAGCGCCATCCTCGTCGCGCTCCTCTCCACCTTCGCGCTCGTGACGCGCAGCGGCCCGGCGATCGGCACGAGCAGCGTCGCCATCCTCGCGCTGGTGTGGCTCGTGTCCCGCGGCGAGCAGCGCGCGCGCGCGGTGAGCTGGGTCGAGCTCGACGGCGACACGATCCGCGCGGCCGGCGACGGCGAGCCGGTCACCGTGTCCGCCGCCTCGGTCACCGACGTGCGCGTGGGGGTCGACGGGGCCTACCGGTCGGTGTTCTGCGTCGCCGGAGACGACCGCGTCCCGCTGCTCTTCGGGCTCGACGAGGCGGAAGCCGCGGCCGCGCGCGACGCCCTCGCCGCCGCGCTCTGAGCTCCGAGCTGCTCGCTCGCGCGCTTCGCCTCGACGCGAGGAGCGGCGCGTCGGCTATTTCTCGTCGAGCGCACGCAGGATGCCGAGGTACGCCTCACGAAGGCCCGCGACGAGCTGGCGGGCGGCGCGGTGACGCTCCGGATCCTCGGCGTGGCGAGCCGGCGCGTACCGCTCCTCGAGCCGGCGGTAGGCCTCCTCGACGTCCTGGCGGGGCGCGCCCGGCTCGAGCTCGAGGTTGCGGTACCACTGCCGCACCTTCCACCCGGGCGTCTTGCGCCCGCCTCGCCCGCGCGGGAGCGCATCATCGGCCGGCCCGGAGAAGCCCCGCTTGGAGCGCCGGCGACGGAGCTCGAGCTCGAGCTCCTCGTCGCTCAGCTCCGCCAGCCGCCGTCCGTCGATGCCCATGTCGTCTGGGTGTCCCTCGAAGCGCCCGCGCGGGCCCTCACGGCCGAGGCTTCAGTCCTCGCCGCTGGGCCGCGGCGCGGTCAGCAGCCGCTCGATCAGGTGCTGGGAGTACTGGCTGAGCTCGGTGAACACCACGCCCATCCCGGGCGGATCGTCCTGCACGCGGACCACCTCGCCCACTCCCTCGATCGTCTCGATGTCGTCCATGATGACCGTGAACTTGAGGTTCACGCGCGTGCCGATGTCGAGCGGCGTCTTGCTCTTCACGAACACGCCGGTGCGCGAGATGTTCGTCACGTACTCATGGATGAACGCGTCGAACGACTCGAACTCCTTGTTGATCGTGACGCGCTCTTCGCGCCGCTTCTCGCTGTCCTCGCCGGTCGCCATCGGCGCCCTCCCTACTGGCCGCTCAGGTCGAACTGCTCGAGATGATAGTCCTTCCGAGCTTGTAGCACGATCTGTCTCGCGTACCGCGAGCTGGCGCGCTGGAGCGCCAGCTTCTCCTCGCGCTGGAACATGTCGCAGATCGCGGGGTGTGCGTTCACGACCACCTTGAAGCCCGGGAGCGAGTCCTTCTCGCGCCGGATCTGCCGCAGGATCTCGTGGCAGACGGTGGTCTTGCTCATCAGCTGGCCGGTGCCGTCGCAGTAGAAGCACGGCTCGTAGAGGGTCCGGCCGAGCGACTCCCGGGTGCGCTTGCGTGTCATCTCGACGAGGCCGAGCTCGCTGATGCGCACCGCGGTCGTCTTGGCCTTGTCCTTCTTCAGGACCTTGAGGAGCGCCCGGTAGACCTTCTCGCGGTGGCTCGTCTTCTCCATGTCGATGAAGTCGAGCACGATCAGGCCACCGATGTTGCGGAAGCGGAGCTGGTAGCTGATCTCCTTCACCGCCTCGAGGTTGGTCTGGAAGATCGTCTCCTCGACGTCGCGGCCCTTGCCGGTGAAGCGGCCCGTGTTGACGTCGATCGCGGTGAGCGCCTCGGCCTGATCGATGATCAGGTAGCCGCCGGAGGGCAGGGGCACCTTGCGGCTCAGGGCGCGCGCGATCTCGTCCTCCATCCCGAAGGCGTCCATGATCGGATCGCCGCGGTCGTAGAGCTCCACGTCGCCGACGCGCTCGGGCATGAACTCACCGACGAAGCTCTGGAGCCGCTCGAACTCCTCGGCGTCGTCGATGATGATCTTCTGGACGTCCTCGGTGAACATGTCCCGGGCCGTCCGGCGCACCACGTCGAGCTCCTCGTAGAGCAGGCTCGGCGCCTTCGTGCGCTGCTTCTGCCGGGCCACGACCTCGTCCCACGTCTTGACGAGGTAGCCGACGTCCGCCTTGAGCCCGCCCTTGGTCAGGCCCTTGGCGACGGTGCGCACGATGAGCCCGCCCGTCGGCGGCTTGCACGAGTCGATCACCTCGCGGAGGCGGCGGCGCTCGCGCTCGTTTCCGATGCGCTTGCTGACCCCGATGTGATCGATGGTCGGCATGTACACCGCGTAGCGGCCGGGCAGGGACACGTGGCTCGTGACCCGGGCGCCCTTGGTGCTGATGGGCCCCTTCGAGACCTGGACGACGATCTTCTGGCCCTCCTTGAGGACCTCGCGGATGGGCGTCTTACGCGACACGCGGCCGCGCTTGCGGCCGTTGTCCCCGCCCCCCTTGGCGTCGTCGTCGCCGTTGTCGTCGCCGGACGCGAGCTTGTCGAGGTCGCCCGCGGCGATCACGTCCTCCACGTGGAGGAACGCGGCGCGGTCGAGCCCGATGTCGACGAAGGCCGCCTGCATGCCCGGGAGCACGCGGGTGACCTTGCCGAGGTAGATGTTGCCTACGGGGCTGCGGTCTCGCTCGCGCTCGAGGTAGAGCTCGGCGAGGTTCCCGTTCTCGATCAGGCCGACGCGGACTTCGCCGACGTCGACGCTGATGACGATCGTGTTGTTCGACATCGCGGCCTCATGCGAGGCGGCGGCGCCCGGCCCCCGGAGAGGACTGCGCGCGGGGTCCGTGCGCCGACGCTCTCAGTTCGCTTCGAAGATCGCCTCGATCTCAGCGACGACCTTGTCCTCGCTGCGACGTCGCGCGACCGCGATCTCCTTGACGATGAGGGTGCGAGCCTTCTCGAGCATCTGGCGCTCGCCGAAGGAGAGGGACTTCTCCGCCTTGAGGCGGTACAGATCGCGCAGCACCTCGGCCACGTCGTAGACGGAGCCCGTCTTGATCTTGTCCATGAACCCGCGGTAGCGGCGGTTCCAGGTCTGGTTGTCGAACGCGATCGTCTGCTCTTTGAGGATCTCGAAGATGTCGGTGATCTCCTGCTCGGAGATCGGGGGCCTCAAACCGATGTTCTGCGCGTTGGCGACAGGGACCATGATCTTGTGCTCGGTGTCGAGCAGCCGGAGCACATAGAACTGCTGCCGGTTGCCGGCGATGTCTTTCTCCTCGATGGAGACGACCTCGGCGACGCCCTTGGCGGGATAGACCGCCTTGTCGCCGACCTTGAACTGCTGCTTGCGAGCCTGCACTAGGAACTCCTATCTGGGTTCGGAGACCGGTCCAACCGGGCCTCGGGCGAGCCGCCCGGCGTCCATGGCGGGGCGAGCCGAGCGCGCGAAAGCCCCGGGCGCGAATGGCACGGGGCTAGGGAGCCCGTTGGGTACTGAGCGCGATGGGCACGAGGGATGAGCCGCGGCGCCGCGATCGACGGCCGGGCGTGGGCGACATGGATCGCGCCTCAGCTACTCCAGGTTGAAGGACCGGTCAGAAACACCGCCACGCCGGAGTCGACGCGGCGGGCTAGTGTGTCGCACACGCCCACGCCGGTCAATCCAACCACGGCGGAGAAGGTCGCATTCTCAGGCGGCTCCTCCGGGGGCTCGTCGGGCCTCGACCTCAGCTCGCGCCACCCTCGCTCGCCAGGCTCGAGAGGTCGGGGAGCTCGTCCAGGTTCGGCATCATCGCGATCTCGATCCGCCGGTTCTGGGCCCGGCCCTCGGCCGTGCTGTTCGAGCTGACGGGCTGCGTGTCGGCGTAGCCGGCGGCCGAGATGCGCTCGGCGCTCATGCCCTGCTCGATCATGAAGCGGGCGACGTTCACCGCGCGCGAGGCGCTCAGCTCCCAATTGCTCGGAAAGCGGCTGCTGCGCATCGGGACGTTGTCGGTGTGACCGGCGACCTGGAACTGCCGATTGTCGATGGTGTTGAGGACGGTGACGATCTCGGACAGCGCCTCGCGCCCCTCGTCGCGCAGCTCGTCACGGCCGGAGTCGAACAGGATGCTGCTGCTCAGCTCGATGACCATCCGGCCCCGCACGATGCGTACCCGGAGGCGGCCCGAGTCGATCATCTGCCGGAAGCGCGAGAGCATGTTGCGAAACACCGCGAGCCGCTCCTGCTGCTGCCGCTCGCGGGCCCGCAGCTCCTCGAGCGCGCGCTGGGTGTCGGCGAGGCTGTCCTGTAGCCCGCTCCGCTCCGACTCCAGGCCCTCGACCTCCTGGCCGAGGGCGCGGAGGCGCTGACCCAGCTCCTGGTTCTGCGTCTCGAGGGCGCCGATCCGCGCCTGAGCCTGCTCGTTCTGCTGCTGGGATTCCCGCAGCTGGCCCTCGAGCTCGTCGATCCGCTGGATCCGGGCCTGCATCTCCTCTTCGGAGTAGCCGCAGGCCACCAGCGTCAACGCCAGTACCGAGCACGTCGCGAGTCCGAGCCGTCGCATCAGGTCACCTCCGGGCCGCACCCTACTACCTCCCCAGCCTCGCCTCTACGGCCGCGGTCCCCTCGCGGTCCCCTCGCGGTCCCCTCGCAGGTCGCAGCGCACGACCGGCCGGGCGGTGGGTAGGGCGCGGGCCGGGACGACGGGGCGGTCTCGACGCGCTCGCGCCGAGTGTCGATCCGGGGTCGCGACCGGCTCGGGACCTCGGGGAGATCGTCACGATCGGCGTCCTCCGCGACTTTTTCAAGAGTTCCGGGCCCCTACGGTGCCATACGTTTTAGCGTAATGATTCCAGGCGGTTTCATGTTGGCTTTCAACAATTTGGGCTCTTTGAGGGCTAAGTTAGGTATAAATTATAGGTTGCCTCTGCTTGACACGTTGCATGACGTGACAATACGGTACGCCAGACCTGAGACCCCATGGGAGGAGGTCCGCATGGCGAAGCCCACGAAGAAGGCCAAGAAGAAGGCCACCAAGAAGACCAACAAGAAGACGACGGCAAAGAAGGCCGCCAAGCGCACCGCCAAGAAGGCGGCGAAGCGCACGGCCAAGAAGGCTGTCAAGAAGACGGCGAAGAAGGCCGCCAAGAAGACCGCGAAGAAGAAGACGGCCAAGAAGAAGGCGGCCAAGAAGACCGCCAAGAAGAAGACGGCCAAGAAGAAGACGGCGAAGAAGGCTGCCAAGAAGAAGGTGGCCAAGAAGCCGGCGAAGAAGGCTGCCAAGAAGAAGACGGCCAAGAAGAAGCCGGCGAAGAAGGCCGCCAAGAAGGCGGCCAAGAAGCCGGCGAAGAAGGCCGCCAAGAAGGTGGCCAAGAAGCCGGCGAAGAAGGCCGCCAAGAAGACGTCGAAGAAGAAGACCGCCAAGCGGTCGAGCAAGAAGTCGCCCGCTCCGGGCAGCCGCTCGCTCCTCAGCTGAGGCGTTCCTCCCCCGTCGGGGCCGGCCACCGCGTCATCGCGGTGGCCGGCGCTCAGACCGACCGGGGGACTCTCGGGAAGCTTCGTCGCCCCACGAGCCGACCGGGACACGTTCTTCGACGACCGCACCGGTGCCTGAACATCGGTGACCGAGTTGTCGCGAATCGGGGCCCGCGACCTGCCTTCCCACACCCGGGTCGCGGCAAATCGAGGAGCCTAACGCCCAGCGCGGGGCCCCAGGTGAGGAGCGGGAACCTCCGCTTCGATTGACATTCCGGCTTCTGGCCGACACGGCGCGCGCCGTGGCGACCCCGCGCCCCGGCGAACCATCGTCCGGGGCGTTTTCCGTTGCGCCACGTGCGTCGCGATCACGCGGGGCGGCCGGACCGGATCAGCCGCGCCAGTCGCTCGGGCTCGAGCCGGAGCGTCAGCACCTTCTCGCGCTCGACCCGAACCGCCCCGGCGGGGTAGCCGCGGGGCTTGCGCACGTGGCGGCGCGAGACGTGGGTCACTTCGACCCTCGCCTCGCCGCGCAGCTTCGAGTGGTGCGCGGCGAGGTGTGCGGCGTCGACCAGCAGCTCGGCGGGGCAGCTCTCGCCGCGCTGGAGCGGCACGACGACGTGGGAGCCGGCCACCCCGCGCGCGTGGAGCCAGTGGTCCCACGGCTTGGCCGAGAGCGTCAGGGCGTCGTTGTCCTGCGCGGTCTTGCCGACCAGGATCTCCCGATCGCCCGCGCCACGGAACAGATGGTAGGGCCTACGCGGAGCGGGCGCAGGCCCTCGCTTCGCTGGCTCGAGCGGGCGTACGCCGTGGCGCTCGGCGCGGGCGCGCAGCGGTGCGAGCGCCTCGACGCTTCCAGCCGACTCGACCTGCGCGAGCAGGGCGTCGAGCGTGTCCACCGCCTCCTGGGTCAGGTGCGCGCGCTCCGTCGCGATCGCCGCGCCTCGCT
Organism: Polyangia bacterium; assembly: GCA_030426845.1. Lineage (GTDB taxonomy): Bacteria > Myxococcota_A > Polyangia > Polyangiales > Sandaracinaceae > JAUHXR01. The sequence continues at coordinate 3,892 of JAUHXR010000042.1, read as the reverse complement.
CCAGCTTCCGCGCGCGGGCGAAGCGGGCGTCCGCCTCCTCGCGCGGGCCGCGCCCCGGCCCGAGCGTGATGCGGTGTGGGGTCGGAGGATCGGTTGTCCAGTCGGTGACCTCGACCTCGCGGGCGTCGGGCGGAAGGCGGTGCAGCTCCGCGAGGAGCGCGGAGCCCGTCGCCCGGAGCGCCTCGACCTCCGTGACCCGGGCGCGGTCCGCCTCGATCTTGGTCAGGCGGCGGCGGAGCTTGGCGATCTCCCGACGCAGGGGCTTGGCGAGCGCGTCGCGCGCGCGCGTCAGAGCGCCACCGGACGCGGCCCGCGCCAGCCGGAGCCCGCTCACCCGCAGCGCCTCGAGCTCGGTCGGCGGCGGTTCGCGGGCCGGAGGTCCGTGGCCGAGCGGGTGGCTTCGGCCATCGACCTCGAGGGTCAGGCCGCCGTCGGCGCGCAGCACGATCGCGGCTCGGCGATCGCCGCGCCGCGCCGCGAGCCGGGCCTCCGTCTCGTCCGCGCTCAGGCGCTCGATCACTCCGCCTGCGAGGTGCTTGCGCAGGAGCTGGACCGCGGCCGACGCGGGCCGGCCGCGGGGCCGCGCCTCGACCAGGCCCCAGCCCGAGGTCGTGACCAGCAGCGTCTCGGTCGAGGCCCCCGCGGGGGGCTTGAGGGTGAGCGCGAAGACGCCGGGCGCCGGGCCGTCCACCCGCCGGACGCGCCAGCGGGCGAGCGGTTCGGCGTCGCTCACGTGGCGAGCTCTTGCAGCCGGCAGGCCTCCTTGAACGAGCGCGGCGACTCGATCGCGACCCACGCCTGCTCGGGCGCGGCGGCCTCGATCGCGTCGAGGGCGTCGAGGAGCAGGGTCTCGTGGAAGCGGGCCCGCATTCCGATCGCGCGGAGCCGGGCGTAGAGCACGGGGGCGCCGACCGGCAGATCCTGCTCGAGCGGATCGACGGCGTGGAGCGCGCCGAGCTTGCCCGCGAAGGGCGCGGCGAGCTCCGGGTCCCACAGCCCGGTGGGGTGCCAGACGAGCTGTCGGCGCTCGTCGGCGGGCCAGCGCTCGAACCAGGCTGCGAGCGCGTCGCGGCTCCGCTGCCCGGTCGTCACCCGGCCGTCGGTCGGGAGCACGACGAACCGCGCTCCGAGCGCGTCCGCGCCCTCGACGCAGCGGTCGAACGCGCGCTGCATGGCGTCGTCGAAGCGCAGCGGCCCCTCCGCGGACGTGTGAGCCGCGGGGGGGACGACCAGCGCGAGGGTCAGCTCCTCCGGCAGGTCGCGGGCCCAGCCGCGCAGGGTCCCCGCCTTGGGCAGCGGCTCGGGGAGCGCCAGCTCGGCGAAGCCAAGGCTCGCGGAGTACTTCTTTCCAGGAGGGCGCTCGAGCGTGGCGCCGGCGTGAATCGTGGTCATCGGTCGGCCGGTTATAGTGCGGGATCCCGTCAGGTAGAAGGGGCGGGCCCCGACCCGGCCTCGCGCCCGCGGGTCGCAGCCGTGGTGACGCCGCTTCGCGCGACGTGGTAGCGTGCCCTCGTGCTTGCACGATGGCTCCGGCTTGGCGGTATCGCGGTCGTCTTGACCTCGCTCGTCGGCTGCGATGACACGCCGGCGGCGCCCGCCCCGCCGATCGAGGACCAGGCGCTCGAGTGCCTCGTCGACGTCGAGGCCTCAGAGGCCGGCGCGGGGATGGACGGCGGCGCGCCGCTCACCTGCCCGAGCGGGGAGGTCTGCGTGCTCGGCCGGTGCTACGCCGAGTGCAGCGACGACGCGGAGTGCGGCCCGCGTGAGACCTGCAGCTCGGGCGGCATCTGCGTGCGGCGCGTCGGCCCCGCGCCCGACGCCGGCCCGGGCCCCGACGCGGGTCCGCTCTTCCCGTGCGACGGGGTGATGTGCGCGGACCCCGAGGTATGTCACCCGCAGTCAGGCCAGTGCGGCCAGTGCAGCGAGGACACCGTCGGGGCCGCGTCGGGCGAGCCTGGCGCCTGCGCGGGGCTCCAGCCGGTCTGCGACGTGGCCAACGGGCGTTGCGTCGAGCGTCTGCCCGCGCAGTGCGAGCCGTGCAACGCCACGGAGGACTGCGACTCGGGCGGCGGGGCCTTCGTCGGCACCTGCGCGAGCCGCGAAGCCCTCGGCTGGCGGGAGCAGGTTTGCTTGCAGACCTGCGACCTGGCGACGCCGTGCCCCAACGGGCTCACGTGTGACGGCGGGAGCTGCGTTCCGATCGCGGGGGAGTCGTGCACGACCTGGCGCGCGGCGGTCTCCCGCACGGCCTGCACCGCGGACGACGACTGCAACCCCGCCGGGTCGCGCGGCGCGTCGGTCTTCTTCGTGAGCGCCTGCGAGGGCGAGGTCGTGCCGCCGGGGGTCGACGCCGGGGTCATCGACGGCGGCGGCGTTGACGGCGGCGCTCCGGATGGCGGCGCGATCACCCCCGGGGTCTGCGCGCAGCCGTGCGGCAGCGACACCGACTGCTCCGACCAGGCCACGCAGACGTGCGAGGACACCGGCGGCGGCCTCCGCTTCTGCGTCCCTTGACCGGGGCGCCGGGGGGCGGGCCCCTCGGGCCTTGTTATCCTGGCCCAGTGGCGCGATCCCTCCCGCTCGATCCCGTCGGCCGCCTCCTGCGCGTGGGGCTGGGGCTCGCGCTGGGGCTGGGGCTTGCGCTGGGGCTCGGCGCGCCCGTGAGCGCGGCGGCGCAGGACGACTGGTCGCTGAGCCGTGACCGCGGCGCGGGCCGAGGAGGCTCGCGGCGAGGCGGCGCTTCGGGTCGGGGCGGTTCGGGTCGGGGCGGTTCGGGTCGGGGTGCTTCGGGTCGGGGTGCTTCGGGTCGGGGCGGTTCGGTTCGGGGCGGTTCGGTTCGGGGCGGTTCGGGTCGGGGCGCGGCCGCGACCGACGCGACCGACGCTGGCGGCGCTGATCGGGTCGAGGTCTTGATCGCGCGCTACCGCCGGATCGTGGACGCCGACCCGCGCGAGACGCCGGCGTTCCGGCGGCTCCTCGACCTCTACCGGGAGCGCGACGGCAACGTCGATCGGCTGGTCGAGGAGCTGACCGCGCGGCGAGAGGCGCAGCCCGACGACTTCGCGGCCCACGCTCTCCTCGGCCACCTCTACCGCGCGCAGAATCGCCCCGACGAGGCGCGCGCCGCGTACCTCCGCGCGATGGAGCTGCGCGCCGACGATCCGGGCGTGCGGGTCGCCCTCGCGCGGGTGGAGCGCGCCGGCGGCGATCGGGCGCGCGCGCGGGCGCTCTTCGACGAGGCGCTCGCGCAGACGCGCGACCGGCTCGCGCGCGAGGAGCTGCTGCGCGAGGTGGCTCAGCTCGCGATGGACATGCGCGACTTCGACGGCGCGCGCGCCTACTACCAGCAGCTCTCCGGCGGAGGCTCGACGAGCGTCTACCTGCGCGGCGAGTACGCCCGCGCCCTCGCGGCCGCGGGTGAGTGGGAGCTCGCGCTCACCGAGTACGAGCGCGTGCGCGCGAGCCTCCGCGGCGACAACCGCGTGCTCCCGCCGGTGCTCCTCGAGCTCGCCCGCGCCCAGCTCGAGGCCGGTCGCACCGACGCGTCGGTGGAGACCCTCGAACAGGCGCTGCGGCTCGCGGGCGCGCAGGCGGGGATCCGCGCGGAGATCTACGACCAGATGCGCACCGCGTACCGGCGCGCCGATCGCCTCCCCGAGCTGGCGGAGCGTCTGCGCGCCGAGCGCTCGCGCGGGTTCGAGGCGAGCGCGCTGCTGGGCGAGATCGAGGACGAGCTGGGCAACGACGCCGCCGCCCTCGAGGCCTACCGCCGCGCGCTGGCGGTGCGCGGCCGGGACATCGACACCCGGCGCCGCGTGATCACTCTGCTCATGCGCTCGGGGCGCCTCGACGAGGTCGTCACGGAGTACCGCGCGCTCATCCGCGCCGCCCC
>JAUHXR010000041.1 GCA_030426845.1 Polyangia bacterium | reverse complement strand
AGCAGAACGACGGGCACGAGTGATAGACGAGGTTCAGCACCACCGGGCGATCGGCCGTCACGAGGTCGCCGAGCCGGACGCGCTCGCCGAGGTGGTTGCGGAACACGAGGTCCATCGGGATGGCCTGCTCGAGGTGCTCGTCCACGCCCACGTTCTCGAGCCCGGGGGGCGCGTCCGGGCTGACCTGAGCCCCAGCGCGCGCGCCCACGCCAAACACCACGCCGGCCACGAGGGCGGCGAGCGTCAGGGTGAGCGCGGTGCGGCGGGGACAGGTCATGGGCCGGGTCTCACTCGGCGGGGGCCTCGTCGGGCTCGCCGGTCGGAGCGAGCTCCTCGAGCGCGTCGATCGCGTCGGGCGAGAGCGTCTCGTCCTCGATCACCTCGGGCTCCGGCTCCGGCTGGGCGCGATCCGGCACGGCCTGAGGGAGCTGGTTCCACCCGACCAGCGGGTCAAGGTTCATCTCCGCCCCCGCCTGCGGACGGACCAGCCCGGGCCGGCCCTCGGCGAAGTCGGTGATGCTCTGGTCGATGCCGCGCAGCGAGCTCGCCCAGCGGGCGCGGGCCGCGTCCACGTCGCCGAGGTCGCTGTAGGTCTCGAGCCGGTCCTGGACCGCGCCCGTGTGCATGCTGTCGTAGTAGGAGTCGAAGGCGGGCTTCAACGACGCCAGCGTCAGAACTGACAGCACGACGAAGAAGAAGATGATCCCGTTCCTCGGGGGTCCGTACTCGGGCTTCGGTTCGGCCATCGCAGGTGCCTCCTCAGACGACCTCGTGGTGCAGCGCCCGCTCCACGCGCGGGTCGCCCACCGGGATCAGCGGGTAGCGGGTCATGTTCCAGAACACGACCGCGAGGTAGATGCCGCCCACCGCGAGCAGCGACGCGATGTCGAGCCAGTGCAGGCGCAGCGAGGTAGCCACGAGCCCGGTCTGCTCCGCGTAGGGCATGTAGAGCCAGTAGCACTGGACGATGTGCATCACGGCGACCCAGGCGGCGCCGAAGGTCAGCACCGGCAGGTTCCGCTTCGCGTTGCGCGACATCAGGATGAAGAAGGGCACGATGAACCCGGCGAGGATCATGATCACGCTGAGGTTCAGGAAGCCGCCGCCGCCCCACCAGCGCAGGTGGTAGTAGGTCGACTCCTCGGGGATGCCCGCGTACCAGATCAGCATGAACTGGCTGAAGCTGATGTAGGCCCAGAAGATGATGAAGCCGTGGAGCAGCTTCCCGATGTCGTGGAAGTGCTCGACGTGCACCGCGTTGCCGATGAGGCCCGAGCGGCGCAGCCCCATCGTGATGAGGATGATGACCGCGTGGGCGATCACCGCGCTCACCGCGAAGTACTGGACCCCGAAGATGGTCGAGTACCAGCTCGGCTCCATCGACATGGTCCAGTCGATGGCCGCTCCGGTCAGCGTGACGCCGAAGAGGATGGTGCAGACGGGCGCGAGCAGCTCCATCCGCTTGGTGATCGCGAGCTTCCCCTTCTCCTTGTCCTGGCGGGTGGAGTTGGAGAAGTAGAACCAGAACATCGCGATCCAGAGGGCGAAGTAGAGCGCCATCCGGACGAGGAAGAAGCCCCGGCTCAGGAACCAGTTCTTCGACTCGAGGATCTCGCCGTGGAGCTGGTGCTCGGGGTCGTGGTGCTCGCCGTGCTCCTCGGCGCCGTGCTCCGCGGCCTGGGCGGCGACCTCGTCCGGGTGCATGTCCCAGGGGTCGCGCGGGTCCTGCGCCTGAGCGGTACCGTCGCCGAGGCCGAGCCAGCTGCCGTGCTCGGCCTCTTCGCCGTGCTCGTCCCCGTGCTCGCCATCACCGTGCTCGCCGTCGCCGTGCTCCTCCTCGTGGGCCTCGCCGTGCTCGCCGTGCTCGAGCCACGGGTAGAGGCGGTCCATGTTGAAGAACACCGGGACGAAGAGCAGCGCGAACACCGGCAGGCCGCTCATCAGGAACTCGCTGACGCGCCGGAGCGTGACGCCCCAGCCGGCGCCCGTGAGGTGCTGGGCGAGCACGAAGAAGAGCGCGCCGAGCCCGACCGCCAGGAAGGTCATGAACGCGAACAGCCAGCTGTAGGCGAAGCGGTCCGGGTCGCTGGTCATCCCGAAGATCGAGGCGACCAGGCCGATGCCGCCGAAGGCCGCGGCGACCTTCCACGCGTTGGCCCAGGGGCTGTCTGCGGGGATGCGATAGGTGGGGCTCTTGGCCTCCGCCTTCTTCTTGCTGGCCTTGGGCGACTCGCCCTTCGCGGCCGACTTCTTCTTGGGCTTGCTCATCGTCCAGCTCCCGTCTGGGGCTCGAGCGCCGCCGTGCGACCGTCCGCCTGGTTCACCTGGAGGGCGCGGACGTAGGCCACGATCGCCCAGCGATCATGGACCGGGACGTTGTGGGCGTAGGCCGGCATGTTCCGGATGCCGTTGCGGATGGTCGCGTAGATCTGGCCGTCCGGCGCGTGGCGCAGGCGGTCGTCGTGGAAGGTGGGCGGCCGGATCGTGCCGACCCCCGACACCTCGGGGACCATGCCGTTGCCGTCGCCGAGCCCGCCGTGGCAGGGCACGCAGTAGACGTCGTAGCGCTCGTGGCCGCGCCGAGTGAGGTCCTCGAGCCCGCCCGCCCGAGCGACGACCGCCTCGGGGATGCTGAGCACGTAGTCGCCCTCGACGTCGACGCCGGTGTCGATCGCCTCGTCGACCTCCATCTCCCGCGCGATGGTGTGCGGGACCGGGGGGCGCATCGCGCGGCCGTCGGCGAAGTAGGGGCTCGCCTCCTGCGCGTCGTAGCGCGGCAGCTCGTGCATGTTCCGCACGGGGACGATCGGCGGCTCGGCCGAGGTCTGGCCCTGACAGCCCGCGATCATGGCCAGGGCCATCACCGCCAGCGCGGGCGCGCCCCACGCGGGGCGGGGGAGCGTGTCGGCGGCGCTCATTGGGCCACCTCCTCCTGGATGAGCTCGATGTTCGTCGGGTGCGTGTCCTCGAGCAGCGAGCGGGTGTCGGCGAGGTCGAACTCGGGGTCCGCGGCCTCGATGGAGATGAAGAACTTGTCGTCCGAGCAGCGGTCGAACCGGTCCGAGAAGAACACCGGGTGCCAGTGCCTGGGGAGCTGGTTCAGGCCGAACATCCCGAACACCGCGCCGAACGCGCTGAGCAGGATGGTCAGCTCGAACATGACCGGGATCATCGACGGGATGGAGAAGCCCGGCTTGCCGCCGATGACCAGCTCGTAGTCGATGCCGTTCGTCCACCACATCAGGAGGAACGCGGTGGTGCAGCCGGTGAGGCCCATCGCGAGGACGATCCAGCCGACCTTCGAGTCGGGCATCCCCATCGCGCGGTCCATGCCGTGGACGGGGAACGGGGTGTGGACGTCCCAGCGCGAGTAGCCCGCGTCGCGCACCTTCTCGGCCGCGTGCATGACGTCGGCCGGGGTGTCGTACTCCGCGAGGTACAGGAGCGGGCGCCCGTCCGCGTCGGTCGCGGGCGTGTGAGACTTCTTCGTCTTCTTCTTCGAAGCGGCCATCGTCCTACTCCTCCGCCAGCGCCGGCTCGAGGTCCGCGTGTCCGTCTTCCTCGTCCTCGTCGTCGTGGTCGTGACCGTGGTCGTCCCCCTCCGGGTGGTGGTGGGGGTCGGCCTGGGGGATGACCATCTTGACCTCGGCGATGGCGATCATGGGCATCCACCGGAGGAAGAGGAGGAAGGCGGTGAAGAACAGCCCGAGCGAGCCGAGGAAGGTCGTGATGTCGAACAGCGTCGGGGTGAAGTTGCCCCACGCGCTCGGCAGGTAGTCGTTGTGCAGCGACGTCACGATGATGACGAAGCGCTCGAACCACATCCCGATGTTGATGACGATCGAGATGACGAACATCGCCGGGATGCTCCGCCGGATCTTCTTGAACCAGAAGAGCTGCGGGCTGATGACGTTGCAGCTGATCATCGACCAGTACGCCCACCAGTAGTCGCCGGTGGCGCGGTTGATGAACACGTACTTCTCGTACGGGTTGCCGGAGTACCAGGCGATCAGGAACTCCATGCCGTACGCGTAGCCGACCAGCGTCCCCGTCGTGAGCATGATCTTGTTCATCAGCTCGAGGTGCCGGATGCGCACGAGGTCGTGCATGCCGTAGACGGTCCGCGCGATGAGCAGGAGCGTCATGACCATCGCGAAGCCGCTGAACACGGCGCCGGCGACGAAGTACGGCGGGAAGATGGTCGTGTGCCAGCCCGGCTCGACGCTGGTCGCGAAGTCGAAGCTAACGACCGAGTGCACCGAGAGGACGAGCGGGGTGCTGAGCGCGGCGAGGATGAGGTAGGCGCGCTCGTAGTTGCTCCAGTGCCGGTTGCTGCCGCGCCAGCCGAGGGCGACGAAGCCGTAGATCCACTTGCGGATCTTGTTCTTCGCGCGGTCGCGCAGGGTCGCGAAGTCCGGGACGAGGCCGACGTACCAGAAGAGCAGCGACACCGTGAAGTACGTGCTCACCGCGAACACGTCCCACAGCAGCGGGCTCTTGAAGTTCGGCCACATGTTCATCTGGTTCGGGATCGGGAGCGGGTAGTAGATGAACCAGGGCCGACCGGTGTGGATGGTCGGGAACAGGAGCGCGCAGATGACGGCGAAGATCGTCATCGCCTCGGAGAAGCGGTTGATCGCCGTCCGCCAGTACTGGCGGAAGAGGTAGAGGACTGCGCTGATCAGCGTCCCCGCGTGGCCGATGCCGATCCACCACACGAAGTTGGTGATGTCCCAGGCCCACGCGACCGGGGAGTTGTTCCCCCAGACGCCGATGCCGGTCCAGAGCAGGTAGCCGATCGTGCCGCCGAGGATCCCCGTCCCGCTGACGCTGAGCACGAAGAGGATCCACCAGAGCCGGGGCGCCTTCTGCTCGGTCACCCGGGAGACGATCTCGGTGATCTCCTTGAACGAGGTGCCTTCGGAGACGAGCGGCGTCTCGTCGAGGATGGGCTTGTAGTGAGCCATCAGACCATCTCCGAGTTCGGGTTACGGAGCTTGCCCAGATACGTGGTTCGCGGCTGCGTGCCGACCTGCGCGAGGAGCGAGTAGCGCCGGTCGAGGTGCGCGAGCCGGTGGACTTCGGACCCCGTGTCGTTGAGGTCGCCGAAGGTGATGGCCTGGCTGGGGCAGGCCTGAGCGCAGGCCGGGACCACGTCGGCCGCGGTGATCCGCGTCTCGCTGATCTCGCCCTGCTCGTCCACCGTCGTGCGGCGCCGCGCCTCGATGCGCGCGGCCTGGATCCGCTGGACGCAGTAGGAGCACTTCTCCATCACGCCGCGCATCCGGACCGTCACGTTCGGGTTGAACTGCATCCGCCGCGTCTGCGGGATGTCCCCGTAGTAGTCGAGGAAGTTGAACCGCCGCACCTTGTAGGGGCAGTTGTTCATGCAGTAGCGGGTGCCGATGCACCGGTTGTAGGCCATGTCGTTGAGGCCCTCGGGGCTGTGCGCCGTCGCGTTGACCGGGCACACGTTCTCGCAGGGCGCCTCCTCGCAGTGCTGGCAGCCGACCGGCTGCAGCGCGACCTGCGGGTTGGCCTCGTCGTCACCCACGAAGTAGCGGTCGAGGCGCATCCAGTGCATCTCGCGGCCGAGCTGCACCTGGCGCTTGCCCACCGTGGTGATGTTGTTCTCGGCCTGGCAGGCGACCACGCAGGCGCTGCAGCCCGTGCAGGTCGTGAGGTCGATGACGTAGCCCCACTTGTAGCGCGGCGGGGCGTCCGGCCGAGGCTGGTTGTCCTCGGGCATGAGCGAGTAGCTCGTGCCGCCGTGCGCCGGCTGGCGGGGCTGGCTGTAGTCGACCTGGGTCCAGAGCGGGCCGAGGCTCGGCGTGGGCTCACCGCCGTGGTCGGGCCACTGGGTGAAGTCCGGCCGCTCCTTGTACTCCTCGAGGGTCGCGTCGATCGCGAGCGGGCGGCCCTCCATGGAGTGGTGGTCCTGGGTCTGGACGAGGGTGTGGGTCCCGCTGCCCGCGCGGACGCTGACCCCCGTCCGGAAGCCCATCGCGTCGCTGGTGCGGAGCGGGTAGACGTCGAAGCCGACGCCGTCGCCCTGTGAGCCCGCCGCCGTGCGGCCGAAGCCGAGCGGCAGCGTGACCACCTCGTCGGCGTGCCCCGGCAGGACGAACGCCGGCACGCTGACCTCGCCGCCCTCGGCCGCGATGGTGAGCATGTCGCCGTTCGAGACGCCGAGCGACTCCGCGCTCGCCGGGCTCACGTAGGCGGCGTTGTCCCAGACGATCTTGGTGACCGGGTCGGGCATCTCGAGGAGCCACGCGTTGTTCGCCTGGCTGCCGTCGAACACCTGGTAGGACGGCAGGAAGACCGCCTCCCAGCCCTCCCCCGCCGCCGGCGCCTCGCCGAGCGCGGTGGCCACGTCGGCGTCGGCGAGCGGGGGCGTGCGCGGCCGGAGCCGGGGCAGGCCGATGACCACGCCGCGGTGCAGGCTGCGCCGCCAGAGGCGATCGAGCAGGTCGGGCCCAACGCCCGCGCGCATCGTGCCGCGGACGAGGTGGTAGCCGCGCCAGCCGCGGATGCCGCCCATCTGGGCCAGCACCTCGGCCGCCGAGCGGCCGCCGCGGATCGGGGCAATGAGCGGCTGCTGGATCGAGACCGTGCCGTCGGCCGCGCGGTGGTCGCCCCAGCTCTCGAGCTCGTGCGTCATCGGCAGGTGCCACATGCAGGCGGCCGATGTCTCGTCGGGCCGGTCCGCGAGGTGCACCGTCGCCTCGACCCGCTCGAGCGCCGCGGCGAAGCCGAGGTCGGCCGGGGCGTCGTAGACCGGGTTGCCGCCGAGGATGACGAGGGTCGAGACGTCGCCCTCGTTCATCGCCTCGACGAGCTCGGCGATCCCCGCCGTCTCCTCCGGGTCGGCCGCCGGGTAGAACCCGACCACCGGGCCCGCGTTGCCGAGCGCCATGTTGATGGCGTGGGCGAGGGCGTGGACGTGCGGCGGCTGGCGGTGGCCGACCGTGATGACCGACTCGCCGCGGTGCTGGAGGAGGTCGTCGGCGACCTTGGCGATCCACGCCTCCGGCACACCGGCCGGGGCCTCCGCGCTCGCGACCGCGCGGGTGACCGCGGGCGGCATGGGCACGTTGGGGGCGGCCCCGATGTGCTTCGCGAGCGCGCGGAGGTAGCCGTCGACCTTGCTCGGCGCGAGGCGCAGGCGGTGGTCGGCGTTCATGCCGGTCACCGTCAGGGTCCCCTCGACCACGTAGAGGCGGTTCATGTCGTCGGAGGCCGAGCGCACCCGCCGGGCGTCCGCGAAGGCGCGGGCCGCGACGATCGCCCCGGGCTCGCCCGACAGGAAGTCGCTGTCGAGCGCGACGACCCGCTTGGCGTTCTCGTAGTTGACCTGGGGCGTCAGGTAGGCGCCGAAGGCCAGCCGCGTGCCCTCGCGGATGTTGTCGTAGCCGACGGGCGCGTAGTGATGGACCCGCGCCTCAGGGAAGCGGGCGATCAGCGCGGCGCGCGCGCGGAGGAACGAAGGCGAGTCGCTCGGCGCGGCCAGCACCCGCAACCCGCGGCCGCCGGCGCGCTCGAGCGCGGTCGCCTTCTCACGCCAGAACGTGTCCCAGTCGGACCAGCTCGCGTCGCTCTCGCCGTTGGTGACCTGGCCGCTGCGATCGTTGTCGTAGAGGTCGAGGATGCGCCCCTGGATGGCCGCGTCGGTCGCGCCCGCGCTGCGCGGGTGATCCGGGTTGCCCTCGATCTTGGTGGGGCGTCCCTCGTGCGACTCGACCAGCAGGCCGACCGCGTCGCCGCGGTGCGACATCGAGGTGGCGTAGTGGAGCGAGATCCCCGGCAGGGTGTACTCGGGCGCGCGCGAGTAAGGGAGGATCTGCTCGGCCGGGCGGCGGAGGCAGCCCGAGAGCCCGACCGCGGCCGCGGTCGCGCCCGTCACCTTGAAGAAGCTGCGCCGCCCCACGAGGCTGTCGCTCGGCAGGAGCGAGCCGAGCTGCACGCCGGTCTCTTCGACCGCCTCCCGGGCGCGCTTGCCCGGGTCGTTCTTCTCCTCGAGGGTGCGCCAGATCGCCGGGCGATCGGGGGCCTCGGGAAGGTCGTATGCCTGTCGCTTCGTCATCGGTGGCACCCCGAGCAGTTCTCCGGCGGGACGGCGCGCGCGAGCAGGCCCGCCATCTGGCGGCGCTCGGCCTCGGTCGCGTCCTCGCTCGTCCAGGCCATGTCGGTGATCCGGGAGATCGGCCGGATGTGGTCATCCGGGTTGCGGTGGCAATCGAGGCACCAGCCCATCGAGAGCGGCTCCTGCACCGTCACCACCTCCATGCGATCGACCCGCCCGTGGCAGCTCACGCAGCCGACGCCGGCCGCGAGGTGCACGCTGTGGTCGAAGTAGGCGTGGTCGGGGATGTTGTGCACCCGGACCCACTCGACCGGCATCCCCGTCTCCCAGCTCTCGCGCACCGGCGCGAGGCGCGCGGACTCGGTCCGGACCTGCGAGTGACAGCCCATGCAGGTCTGGGTCGGCGGGACCATCGCCTCACCCGAGCGCTCGACGTTCGCGTGGCAGTAGCGGCAGTCCATGCCGAGCTGCCCCGCGTGGAGTCGGTGGCTGTAGGGCACCGGCTGCTCCGGCGCGTAGCCGACCTGCAGGTTGGAGGGGGAGAAGTAGTACACGAAGACGAACGTCACCACTCCGCCGCCCGCCGCGACGCCGAGGGCGGCGACCAGCGGGAGGAAGTTGAGCGGCTTGGGAAATATCTGCATGTTTCGCTCGTTCAGGGCTTCGATCGGGGCCCCGCCGGGGAGGCGAGGCGGGCGCTATATACGGGCAAGGGGTCCGGGGGACAACCACGATGAGGCCCCCCGAGCACGGGCACCGAGACGGGCCTTACTCCACCCGGCTCAGCGGCGCTGTGAGATGCGCCGCGCTACCTCGTCTGCGTGGGTCGGACAGGTCCGGGCGAGCCACGTGAGCTCCACCCCGCCCTCGACCCGATCGCGGGCCAGGACGGAGGCTTCGGAGATCGCCAGCGGCGGCCCCTCGGCCTCGGGTTGATCGGGGGCTAGGGTCAGCCGGACGGCCACGAGAAGGCCCAGATGAAACTCCATCCGGGCGCCGCGCACCGGCGCGTCGGGCGAGGACGGCGTCCAGATCAGCGCGAGGTCCTCGTCCATCGCCTCGCTGCGGAACCGGCCCGGGGCCGCCGGCGTGAAGCGCGCGCGCGCCATCGAGGTCGCGTAGCCCAGGCGGAGCCCACGGATCGGTCCGATCGTGTCGTCCGGCGATCCCAGCAGGCCACGCAGCGCGAAGAACGCGCCGCCCAGCACCACCACGATCCCCAGCCACCACAACCACCTCGGCCATCCTCTGTCCGTGTCCCGTTCGGGCACTGCTTCTCTGCCGGAGCTCGCCCCGCTCCACGCTCGTGCGGGGATCGGCGCGGGCCGTAGGGTCACTCTCCGCGACGTCAAGGGGGGGACCTCGAGCGCGTCGATCGCGCCGGTTTATCCGCGAATCCTCGCCGCGGGTCAAGGCTCACGGGTCGATCCGGGAGCACGAACGGACAGAGAGTGAAACGTCCGGGGCGCTCAGGGGTACACTCCCTGCCGTGCGCTCGAGCCAGCTGCCGGAGCCGCCGCCGCCGATCGTCGAGGCGACCGAGTTCGGGGACTACGTGCTCCTCGAGCGGATCGGTGTGGGCGGGATGGCCGAGGTCTTCCGCGCGGAGACCCGGCCCCGGGCCGGCGCGCCCCGCGCGGTGGTGGTCAAGCGGATGCTCCCCCACATCGCGGCCGAGCCCGGGGCGGAGCGGATGTTCCAGGAGGAGGCGCGGCTCGGGCAGCGGGTCGATCACCCCAACGTCGTCCAGGTCATCGAGCTGGGCGACGTCGACGGCACCCCCTACCTCGCGCTGGAGCTGGTCCCCGGCCTGGACCTGGCCCGGCTCGGGCGCTGGCTGCGCGCCGGCGATCTCGCCCTCGAGCCGGCGCTCGCCCTCTTCGCCGCCTGCGAGCTGCTCGCCGGGCTCCACGCGGTCCACGAAGCCCTGGACGGGGACGGCGCGCCGCTCGGGATCGTCCACGGTGACGTCAGCCCGAGCAACGTGCTCGTCTCGATCCACGGGGAGGTGAAGCTCGCGGACTTCGGCATCGCCGAGGCGCGGCTCCGGCAGTCGTTCCCCCAGGCCGCGGCCCGGCGCACCAAGGGCAAGCTGGGCTACCTCAGCCCCGAGCAGGTGCGGGGCGAGCCCACCGATCGTCGCGCAGACGTCTTCGCCGCGTCCGTGCTCATCGCGGAGATGCTCGTCGGCGAGCCGCTCTTCGCGCGCGGCAGCGAGCTGATGACCCTGCTCGCGGTGCGCGAGGCCCAGGTCGGTCCGCTCGAGGCGCGGCGGGACCAGCTCCCCGAGGGCGTGGTCGACGCGCTGCTCGCCGGCCTCGCGCGGGACCCCGCCGATCGCCTCCCGAGCGCGGCCGCGCTCCACGCGCTCCTGGCCCCGCGCGTCACCGCGGCCCCAGCCGATCTCGCCGAGGCCCTCGCCCACGTGGTGGCCGAGGCGATGGGCGGCCCGGTGGTCGAGGACGACGCCCGCGACGAGGCGGTCACGCTCGAGCCGCCGCTCGACGACTACCACGTAGAGCCCGAGTCGGGCGGGACCGGGCTCGGCCCGCTCACCTTCGCCCAGCTCGTCGAGGCGGTCACCACCGGCAAGGTGGCCCACGGCGATCGGGTGCGCGTCGGCGAGGGGCCGTCGCGCCGCGTCCGCGACATCGGTGAGCTGACGGGCTACCTCCCCGGCGATCGGCGCGGGGCCGAGTCCGGCGACGCGCTCGACCTCGGCTCGGGGGCGTTCCTGGACGGCCTCGCGCGCTCGATCGCGGCGCGCTCGACCGGGGTCTGGGTCTGCCGACGCGGCGAGGTACGCAAGGAGGTTTACCTCATCGAGGGCACCCCCGAGTTCGTCAGCTCGAACCTGCCGGAGGAGCTGCTCGGTGAGTTCCTCGTGACCACCGAGGTGCTCCGCCGCGACGAGCTCGACATGGCGCTCGCGGTCCTGCCGCGCTTCGAAGGCCGGCTCGGCGACACCCTCGCCGCGCTCGGGCTCATCGAGCCGGTGGAGCTGTTCCGGCACATCGGCGCGCAGGTGAACGAGAAGCTCATGGAGCTGTTCTCGTGGACGGACGGCACGGCGCGCTTCCACGAGGGCGTGGCGCCGCCGGAGCGCTACTTCCCGCTCGGGCTCGACGCGTGGTCGGTGCTCGGCGACGGAATCGATCGCCGCCTCGGCGCCGGCCTGATGCAGGAGCGGTTCACCGCGCACATGCTCGACCACCTCGGGCGGACCCCGACCACGCCCCCCGACGGGTTGCCCCAGGCCGTCCACGAGGTCCTCGCCGTCACCCGGCGCCCGCGCCCCCTCCAGGAGGTGGTCGACGCGCTCGAGGATCCGCTCGATCGCGATCGCCACCGCCCCTACCGGGCGATCCGCCTCGCGCTCGCGCTCGATCTCGTGCGGTGGATGACCCCGGACGCGGCCCCGTCCTGAGCGGCCATCGAGGGCGCGCCGCCCCGCCGCCGCGCGCATCTTCGCCGGAGTCTGCTATTGGAGGCGCGCGATGTCGTCACTCCTCGCACCCCCGGCCGGGATGCGCGATCTGCTGCCGCCCGAGTCCGAGGCGCGCGCCGCGCTCGCGTCCCGCCTCACCGCGCGGTTCGCGTCGTGGGGCTACCAGCTCGTCACGACCCCGCCGTTCGAGCGGGCCGAGGTCATCGAGCGCGGGCTCGACGGCCTCGATCGGCGCGATCTGTTCCGCTTCGTCGACCCGGAGTCCGGCGAGAGCGCGCTCCTGCGTCCGGACATCACGCCGCAGATCGCGCGGGTCGTCGCGACCCAGCTCGCGGGGCGCCCCGCCCCCTACCGGCTTTGCTACCGCGGCTCGGTGGTGCGCCGGCGGCGCTTCCGGGCGCGAACGCAGCGGCTCCTCGCGCAGGTCGGGGTCGAGCACCTCGGCGCGCCGGGGACCGACGGCGACCTCGAGGTGATCAAGCTGGCCGCGGGCGCGCTCGAGGCGGCGGGGCTGCCGGAGTTCCGCGTCGTCGTGTCGCTGGTCGGGCCGACCCGGAGCGCGCTGCGCCGGCTCGAGGGCGAGGCCCGCGCGGAGGCGGAGGAGGCCCTGAGCCGCAAGGATCGGGCGGGGCTCGAGGCGGCGCTCCGAGCGGCCAAGGCCCCGACCGCGGTCCGGCGCACCCTCCTCGGCGCGGTCGGCCTCTACGGCGAGCCGGGCCCCACCCTGCGCGCCGCGCGGCGGGTCTTCGACGGCGACGAGGCCAAGGCCGCGCTCCGGTCGGTAGGGGCGATCGTGCGCGAGCTGGACGGGCTCGATCTGAGCGTCGACCTCGGCGAGGTCCGCGGTCAGGCCTACTACACGGGAGCGAGCTTCAGCCTGCTCGCGCGAGGGCCCGGCGAGGCGATCGCGAGCGGGGGCCGCTACGACGGCCTGCTCCGGCGCTTCGGCTCCGATCTGCCGGCGACCGGCTTCGCGCTCGATCTGGGCAACCTCGAGCGCGCCCTCGACGCGGCGGGGGCCGCGATCGACCGGGGACCGCAGGCCAAGCTGCTGGTGATCGGGGCGCGGCGCGACCGGATCGACGTCGCGCGGAAGATCCGGGCGAGCGGGCACGTGGCCGCGGTCCTGGACGGCGGAGTCCGGGCGGCGCTCGACTACGGGCGCGCGTGGGGATACGACGCGGTGGTGTGCGCGGGAGCCAAGGTGACACGGGTGCGTGACGGCGCGACCCGGAGCGCGCGGGCGCGAGACTGGGACGGCGTCGCCCGCTGGGCGCGCGGAGGGAGCGGGTCGCGATGAGCGCGGTGGTGATCGTCGGGGTTCAGTGGGGTGACGAGGGCAAGGGCAAGGTCGTCGACCTGCTCACCGCGGAGGCCGACGCGGTCGTGCGCTTCGGGGGCGGGGCCAACGCGGGGCACACCCTCGTGGTGGACGGCGAGAAGGTCGTCTTCCACCTCGTGCCCTCGGGCGCGCTCCACACCCGGCCGCGCTGCATCCTCGGCGCGGGCATGGTGATCGACCCGCGCGTCTTGATCGACGAGCTCGCCGAGATGCGGCGGCGCGGCCTGCTCAGCGAGGGTCGCGTGACGATCAGCGAGCGGGCCCACCTCGTCCTGCCGGTGCACTTCCTCGTCGACGAGCTGCGCGAGCGGGGCCCCGGCGCGATCGGGACGACCAAGCGCGGGATCGGGCCGTGCTACCAGGACCGGGCGGCCCGGCGCGGCGTGCGGATCGGCGATCTCGACGACCCGGCCCACCTCAAGGCGCGGGTCGCGGCGAGCCTCGCGGGCTGGCGTCCGGAGATCGAGGCCCTCGGCGGCACGCCCCCGAACCCGGTGCAGGTCGCCGACGAGCTGCTCGCGCTCGCCGAGGAGCTGCGCCCGTGGATCGGCGACGCGGAAGACGCGGTCCACACCGCGCGCGAGGCGGGGGAGCGGATCCTCCTCGAGGGCGCGCAGGGGACGATGCTCGACATCGATCACGGGACCTACCCCTTCGTGACCAGCTCGTCGGTGACCGCGGGCGGCGCGTGCACCGGGAGCGGCCTGGGGCCGGGCCACATCGATCGGGTGGTCGGCATCAGCAAGGCGTACACGACGCGGGTCGGTGAGGGACCCTTCCCCACCGAGCTGCACGGCGAGGCGGGCGAGGCGCTGCGCCGCGCGGGCCACGAGTTCGGCGCGACGACGGGCCGTCCGCGGCGCTGCGGCTGGCTCGACGGGCCGGTGCTCCGCCACGCGGTCCGGGTCAACGGGCTCACCGAGCTGGCGCTGACGAAGCTCGACGTGCTGCAGGGGCTCGAGACGCTGAAGGTCTGCGTGGCCTACGAGCTCGACGGCGCGCGGCTCGAGCGGCCGCCGAGCCGCGGCCTCGAGCGGGTGACGCCGATCTACGAGGAGCTGCCGGGCTGGACGGAGG
This sequence comes from Polyangia bacterium, assembly GCA_030426845.1. GTDB lineage: Bacteria > Myxococcota_A > Polyangia > Polyangiales > Sandaracinaceae > JAUHXR01. The sequence continues at coordinate 27,774 of JAUHXR010000041.1, read as the reverse complement.
ACGTCGCCGGCGCGCGCACGCTCGACGCGCTCCCGGAGACGGCCCGCGCCTACATCCGTCGCATCGAGGAGCTCGCCGGGGTGCCGGTGACCCTGGTGAGCGTGGGGCCGGACCGCGAGGAGACGATCCGCCTGCGCGATGTGTGGGCCTAACAGCCCGTTGAAGAACCTCCCCGCGCGCCTCGCGGCCGGGAGCCCGCGCCTGCGCAACCGCGATCCATCACGGTCGGTTCCTCAATGGGCTGCTGAGGTCCGGGCTTGACGCGACGGGGGCGGGCGCGAGGATGAACGCGTGCGGGTGACGATCGAATACTGCGTGATGTGAAGCTACAAGCCCCGGGCGGTCAGGTTGGCCGCCGAGATCGAGGCGAGCTTCCCCGGCGCGACCGTCGAGCTGATCGGCGGCGGGCGCGGCGACTTCATCGTCAAGCGCGACGACGAGATCTTCTGGGACAAGCGCAACGTCGAGGGCCGCTTCCCCGACGACGGTGAGGTCGTCGCGCGGCTGCGCTGACGAGCACGCCGGACGAGCACGCCGGACGAGCGCAGCTCCGAAGCACGCCCTCCAGCGCCGGCGGTGACCATGCCAGTGGCCACCCGCCCGACGATCGACCGCTGCAGCAGCCACCCTCGCGGGGGATCGGGCGGCGCGACGACGCGCGACGCGGCTGGTACACGTCCTGCGAAGGGCGCCGGGCGGAGGTACCCCATGACTCGTGGCGCGCTCACCCTCGCCGTCTCCCTCGCGCTCGCCGGTGGCTGCACCGCCCCGGGTGACTTCGAGGCCGGCTGGCACGACGACTCGATCTTCGCAGAGGGCGGCAAGGCCGACGGCGTCCTCGACGCGGTGCCCGCCATCGCGTTCGGCGAGTCCGTCACCGGCACGATCACCGGCGACAACCTCGACCTCTACCGGATCGAGCTCGGCCGCACCGACGCGCTGCGCGTGACGGCCCGGGTGACCGACGGCGATCTCAACCCGCAGGTCTCGCTCTACCGCGGCACCTCGACCTACATCGACTCGGAGGCCTGGAGCCTCGACGGCGGCGCCCTGACGAAGGACTACGTCGTCGACACCGCGGGCACCTACCTGCTCGTGGTGCGGGCCTACCGGGGCCAGGGCGAGGGCAGCTACGAGATGAGCGTCGCCTGTACGGGCGGGCTCTGCGCGGGCGTGACGCCGCCGCCGGTGGAGCGCGAGATGGACTTCTCCGACGTGGACGCGTGCCTCGAGGCCGCGCGCGTCTGCGCGTTCGAGGCGCTGCCCGCCTACAACGGCCGGGTCGGCGACGTCCGCGCCCGCACGATCTTCCAGGACTGCCTCGGGTCGGTCGCCGGCGGCACCTGCGGCGCGGCCTGCGACTGGACGAACCCCGACGACGGCGACGACCAGGCGCGGCCCATCTGCGACGATCTGATCACCTCGCTGCCCTTCTGGGCCGACCAGACCGCGGGCTGCGTGGCCGTCCTCGAGAGCTGCATGGACCTGTGCCACGACGCCGACTACGGCTACGGCGACTCCCTCGCGGCGAGCGCGATCTCGATGTGCTGGAGCCAGGGGTTCAACGGGACCTGCGACGGCTACGCGCGCGACCACGAGGCTTGCGGCGGGGACCTGCTCGCCGACAGCGCGGGGGCGTGCACGGCGGAGTGCGAGGCGAGCTACGGCGCCTACGTCGACGACCTCGACGGGATCTGCGACAGCGACTACGGCTGCGAGGAGCGCTGCGACGTCGACGTCGCCGCGGCGAGCGACGCCTGCGGCGGCCCGGTCACCGCGGCGCGCGAGCGCTGCGTGGTCCGCTGGCTCGAGGACCACAGCGCCTGGACGTGCGTCGACGGGATCGAGGACGCGATCACCTTCGCGAGGAGCGCGACGTGCTCCTACACCCTCCCCGCCCCGTTCGCGGGGACGAGCGCCGACCTCGAGAGCTCGGTCACCGCGACCCGCGTCGTCGACCGCAACAACCGCGTCTACTCGACGATGTGGCGCCAGGTCATGCACGCCGCGGTGCACCTGTTCGACTACGAGCGCGCCGGCCGCGGCGACTCGCTCCTCGAGGTGCTGGACCGGGTCGACGACAACACCCTCGACGTGCGCACCCTGGTGATCGACGGCGCGGAGTACGACTGGGTCCGCTTCTACCTGGGTGACACCGAGGTCGGCGTGGTCTTCGAGGACGGCTCGCTGAACATGGTCGCCGAGATCGGCGACGGCGACGTCCAGGGCTGCACGCCCCTCTGAGGCGAGCCGCGGGAGGGGGACGGCCGCGGCGTCGCGCGTCCCCTCCCTTCGGCGGCGCCTACACCGTCGCGATGACCTCGATCTCCACCTGCACGTCCTTCGGCAGGCGGGACACCTCGACGCAGGCACGCGCTGGCGGCTCGAGCCCCTCGAAGCGGGCGCCGTAGACCGCGTTCACGGTCCCGAAGTCGCCGAGGTCGGTCAGGAAGATCGTCGCCTTGACCACCCTGGCGAAGGACGACCCCGCCGCGGCCAGGACCGCGGCGAGGTTGTCCATCACGCGCTCGGTCTGCGCCGCGACGTCGCCCGCGCCCACCAGCTCACCCGTCGCTGGATCGAGCGCGATCTGCCCGCTGCAGAAGACGAGGTCTCCGCAGCGGACGGCCTGGGAGTAGGGGCCGATGGCGGCCGGGGCCCCGTCGGTCTGGATCACCTGTCGGTTCATCCCGCCGTGCTATCAGACCCCGGCCGCGAGCGCACGATGGACGCATGGCCGATCGAAGAGGTGTGGCTGAGGCCGATCGCGACCGCCTGCGTCGCGGCGGGGCTCGGGCCGCTCGTGGTCCGCGCGGTGCGCTCGTTCTTCGACACGGACGCGGCCCGCGGCTCGGCCCTCGCCCTACCCCGCGCGCTCTCGCTCGGCCTGGCCTACGCCCTTGGCGCCACCGCCCTCGGGCCGGCGCTCGCGTCGGCGCGCGACACCGTCGCCGGCCACGCCCTCGGGCTCGCCTGCGCGGGCCTGTTCCTCGCCGCCGACGCCTACGCGGCGGCTCGCGCCGGGCTCTCCCGCGGCGCGCCCCCGCGGGACCTCGCGCTCCTGCTCGGCGGCGCGGCCGCGCTCGACGCGGCGACCTGGGCGGCCACCGGCGAGGCCCAGGTCGCGGTCGTGGCGGGCGCCCTCGCCCTCGGCGGGCTCTGGTCGTTCGGGCGCGCGCCCGACCGGCGCGATCGCCCCGGCTGGATCGTCGGCGCGACGCTCGGCGGCGCGATCGCCTGCGCGGCCGCGCTGCCGGTGCTCGTCACCCCGATCGCGATCGCCGAGGCGCCGACCACGTCGGGCTCGTCCGCCTACTGGCGCCTCCGGGTCGACCCGTGGGACGCGACCGCGATGCTCGCGGCGGCCTGGGCGGCCAGCGCGCGCGAGGAGCCCCGCCGGGCCCGAGCCCAGCTCGAAGAGGCGCGCCGGATGGGCCTCACGGAGGCCCCCGCGCTCGAGCTCGAGGCGGAGCTAGCGGCGACCCGCGGCGACTGCGACGGGGCTCGCGCGCTCTTCGACCGGGCCCTGCGCGCGCGCGCCCTCGAGGCGTTCGACGAGGACGCGCTGGCCGAGCCGCTGCTCCTCGGCGGCTACCACCTCCCGCCGACCATGGTCACGGAGTGCGGCGCGCTCGAGGAGCTGGAGACCACGTTCTGATTCAGCGCCCGGTGAAGGCCGCGTCGCGCTTCTCGAGGAAGGCGGTCATGCCCTCCTGCTGGTCGTCGGTCGCGAAGCAGGACGCGAAGCCGGCGGTCTCGATCCCGTTGGCCTCGGCCAGCGGCCGCTCCTCGCCCTCGAGGAGGACCTTCTTGGCCACCCCGACCGCGTAGGGCCCCATCTGCGCGATCTGGCCCGCGAGGGCACGCACGCCGTCCATCAGGGCGTCCGGCTCGTGCACCTGGTTGACCAGGCCGAAGCGGGCGGCTTCCTCGGCCGAGATCATCGCGCCCGAGTAGACCAGCTCGCGCGCCCGCGCGACGCCGACGCGCCGGGCGAGGCGGCTCGTCCCGCCGAAGCCCGGGATCACCCCGAGCTTGACCTCGGGCTGGCCGAACTTGGCGCGCGACGACGCGTGGATGAAGTCGCACGCGAGGGCGAGCTCGCAGCCCCCGCCCAGCGCGAAGCCGTTCACCGCCGCGATGACGGGCACGTGGAGCGCCTCGAGCCCCGCGAGCACCTCGTGGCCGCGCGCGGAGAACGCGTGCGCCTCCTCCTCCCCGAACCCTCGCATCTCGCCGATGTCCGCGCCCGCGACGAAGGCCTTGCCCGCGCCGGTGAGGATCGCGCAGCGCACCCCCTCCTCGCGCGCCAGGCGCGCCACCGCCTCGTGGAGCGCGTCGAGGACCGCGACGTTGAGCGCGTTGTACTTGTCGGGGCGGTTGATCGTGAGGGTCGCGATCGGGCCGTCGACCTCGAAGAGCACGAGATCGCTCATCACTTCGCCCCGTAGTCGTAGAAGCCGCGGCCGGTCTTGCGGCCGAGCCAGCCGGCGGCGACGTGGTTGCGCAGGATCGGGGCCGGCCGGTACTTGTCCTCGCCGAGCTCGGAGTGGAGCACCTCGGCGATGAAGAGGCAGGTGTCGAGGCCGATCAGATCGGCGAGCGCGAGCGGGCCGAGCGGGTGGTTGAGCCCGAGCTTGGCGCCCTCGTCGATGTCTTCGGGCGAGCCGATCCCCTCCTGCAGCGCGAAGCACGCCTCGTTGAGGAACGGGATGAGCATCCGGTTCACGATGAAGCCCGGGCGGTCCTTCGACGTGATGACCGTCTTGCCCATGCGCACCGCGAGCGCGCGCGTCGCCTCGTAGGTCGCGTCGTCGGTCTGCAGCGCGCGGATGAGCTCGACGAGCTTCATCACCGGCACCGGGTTCATGAAGTGCATGCCGACCACGCGCTCCGGCCGCGAGGAGACGGCCGCGAGCTTGGTGATGCTGATCGAGGACGTGTTGGTCGCCAGGATCGCGCCGTCGGCGATCGCCTCGTCGGCCATGCGAAAGATCTTCGTCTTGATGTCGATCTTCTCGGTCGCGGCCTCGACCACCAGGCCCGCGCTCGCGAGCGACCCGTAGTCGCCGGAGGGGCGGATGCGCTTGAGGATCGCGGCGCGCTCGTCGGCGGTGAGCTTCTCCTTCTGGACGAGGCGCGAGAGCGACTTGGCGATCTGCTCCACGCCGTTCTCGGCCGTGGCCTCGTCGACGTCGAGCAGCCGCACGTCGATCCCGACCTGCGCCGCGACCTGCGCGATCCCGCGGCCCATCTGGCCCGCGCCGATCACTCCGATCTCCTGAATCTCCGCCATGGCTCCTCCTCGCGTGGGGGCCGTGGGCCTATCAGCGCGCGACGCCGAACGTCAAGCCGCCGCGACGCCCGGGGGCGCGCGGCGGCGGTTGGACGCGTCAGGGAGCGGGGCTCGGGCTCAGTTCGCCGCCTGCTGCTGCGGGGGCGGGCCGCCCTGGACGGCGGACTGGAACTGCCACTCGAAGATCATCCGGCCCGGGCCGCGGCGGTCGACCTCGATCGCGGCCCGCGTGGTCGCGGGGGTGATGAACCCGCCGTTGGCGAAGCAGACGGTCGCCGGGTGGTTGGTGACCTGCCAGATGTGCGGGTAGTAGACCGTGCGGTAGACCCGCTCGCGGCGGTAGCGAACGCAACGCCCGTTGCGGGTCCCTGCGCAGACGTTGCGCCAGCCGACCGGCTCCCGGCGGGCGATGTGGCCCTGGAACTGCTGGGTCATGGGCTGCTCCATCTGCACCGTGGCCTGGTCCACCTCGACGCCGTCCTGGTCGTTGAGCATCGCGATGCGGAAGGAGTTGTAGTCGCCACGGCCCGGGTCGACCTCGTCGAGCGACCACATCGTGATGCGCGCGCAGACGCGCTCGGGCGTGACCTCGGTGAGCGACGCCTCGTCGACGAGCGAGCCCGTCGGCAAGCCGCGGGCCGACTCCTCGGTGCGGGCCTCGAACGGCACGGAGTTCGGGTCGACCTGGCCGACCTGGAGCGGGTGACGGATCTCCACGTAGTGCGTGCTGGAGCAGCCCGCGAGCGCGGCTACGACGACGAAGAGACCGAGGCGAGAGTTGGCGTTCATCAGATTCCCCAAGTTGAGCGGACCTTCCCCGGGGTCCGCGTGAAGTCAAGCCAGCTTTAGCAACCCGCGGGCCAGGCGGGATCCCTTGTGTGGTGATGTGGTGACGTGGCGCAGACCTGGCGTGCTCGACGGTCCGTTCACGCCTCGCGGCCTCGATGCGAACGACGATTCACGGTCGAGCACCATTCACCGCCGTGCGTCAGCCGCGACGCGCGGGCAGCCGGGTGGGCGGCTTGAACCGCCGCCACCGGTCGTCCTGCTCGCGCCGCAGCCGGACCCGGGCGGTGTAGGCCCCCGGCTCGCCCGCGAGCGCGTCGGTCAGCTCGGCGACGTGGAGGTAGAGGGCGTCCTCGGGCTCGTCGAGGATCCCCTGGTCGACGAGGCGACGGCCGATCACCAGGGCGACCGCCCGGAGCCGGAGGTTCGCGTCCGCCAGGCCCTCGGCGACCTGGCCTTTGGCGTCGGCGAGGCGCTCGATCGTGAGCGTGAGGCTCCGCGCGAGGGCCCCGCGGCCGCGACCCAGCGGGCGCGAGCGCGCCGTCGCCATCAGCCGCCGGACCGCCCCCCGCTGCTCGCGCTCGGCTCGCTCCGCGCGACCGTCGACCGCCGCGCGCATCCCGGCCACGAGGCTCGTGTCGCTCGCGCCATAGGCGTCGGGGAGGACGTCGAGGCCGAGCGGGCGCTTCTGGGCGAGCTCGCGGCGCAGCTCGGCGAAGCTCTGCCGCAGCGCCGGGGGCGGCGGATCGAGCTGCTCGGGGAGCTCGCCGAGCTTCGCGGCGGCCGCCGCGAGCCGCTCGTCGAGCCGGCGGCGCGTCCGGGTCCGGCGGATCGCGGCGAGGCCGACCACGCAGTCGCGGGGCACCGTCCCGAGCGCCGCCTCGATGGCGCCGAGCACCGCGGCCGTCGCCTGGCGCCCGCGGTCGAGCAGCTCGTAGGCCTCGATGACGAGCTGCTGACGCTCGCGCAGCGACTTGGCCAGCTCCGGATCCTCCATGCGCTCGAGCGCGTCGCCGTCGAACGAGCGGAGCCGGTCGTCCAGGGTCCGGGCGAAGGCGCGCGCGGCCGCGATGGGGCGGGCCGCGTCGCCGAGCACGCGCGCGGCTCGCGCGGCCGCGGCGAGGAAGCCCTGGCGCCGCTCGCCGTGGCGGCCGCGCCCCGCCTCCACCCGGCGGTAGGGCCGCGCGAAGGTCCGCACCACGCGCGGCTGATCCACGGGGTCGCCGTCCTCGCGGAGCGCCTTGTCGAGCGCGTCCACCGAGAGCGGGGCCATCGGGCCCTCGTCGTGCCAGAGCACCTCCACGAGCCGGAAGGAGTCGTCGGTGAACCGCCAGGTCGGCGTGATGGGCCGGACGCGCGCGACGGCCGGGCGGCCGCGGCTGACCACCCACTCGAGCTCGACCGGCCAGCCGAGCGCGAGCTGGGCCCGATCGACGAGGTCGGCGACCCGCTCGACCACCGGCGGCTGGAGCACCGCGTCCCCCGCCTCGACGATGCGCATCGACTTGCGCTCGATGCGCCACGCGGGGTGCTCGGGGAGGCGGACCGTCACGAAGGCCGGATCTCCGTCGTCGCGGCCGACGCTCGAGGCGAGCCCGCCGATCGGCGCCTCGCAGAGGAGCGCGCGGATCCAGATCGACCCGGGGCTCGTCCCGGCGCCGCCCGGTCCCCGCGCCTCGCGCGCGAAGCCCTCGATCGCGGCCGCGAGCCCGGCCGGCTCCGTCACGTCGCCCGGCGGGAAGTGCGCGCGGCTGCGCTGCTGGTGCGCGAGGGTCTTGAACCAGGGCCGCAGCCGCACCCGGGGCGCGTCGCCGAGGGGCGGCAGGCTCGCGCGCGGCGGGGTCACCGGCTGGAGCAGCGCGGGCCCGAGCACCTCGGCGAGGCGCGCCGGCTCGACGGTGACCGGAGCGACCCAGCCGCTCGCGACGGGCACACCGAGCGCGCGGAGGATCTCGAGGTCCTCCGCCTCGCCCCCGAGCTGCGCGACGTCCCCGCGGCCGACCTCCTCGAGCGCGCGTACCTCCGCGGGCGCGACGGCGGCGGTGAGCTCCATTCGGCGGAGAGTAGCAGCCGGCGCGTCGGCGGGCGCTCACGAGATGCACCCTCCCCCGGCTGGGGGGGCGCCCTCGCTCAACGGCCGCCGGGCTCGTTCAGCGCTCGACGATGACCGCGACCGCCTCGCCGCCGCCGATGCAGAGGGTGGCGAGGCCGCGCTTGGCGCCCCGGTCCTTCATCGCGTGGACGAGCGTGGTGAGGATCCGGGCGCCCGAGCAGCCGATGGGGTGGCCGAGCGCGACCGCGCCGCCGCGGACGTTGATCTGCGACCGCTCGATGCCGATCTCCTTCATCGCCGCGAGCGCGACGACCGCGAAGGCCTCGTTGACCTCCCACAGATCGATGTCGCTCGCCTTGAGGCCGGCGCGCGCGAGGGTGGTCTGGATGGCCCCGACCGGCGCGGTGGTGAACCACTCGGGCGCCTGCGCGTGGCCTCCGTAGGCCACCACCTTCGCGAGCGGGGTCAGGCCCTTGGCCTGGACCACCGAGGCGTCGGCGAGCACGAGCGCGGAGGCTCCGTCGTTGATCGGCGACGCGTTCGCGGCCGTGATCGTGCCTTCCTTGTCGAAGGCGGGGCGGAGGCTGGCCATCTTGTCGAGCCGCGCCTTGCCCGGCTGCTCGTCGATCTCGACCACGGTGTCGCCCTTGCGACCCTTGACCGTGACCGGGGTGAGCTCGCCCGCGAACTCGTTGGCCTCCTGCGCGGCGAGGGCGCGCTTGTACGACTCGACCGCGTACTCGTCCTGCGCCTCGCGGCTGAAGCTCATCTCGCGGGCGCAGAGCTCGCCGCAGTTGCCCATGTGCTGGTCGTTGTACGGGTCCCAGAGGCCGTCGAGGATCATGGAGTCGTGGGCCGTCCCGTGACCCATGCGGAAGCCGGCGCGGGCCTTCTGCAGCAGGTAGGGCGCCAGTGACATGTTCTCCATGCCGCCCGCCAGCGCGACATCCGCGTCGCCGAGCAGGATGGACTTGGTCGCGAGGATCACCGACTGCAGGCCCGAGCCACAGACCTTGCCGACCGTGGTCGCGGGGACGCCGTCCGGTACGCCCGCGTACTTGGCGGCCTGACGCGCGGGGGCCTGACCGACGCCCGCGGTCAGCACGTTCCCCATGTAGGTCTCGTCGATGTCCTCGACGCCGACCCCCGCGCGCTCGATCGCAGCGCCGATCGCGGCCGCGCCGAGCTCGGGAGCGGGGACGGTGGACAGCGCGCCCTGGAAGGCCCCGATCGGGGTGCGGGCGGCCGAGACGATGAACACTTCACGCTTGCTCATGGGGTCGATCTGGCACCCCGGCCGAGCGGGGTCAACAGCTCCCCCGGCGCGCGGCGTGACGCGAGGTGCGCGGATCCAGCTCCGCGGCGCGGACAGCGACGACCGACGGCTCAGCCGGCGTCGGGCTCGCCCGCGTCCGATGGCCCCGCGTCGGGGATCGGCGGGCCGGCGTCGACCCCGGCGTCCGGCCGGGCGGGCAGCCCGGCGTCTTGGCGCGGGCCGGCGTCGGGGAGGCCCGCCTGACCGACACACTGCCCCGCCTCGAGCAGGCCCGCGCGGCTCAGGTCAGGGAGGTAGAGGAGCTCGGGGCTCGGCGCGACGCTCGGGTTCAGGACGTCACCGGCCTCGCTGCTCGAGAAGCCACCGTGCACCAGCACGCGCTGCCCCGGGAGGCGAGTCGTGGTGTGACCGAAGCGCCCCACGTTGAGCGGCGCCGGCCCAGCCTCGTAGCCCGCGCCGGTGATCACCCCGACCTGATCGGACGCCACGAGGCGCGAGGGCACGCCCGCCCCCGCGCCGCGCGTGCCGCCGCCGATCACGAGATAGCGCCCGTCGCCGAGGTCCGTGAGCGTATGGAACACGGAAGACGCGTAGTCGCCCGCCGGGAGGTCCGCGAGCACCGTGACCATGGGCCCAGGCCCCACCTCGAGCAGCCGGATCGGCGCGGGCGGGACGTCGGCGAGGACGCGGGCCTGCCCGTCGCCGCCCACCACCACGTCGAACCCGCCGACCACGAGGACGACGTCGTCGCCCACCCGGAGCGCGCGGTGGAAGCCGGTCGCCTGGGGCGCGCCGAGGAACGTCGCGAGCGCGCTGGTCGCGTCGGCGGGGACGACCACCTCGGCCGCGGTGCCCGTCACGTCAGTCACGCCGGGGCCCAGGTTGCCGCCGAGCACCAGGACGCTGCCGTCGGCGAGCGCGGTGAGGCTCGCGCCGAGGCGCGCGTGGGCGAGGTCGAACGCGTCGCCCGCCACCGCGGTCGGGCCCAGGCCGTAGGCCCGGCCTCCGACCGAGAGGGTCGCGCCGCCGATCAGCTCCGGGATCGCGAGCCCGCTCGCGTCGTTCACGTCCGGGTTGGGGCTGACCTCCGGCGCCGGGTCTGACAGCGCGAGGCTGACCCCGAGGGGCTCCGTCCCGGTCACGTCCTCGGCGTGGGTGATCGTGGGCTGGGTCGGATCGGACAGGTCGAGGAACAGGTCGAACGTCCGCGCGAGCACCGCGTCGGCGTGGGGCACCACGGGCGCGCCGCCGATCGTGCTCGGCCCCTCCGCCTCGAAGTCGAGGAGGTCGTCGCCGGGGGCGGTGGTGACTCCGCCGATCATCCGGATGCGGTGCTCGCCGTCGACCACGCCGAGGTAGCGGTAGCTCGAGAGCGCGCGCACGAAGGCCTCGGTCTCGACGCCCTCGGTGACGACGCGGACGTAGGTGTGGGCGGACTCGTCGTAGAGCTCGACCTCGCCCACCGCGGCCGCGCCGTTGCCCGGCTGGGCGGTGAGGCCGAGCCCCTGGACGCCGCCGACGATCAGCACGTCGCCGGAGGGCAGCGGGATCGCCTGATGGAACGCCCGCGCCACCGGCGCGCCGAGCCTGGCGGTGACCCCGGGCCGCGCCCACCGGGCGACGGGATACATCACGACCTCCAGGGCCTCCCCCGCCTGTAGCCGGGCGGTGACGTCCCCGAGGATCGCACCGTACGTCGGTCGCTCGTTGAAGCCCTGGTAGTAGCGGAACTCGAGCTCGACCTGCGCCATCGGGCTGACCGCGGGGATGTCGAACTCCGCGACCTCTCCGAAGAGGAAGCGGATCTCTCCGAAGCCGCCGTCCGGCGCGTCCATCTCTTCGATGTCGGGATCGAAGATCGGCAGCGTCCGGCGCGCGCCACCCTCGGTCGCCGTGGCGACGATGGCGAGGCAGTGGCCCGGCGTCTCGTCCGGCTCGCACCCGGGCTCGTCGAGCGCGCAGACGTAGTCGACGTTCGCCTCGGACCGCGGGCCGCGCTCTTCGCAGGCCACCAGGGAGAGGGCGAGCGCGACCGCCAGTGTCATGGGTCGTCGCACCCGGTTCACGCCGGCACCGTATCACAGCTCGCGCGCCCCGCCGCGCGTCGGGAAGCGCCGATTTCGGCGGAGCGCAGCCGGAGCGCCGACCAGGGACCTCGGACCGAGCATGCCGGAGCGCCGTGGGTCCCGTGCGTGGCTGGCCGTGACGAGGGATCACGAGGGATCACGAGGGATGCTCGAGGAGCGACCGGGGCCCGCGCCGCCCGGCACGCGACGGGAGGGGTTCCTGAGCCGCGCTCTCGGCGGTGAACGTGCAGCCAGAGCGCGGATCGCCGCCGCTCGCGGTCCGCGTCAGGACGATCTACGGTGCGGCGATGCGCGTCGCTAGCCTGAGCCCCGCGGCAACCGAGGCGATCGAGGCGATGGGCCTCGGCGCACGCCTGGTGGGCCGCGCCGACGCGCTCGCCCGGAGCGCCCTCGGCTGCGCCCCGGCCGAGCCGCCGGAGCGGGTCGATCTGCAGGTGCGCGACGCGCGCGAGGACGGCACCCCGATCGTGACGGTCGACGAGGGCGCCCTCGCCGCGCTCGCTCCGGACGTCGTCGTCACCGCCTTCGGGGTCGGCGCGGCCGCGCGCCCGGACGCGTTCTCACTCGACGCGCGCTCCCTCGCCGATGGCCTCGACGAGCTCGAGCGGCTCGGCGCGGCCCTCGACGCGCCCGAGGCCGGCCACGCGCTTCGGGCGTCGCTGGAGGCGCGGCTCGCGCGGCTGGCCCGCCCCGGCCGGGAACGGGCCGCCTGTCTCGCCCTCGTGTGGGCCGACCCGCCGTGGGTCGCGTCCGGTCTGGCGGCCGAGCTGCTCGCGGCGATCGGCGCGGAGGCGCGGCTCACCGAGCCCGGCGCGGCCGCGCGGCTCGTCGACGGTCGCGCGCTCGTCCAGGCGGAGGCGGACCGCGTGCTCCTCGCGCCCTGCGGCTATCGGCTGGAGGAGGCGGCCGAGGAGGCGCGCCGGATCGCGGCCCGTCCCGAAGCCCAGGCGATCGGAGCCGTCGCGCGCGGCGAGCTCTGGGCCCTCGAGGCGCCGCGATCGATCGTGAGCTGGGTCGGCTTCGCGGAGGCGGCGGCCAGCGTGCTCGACGGGGCCCCGGCCGGCGCGATCCGGGCCGCGCCGCCGCCCGGCTGAGAGGCGCGCGCGCCGAAGACTCGAGAACGCGGGCCATTCGAGGCATCCTTCGGCCTGTGAGCGGCACCGGCGACGATCAGTTCGACCAGGGGCCCACGGTGGTGGGCGTCTCCTTCGCGGACGAGATCGCGGAGGCGAAGGACGCGCGTCCGCCCGCGCCGGACCCGTTCGGCAAGACCGCCATGGCGCCGTCCTACGACGAGCGCCTCGCCGCGATGGGCCTCCCGCCCGAGCCGGACGCGGCCGAGCCGGCGACCCAGGTCGCCGGGCTCTCGTACGACGAGCGCATGCGTCAGATGGCCGCCGAGGCCTCCGCGCCCACCGCCGCTCCTCCGGGACCGGCCTCCGCCCCGCGGGGGCCGGAACCCGCGCCGCAGCCGCCCGGGTCGGCGCACGCGCCGCAGCCTTCGCCGGGGCCGGCGCCCCCGGCTCCGGGTCCCCCCACCGCGCCCTCCGGTCCCGGCTTGGCGCGCACGGTCGCGATCCACGGCCTGGCCCTCCCCGTCCCCGGCGCGCCCGCCCCGGCCGCGCCCGGCTACCCCTCCGCGCCCGGCGCGAGCCCCGGCTACCCGTCCCCCGGCGGCTACGCGGCCCCGAGCTACGCCTCGCCGGTCGCCTCCGCCCCCGGCGTCGCGCCTGCCCCGGCCGCGCCGCACGCGCCCAAGAGCGGGCCGTCGCCGATCGTGCTCGCGCTCATCGGCGCCGGCGCGGTGTTCCTCGTCGGCGGCCTGCTGATGGCGATCGTGATCGGCGTCTGGCTGCTGCGGGGCTGACGCCCGTTCACCTCGCGTCCGCCTCGACGCGGCCGCCTCGACGCGCACGCCTCGACGGCCGGACGCTCAGGGTTGGTAGCGCAGGTCCAAGGTCATCGCATGCTCACCTACCACGGGCTCCCCGAGCTCGACGTCCTGAGCGCCCGCGAGGTCCGCGACCGCTCGGAACGCGCCGCGCAGACCGATCGCGAGCTCCCGCGGGTGCAGGTAGGAGGGGTAGTGCGTCTCGAGGCGACGATGTCCGGGCCCCAGCTCGACGACCTCGAGGTGACTGCCCCGGCGTACGCGTGACCAGCGACGACCGGCCCCGCGGAAGAGGCGCTCGAGGCTCATGACCATGAACACCGCGCGGTAGAGCCGGGAGCCGAGCAAGCGTCGGTTGCGCTCGTGCGTCCACTCCTCGTACTCGACCTCCGAGTCCGCGGGGAAGTGCGCCTCTCGCATCGCGAGGAGGATCACCATCGCGTGCACCTCGGGGACCCAGCTCGAGACCGGCGGGGGGTCCCGCACCAGCTCGGCCACCGGGCCCGGCAGGCGGCGGAGGTGCGACGCGTCGAAGGGTCGGGTCCGAATCTGGTCCCGCATGACCGCGGCCTTCACCAGACACTCGGGGTGTGAGTCGAGTCCGCGCGGGAGCCGTTCGAGGTAACCGTCGACGAGCTTGAACGAGCTCACCCGCGCCCCGCTCCGCCGCGGCGCGCCCGGCGAGCGCCGATCACCAGGGCCATCGCCAACACCGGCCACCACGATACACGAGCCCGGCCAAATCGGACCGCACAGCCCGCCTCGCCCCCCGGGCCGCCCGCGTCGGGCTCGCCACGCTCGCCCGCGTCGGGGCGCGCCCCGCCGTCCGCTCGCGGGCCGGCGTCCCGCTCGGCGCGGCAGCGTCGCGAGCAGCCGTCGTGGTCGGTCGTGTTGCCGTCGTCACACTCCTCCCCCGCGACCGCGTTCACGTAGCGATCGCCGCACTCGACGATCGAGCAGTCCGCGTCGCAGCTGCTCGTGTCGCCCCCGTCGTCGCACTGCTCGCCCGCCGCCGCGCTGACCACCCGATCGCCGCAGATGACGAGCGAGCAGTCCGCGTTGCACCTCCGCGAGGCGACGCCGTCGTCGCACTGCTCGCCCGCGACCGGGTTGAGGGTGGCGTCCCCGCACTCCGCGCGCGTGCAGTCCGCGTCGCATGTCAAGCTGACGGCTCCGTCGTCGCACTCCTCGCCCGGATCGACGACCGCGTTGCCGCAGGTCGAGAGGACGGGCCTCTCGAGCTCGACCGCGCCCACGTCGCAGCCGGTCCCCTGCGGCCGCCGGACGCGGCGCTGATCGGTGAGCGGGCAGTAGGCGGGATCGGCCGCGTCGATCGCGGGGCCCATGTTGGCCGGCAGGTGCGTGAGCGACAGGCCACCGTGACTCCCGAGCGGGTCGAGGGCTACCGCCGCGTCCACGAGGTTGACGCCCTCGAGCACGACGCGGCCGCCCGTGAGGGCCGAGGTCGTCCCTGCCAGGACCGTCCCCCGGAGGCGCAGCGTCGCGCTCAGCTCGGCCCCGACCGTCGCCGGCGCGCCGCCCCCCGAGCCAAGCACCGTGCCGACCACCGTGCAGTGCGCGAGGGTCCCGAGGCCTCCGACCTGGGCGTAGCTGGCGCCGTCGTTGTCGCTGAGGGTGCAGTTCTCGAAGAGCGCCTCGCCCCCGACGTGCACCGCCGGCCCCGCCGCTCCGGCAGGCCCGAGCCAGCGGCTGCCGACCACCGCGGAGCGGGTGATCCGGACGGTGCCCGCGCGGGAGTGAATCGCCAGCCCGTCGGCGCTCGCCGCGCAGCCCTCGAAGGTGACCTCGTCGGCGGTGACGCCGAGGCTGCCGCTCCGCGCCTCGAGGCAGGCGCCGCGGTCGTCCGCGCTGGCCCCGGTGAGGAGGCCGCCCTGGAGCGAGACCCGCTGGAGGGTCAGCGCCCCGCCGGCCTCGACCTGGAGGATCCGCATGGGCGGGGCGGACGCGAGCCGGCGCACGATCGCGACGCCGGTGGTGCCGCTCGCGCGGATCGTGATGTCGCTGCGGATCGCGGGCAGCGCGGTGGGCCCGCTCCCGCCCGGGCCGGTGTGATCGACGTGGACGAGCGGCACCGCGGTGCCGGCCGGGATCACGATCTCGTCGCGCCCGTAGCCGGTGGGGCAGCCGCCGAACGCCCGGTCCAGGTTGGCCGCGTGGATCGCGCTCGAGAGGGAGCAGCGGGCGTCGACGGTGAGCACCGCCGCCGACGCGGTGGCCGGCCAGCTCGCGAGCCCCGCCAGAAGCCCAGCCAGAAACCCAGCCAGAAACCCAGCCAGAAACCCAGGCACGATCCCCCGACGCACGTGAGGGTGTAGCAGACGACCCGGCCGGCGGCCGCCTGGCGCGCGTCGGCCCTAGCGTCCCGAGAGCCCGACCGACACCGTGAACAGCGCCTCGCGATCCTCCGGGTCGGCGCGCCAGCCCTCGATGACGAAGAAGCTCGCGCGCAGCTCGAGGGCGAGCCAGTCCTCGAGGAGGAACGCGAACGGCGCGTGCCAGGCGAGGTAGAGCCCCGGGTCACGGTCGCTCCGGAACACCGCGCCGACCTCCGGAGAGACGAGGCCGAGGAGGCTCGGGATGCGCACGTTGTCGCCGAGCAGCGCGTTGGCCGCCGCGAGCTGCCCGCCGACCGCGACCGCCCAGCGCGCGTCGCCGCCGCGATCGAGCCGCGCGAAGACGTGACCGCGCGCGGTGAGCGCGTAGTGGTCGCCGACCACCCCGTTGAGCGCGGGGGCGCGCCGACCGTCGGCGGCCCGGCGCCCGAGGTCGAAGGTGACCGCCGCCTCGAGGGTGCCGCCCGCGAACCAGCGCTGCTCGGCGGTGGTGTGGGCGCCGAGCCCGAGCACCCCCACGCTCCAACCGAAGCCGGCCCGCGAGTCGGAGTTGAAGCGCAGCGCGCCATCGTCATCAGGGACATCGCCGTCGGGGACATCGCCGTCGGACAGATCGGGCGGAGGCGGCACGACGTCGGTGGCCGGGACCTCGATGGGCGGGGGCTCCGGCTCCGGCACGGGCACCGGCGCGATCGCGCCGCGCGCGGCGGCGAAGGCGAAGTTGCGGAGCGCCGCGTTGTAGACGCCGGCCGCGCCCGGGTCGCGCAGCAGCCAGTTCGGCTCGGCCTCCTCGGCGCGGCCGTTGCTGACCCAGGCGATCTCTCCGTCGCCGAGGCGCCGCACCGTCCACTGGCCCTGCCCCGGATCGCCGGACGACGGACACACGATCACGGTGTCGGGGCCCGTCCCCGTCAGCGCGTCGCGATCCGACGAGGCGCCGACCGGGGTGAGGTTGCGGATGTCGACCACGCCGGTGGTGAGGCTGCTCGGGACGGACGAGAGCGCGCCCGGGGGCGACGGCACGTCGCGCGCGCCCGTGCCGCCGAGGAACGCGATGAGGAGCGGGTCGACGGGGCTGGCGATCGCGTCGTAGCCGGTGACGAGCACGCGCCCGCCGCGCTGAACGTAGGCCTCGAGCGCGCTGAACAAGGCGGGGTCCGGGTGGGCGTCGCCGAAGCCGCTGGCCGAGGCGATCCACACGACGAGGCGATACCGCGAGAGGTCGCCGCGCAGCGCCTGGTTCTGGGTGGCGAAGTCGCCGGTGACCACGGTGACGTTGTGGCCGTCGTAGGTCAGCGCGGCCTGGAGGTTGGTGTCGCCGGTCGCGGCGTCCGACACGAGGAGCACGTCGACGCCGGTCGGGCGCGGGGGCGGGATCGCCACGCGGAGCGCGCGGGCCGTGTCGGCGGTCCCGAGCGCCGAGGCCGCGAGGAGCCCGCAGAGCAGCCCGAGGGAGGATCGGGAGGCTCGCCGAGCGACGAGGCGGGACCGGGGCAGCGGCGGGCGCACGACCCGAATCCTACCCTGGCCGCGCCCTCGGTGCGCTCAGCGGAACGCGAAGGTCGTCGCGAGCCCGGCCAGTGGCGCGCTCTCCACGAAGCGTTAAGCTCCCTCGTGGGCTCAGCCGCCCCGCGCGGCGCCGATCGTCTCGCGGACGCGCGTCGGGGGCATGCTCAGCACCTCGGCGACCCACTCCGAGGCCCCTAGCGCGTCGTGGAAGGAGCGGATGGGGAACGGGGAGCGCGTCATGAGGCTCAGCCCCGCGGTCAGCCCGCGCACCGCGGCCATCGCGAAGCTGTTGCCCTCGACGAGGTAGGCCGAGCAGCGCATCCGGTCCTTCCAGCGCGCCTGGAGCCGGGTCCCGGCCTCGCGCGCCTCGTCGCTCAGCCGCAGCGACATCTGCGGCTCGACGACCGTGATCGAGCCGTAGTGGGGGAACCGCGGCTGCGCGAGGATGCGCTCGATCGCGACGTCCGTCGCCCGGATGCCGCCAAGCTCGACGCTGGTCCGCCAGACGCTGACGAGGAGGTTGTCCTGCACGGCCAGCGACCACGCGGGCGAGGACTCGACGACGAAGGGCTTCATGGGGTGGAGGACGAGCCGCCGAAGAGCCCCTTGAGCTGCTCGGCCGCGTCGGCGGCCGCCTGCCCGAGGACCCAGGGGAACGAGGCCTTGGGGAACATGGTGTTCTGGAAGTACTCGAAGAAGAAGAACGCCTCGGAGGCGACGTCGAACGGGTAGACGAAGTCGGGCTCGATCTTGTTGGCGATGACCATCGCGCTGATCAGGGCGCCCTCCTCCGAGTCGATGGTGGTGTTGTTGCCGGCGAACCACACGTTGCCGAGGCCCTGGATGCGGTGGAGCTCCCGCTTGGCTCGATCGAAGAAGCTCGCGACCCAGCGCCCGTGCCGCCAGTCCTTGCGGTAGATGACCTTGGCCGGGTCGGGGCGCTTGGCGGTGTCGTCGCGGGCGTACATCGAGACGTGACAGTCGTACGGCGTCCCCAGGATGTTCTTCATGAGGTAGGTCTGAAAGGACGATCCGAGGTCGTAGGGCAGGCCGTAGGGGTGGCTGGCCGCGTTGGCCGGATCCCACGCGTAGGCGCCCACGAACTGCCCGTCCTCCAGCTTGTCGCGGAGGTGCGGCGACAGGCACTCGTCGTCCTGGTGGATGTAGCAGACGCCCGGGATCAGCGCGAACTTGTCTTGTGAGATGTACTCCTTCTGCACCGCGTAGAGCGGGTTGTCGGGGTGCCCGAGGAGCTCGTCGTTGGTCCGCATGTCGGTGGTGAGCACGACCTCGTCGAAGACGTGCTCGGTCTCGACCACCGGGTGCGCCGGGTCGGCGCGCCGGGCCATCACGTCGACGGTCGGCGCGGTGACGAGGACGACCTTGCCGTCGGCACGCGGGGTGACACGGAGCACCCAGGTCCCGTTGACGAAGCGCGCGCCCTTGGTCGTCGCGTAGCTCGCCATGCCCTCGCACCACGAGGTGGCCCCGGTGGTGAAGCGGTCCCAGCCGCGGCCGACGTCGAGGAAGTTCCCGTACGGCCCCGCGCCCTGGAGGAGCGGCACGTCGACGAAGATCGGGTAGAGGTCCTCGACCGTCGTCTCGAGGAGGTCGCCCGTCCCGTAGCCGTTGATGATGCAGAGGTAGGGGATGAGGAGGTAGCGGAAGAAGCTCTCGTCCCAGCCCCACCCCTTCACGCGGAGGTACTTCTCCATGTTGGTGGAGAAGCTGATCCCGTCGAGCGGCGTGAACGGGCCGTGGCGCATGTCGAGCTGGAACTCGGCCGCGCGGGCCTTGGTCATCGCGTCGTAGAGGGCGTCGAAGCGCGGGCCCGACTGGTACGGCGCGAAGTTGCCCCAGTTCATGTCGGCGGCGAACGAGCCGGAGAGCTTCAGCTCGGCGTGGTTGGTGAGGCCGACGCCCTGCAGCTCCGGGAGCTTCAGCATCTTGTAGAGGTTCGGGTAGAGGGTCGGACAGACGAACTGCACGCCGATGTCGACCGGGTACGTCGTCTTGCCGGCCGGCGCCGGGTTGGCCGCGTCCGCGACGTGCCCCTGACCCGCGTCGTCGAACCACACCGGGATCGTCTTGGAGTGGCCGCCCACCACGTCCTCGTCGTGGAAGACCGTGACATCGACCTTCGCCCGGACCTCGTCCTGCGTGAGCGCCCACGCCAGCGAGCACCCCGACGCGCCCGCACCCACGACCCCGACCTTCTTGCTCATCGACGCCCTCCTCGGCCGGGATGGTCGCAAATCCGCGTGCGCGCGACGAGCCCCCGTCGCGTCCATCCCCCGAACGAGTGAGCCGGGCGTGGTTCAGACGAGGTCGTCGATCGGCGGGGTGCCGTAGGGCGGCGCCGGGCACGGATCGACCGGATCGTCCATGCAGGCCGGATGGTGGTGGCTGCCGCACCGGCCCGCGCAGCTCTGCTCGAGGTCGGGGGGGAGCCCGCCGCCCTCGACGACCTCCCCGTCGGGGTTGCCGTCCCCAGTGCCGTCCCCAGTGCCGTCCCCAGTGCCGTCCCCAGTGCCGTCCCCTGCGCCATCCCCTGCGCCATCCCCAGCGCCGTCGGACTCGACGACCTCGCCGCCGCCGGTGCCGTCGCCCGCGCCGGTGTCCCCGCCGCCGGTCCCCTCGTCGCCCGCGCCCGCGCCGTTGCAGGCGCTCACCAACAGAGCCGCGCCGGCGACCGCCGCGAGGCGCGATCGGAGGCTGCTCCGCGGCGGCTCCTGGCCCGACGGCGCGTGGGCCGCGCCGCAGAACGGGCAGGTGGGGTCCTCCACGCGCACGAAGCGCGCGCACTGGGAGCAAGGCTCGACGAATCCGTGCATGCGCAGAGCATACCGCACGAAGCGGCTTTACCGACCGCGCCGCGCGCCCCATGAACCGTCCCGAGGAGCGACCCATGGCGAGCGACGAGTACACCCCCCCGGCGGTCTGGACCTGGAACAAAGAGAGCGGCGGCCGCTTCGCGAGCATCAACCGGCCGATCGCGGGGCCCACCCACGACGCGGAGCTGCCGGTCGGCGAGCACCCGCTGCAGCTCTACTCCCTCGCCACCCCCAACGGCGTGAAGGTCACGGTCATGCTCGAGGAGCTGCTCGCCGCGGGCCACGCCGGCGCGGAGTACGACGCCTGGCTGATCGACATCAACCGGGGCGACCAATTCGGGAGCGGCTTCGTCGCGATCAACCCGAACTCCAAGATCCCCGCGCTCCTCGATCGGAGCGCGTCGCCGCCGCAGCGGGTGTTCGAGTCCGGCTCGATCCTGCTCTACCTGGCGGAGAAGTTCGGCGCGTTCCTGCCCGAGGCGCCGGCCGAGCGCACCGAGGCGCTGAGCTGGCTGTTCTGGCAGATGGGCAGCGCGCCCTACCTCGGGGGCGGCTTCGGCCACTTCTACCGCTACGCCCCCACCCGGCTCGAGTACCCCATCGACCGCTTCGCGATGGAGACCAAGCGTCAGCTCGACGTGCTCGATCGAAGGCTCGCCGAGCAGCCCTACCTCGCGGGCAGCGAGTACTCGATCGCCGACATCGCCGTGTGGCCCTGGTACGGCGCGCTGGTGAAGGGGCTCGTCTACGACGCGGCCGAGTTCCTCTCGGTCCACGAGTACGAGAACGTGATCCGCTGGACGGACGCGATCGCGGCGCGGCCGGCGGCGCAGCGCGGTCGGCTGGTCAACAAGGTGTGGGGGCAGAAGCAGCTCAAGGAGCGCCACGCTGCGAGCGACCTCGACGCGCTGGTCGACGGCTGAGCGGTCCCGTCAGCGGACGAACCGAAAGCGGCCGATCGTCAGGCGCGGCCCGTGCGGCGGCCGCGCCCAGACCCGCTCGGTCCGCTCGTCGACCAGCCGCAGCTCGGGCGCGAACAGACGGAGGAGCGCGTCGCGGCGGCGGCGGGTCGGGCCGATCGGCCGGTGATCGCGCCACGACGCGAGCAGCCAGTGCTCGAGCACGAAGGCGCCCCCGGGGGCCAGCGCCGCGAGGAGGCGCGCCCGGTAGCGCGCGGCGTCCCCGCGCACGAGCGAGTGCAGGCAGCCGCGGTCGTGCACCAGCGCGAAGGGGCCCGGCGGCGCGGGGCCGAGGGCGTCACCGACGATCCACTCGACCGCCACCCCGGCGCGCGCGGCCCGGGCGCGGCCCATCGCGATCGCGTCCTCGAACAGATCCACCGCGGCCACGTCGAGCCCGCGCTGGGCCATCCACACCGCGACGCCGCCCGCGCCGCACCCGAGGTCGAGCGCGCGCCCCCCCGGCGCCCTCGCCTCGACCGCCTCGACCGCGTCGACGAGCAGCGACGAGGGCGCCGGGTCGTCCCACACGACGCGCCTCGGGTCTCCCCCGGCACGACGGTAGACCCGCCGCATCAGCCACTCGCCCAGGCTCACCCGCCCTCCCCTCCGAACGCCCACGGGGCGCCGTCGCCGCAACCGTGCACCCGCGGGCGCAGGACGTACAGCGCGCCCCCCGACGCGGCCTCGCTCGCGTGGACCGACACCACCAGCGTCCGATCCTCGCCCGCCCACGCCGCGAGCGGGACGTCGGCTACCCGCCGCGCCTCGCCGGGCCGGAGCTCGACGCGGGCGATCGGCTCGGCGCGCCCGCGACGGAGCGCCTCGACGTGGAGCACCGCGGTCCCGTCGAGCGCCTCGCCCGAGGCGTCGAACGCGAGGCAGGCGTGCTCATCGAGCGCCCGCGCGGGCACCGGCAGCCGCACCTCGGCCGGCGCGCTCCCCCACGGCGGCACCGGGAGCGCCAGCCGATCGCCCTCCACCCGTGGGTCGCCTCGCACCGCCTCGAAGCGCCCCTGATGGAGCGCATGGACGAGGCTCTCGCGGGAGGCGCACGGCGCGACGCGCGGCCGACGAACGCGCAGCGCTCCGCCCGCCCCCTCGGCGGGCGGAGGCGCGCCGAACCGCAGGAGGATGCGGCGCCCCGCGTGCGGCGCGAGCGGCACCTCGAACGGGGTCCGGAACCCGGGCGCGACGTCGCGCGCAAAGAGCAGCGCGCGCACCGGCCCGTCGATCGCGTGGACCTCGAGGCGGGCGGTCGTCGCGCCCTCCGCGAGCCCGACCTCGCCCACGAGGCACGCGTCCGCGCAGGGGGTGACCTCGACGAACGTCTCCGCGTGCGGCTCGCCCGCGCGGTTGGCCTGGAGCGTGAGGGTCTCGTCATCGGGGTCGCCGCCGATCCGGGGGGCGGCCATGCGGGTCCAGCGGGGCCGCGCGAGGAGCGCGGACGATCCCTGGCAGACCGGCGCAGGCCGGCGCTCCGCGGGCGGCGGCGCGAGGACCTCGACCGCGTCCACCCGGAAGCGCGCGCGGGTCGGGCGCGCGCCGAGGCTCTCGACCCGCAGCTCGATCCGGTCGGCGCGCGGCGCCTCGCCGTCCCACCCCGCGATCCAGCGCCACTCGGCGTGCTCCGCGTCGAGCGGCACGACGGCGGTCGCGTCGACCCCCTCCTCGAGCCCCCCCACCAGCGTCGCGTCGCGCAGCGCGTCGGGCCCCGCGAGGGCGCGCGCCGTGAGGTAGACGGGGGCGCCCCAGAGCGCGCCGCGATCCGGCTCGACCCGGTATCGCAGGCGCAGGAGGTGGTCGGCCGCGATCGGCGTCGGGAAGCGGAGCGTGACCGAGGCGGGCGTCTGCACCTCGCGATCGAGCGGCACCCCGTCGACCTCGATCGCGCGGGCTACGGAGCGCGCGGGCTCGTCGCGCAGGCGCGCCTCGAAGAGCGCGGGGCCGAGGCGACGCGCGGGCGCGTAGAGGGCGGCGCGCGCGAGCAGATCGGGCCCGAAGGTCCAGCCCGCCTGCGCGTAGGGGGCGTCGAAGGTGAAGAGCCCGGTGACCATCGTCGGGCAGGCTGACCCCTCGATCCGCGCCGCGAGGTCACGCCGGAGCGCGTCGGTCCACGGGAGCTGCAGCACGGTGGGGCCGTCACGATCCGCGGCCACGTGGGCCACGCCGAGCCCGAGGGTGACCCCGCCGCAGCCCGCGGGCGCGTCCCTCAGGGCGGCCGTCGCGCGCGCGAGATCGGTCGCGACGGGCGCGGGTCGCGCCTCGCCGCCGAGCGCGCGGACCGCCTCGACGAGCGCGCCGGGGCGCCACGCTGTCCGGCGCGACATGGGGAAGACGCTCGCGAGCAGCAGCAGCACCGCGAGCGACGACGCCACGAACCGTGTGCCGCCGTCGGTCCTCCGCCGCACCGCGAGCGCGACGAGGACGGCCGCGAGCGGGACGAGCGCGCCGTAGACGTGCTCCGGGTCGGTCCGGTAGAGGGCGCGCGCGGTCACCGCGAGGGCCCCGACGATCCAGACGCCGGCGGTGTAGCGCGGGACCTCGAGCCGACCGATCCACGCGAGCGGCAGCGCGGCCAGCGCGAGCAGGAGAAGGATCGAGGCGACGGGCACCCGGCCTGCGCCGAGCGACATCGCTACGGGGTAAGCGCGGAGGATGGCCGCGGTCTGGTCGAGCAGCTCGACGGGCGAGCCGCCGCGGAGCGTCACGACCGCGGCCCAGAGCGCGAGCGCGGCGAGCAGGACCCCGAGGGCGCCGCCGAGCCGCCGCGCGGCCGGGACCAGCCCGAGGCGCCCGCGGACCCCGACCTCGTAGACGGCCATCAACCCGATCGAGCCGAGGCCGAGCAGGAGCGTGTCGACCGAGAGCGCGGCCGCGAGGGCGAGGGCCCCGCCGACCCGCAGCGCGCCGGCGCGGTCGGGGCCCGGCCACACGTCCTCGGCGATCCGGCCCGGTCGGTAGGCGAAGATCACGATCGCGTTGGCGAGCCCGCGGAGCGAGCGCACGTCGTCGTGCAGCGCGAAGAGCGCCAGGCCGAGGAGCAGCCCGACCCGCCGCCAGGCGAGCGCGGGGTCGTCCGGGTCGGTCAGCGCGCGCGAGAGCCCGACGCAGACCGCGAGGGACGCGAGCGGAAACGCGAGGTGCATGCCGCCGACGATCCGCGCCGGCTCGTGAGAGAGGCCCGCCCCGAGCGCGGCGAGGAGCTGATGCAGCGGGCCGACCGCGTACGCGAAGTCGACCTGGGCGACGCGGCCGCGCGCCGCGAGCCACGCGAGCTGCAGCTCCCACGCGTAGTCGTGGGGCCGCAGCGTCAGCTCGCGCCACCCGAGGTGCGCGGCCCAGTCGAGCGCGCTCGCGACCACGAGCAGCCCGAGGCCCGCGAGGACCGCGAGGCTCGGCGCGTCCCGGCGGCTCACCGCGCGCCCTCGCACCGGCGCAGCTCCGGGCGCTCGAGGCGCGCCGCGCCGTCCACCTCGAGCCCGACGGTCACGCGCCGCCACGCGTAGTCGCGAAGAGAGACCTCGGCCTCCCCGGTCGCGCCCTCGAGCCGCCCGACCACGTGCTCGAGCCCCTCGCTCCGCGCGAGCGCGGTGATCG
The DNA here is from genome assembly GCA_030426845.1 of Polyangia bacterium. Taxonomy (GTDB): domain Bacteria; phylum Myxococcota_A; class Polyangia; order Polyangiales; family Sandaracinaceae; genus JAUHXR01. The sequence continues at coordinate 3,129 of JAUHXR010000041.1, read as the reverse complement.
TCACTGGCGCCTCGGCGCGCCAGCCGAGGTGGAGGCACGTCTCCTCGAGCGCGTACATCACGTAGACGACGCGCGCCCCGCCCGACACCTCGACGTCCGGGCCGACCGCCGCGGCTCGGCCGCGCTCCACCGTCGCGTAGCCGCGCGAGAGCACGTAGGCGAGGTGCGTGCGCGCGGTGCATTGCCCCACCCGCGGCACCTCGAGGTAGGGCTCGTCCGACGGGTCGTCGCCGCCGTGGGCCTGCACCCTCAGCAAGAGCCGCTGCCCTGCGAAGCCGCCGAGCGGCAGCTCGAAGGGGACCCGCGCCCCGGACGGGACATGGAGCGCGCCGAGGTGGGGGCGGGCGCCGGCGTCGATCGCGTCGAACACGAAGCGAGCGCCGTCGCCGTCCTCGTCCGGGCGCAGGCCCACCTCCGCGTGGAAGCAGGAGAGCGCGCACGGGCGGATCGGGAAGAACACCTCGGCCGCCGGCTCGGGCGGCGCCGTCGGCTGGACGAACACGACGTGCTCGGTCGAGCGCGGGTGCAGGTGGCGCGCGAAGCCCTCCCCGGCCGCCATCGCCGCGCTCAGCGACACCTCGCCGTCGCAGCGCTCGGGGGACTCGTCCCGCGCGGCCGGCGGCGGAGGCCGGACCGAGGCGCCGTGCACCGTGAGCGCGGCCGCCGGATCGCTGAGCCGCCCGAGCGGCACCGCCCGCAGCTCGACCCCATCGGCGGTGGTCGGCGTCCGGCTCGGCTCACCCGTGATCCAGCGCCGCTCCGCTCCGTCGGGATCGGCCGCGAGCGTGATCCTCCCCCGCGCGCCGACCTCGAGCTGGAAGACGAGCCGCCAGTCGTGGATCGGCGCGCCGTCACGGGTGAACCGGTACTCGAGCCGCGGCGTGCCGCCGAGCGCGGCGCGGAGCGGCGAGACGTCCAGGGTCGCGTCGAGCTCGACGAGCGCCTCGGACGCGACCGGCTCGCCGAGGTCGACGTGGAGCGTCGCGCCAGGGGACATCACCGTCCGCGGCGCGCCCGCGCCGGGCAGCACCCGCGCCTCCAACCGGCGGGGCGCGTCACGCCGCGAGAGCGCCCAGACCGCCGGGCCGAGCCGCCGCTCGGGCGCGTAGCTCCGCGCGATCGCGAGGAAGTCCTCTCCGAACGCCCAGCCGCTCCCCCGCCAGTCGAACGAGTGCACGCGGTAGACGTAGCGGGGGCAGCGCGCCTCCTCGATCGCCCGGGCGAGCTCCGCCTGCTGCGGCCGGCTCCAGCGCAGGCCGAGGACCGTCGGTCCGTCGACGTCGGCGAGGGCGTGCACCACCGTGAGGCCCGGCTGAACGCCGAGGCAGCGGTCGACCGCGGCTCGCTCCCGCGCGTAGCGCAACGTGTGGAGCACGTCGGTCTCGAACCGATCCCCGGCGCGCTCGGCCGGCTGAGCCAGCTCGACGAACGGGCGCGGCGAGAGCGCGAGCGCCTTCGGGTGGAGCCCGAACCAGCCGAGGAGGAACACCGCCCCGAGGAGCCCGGCCATGCCGCGCGCGACCGGTCCGAGCCGCGCTTCGGGCGGCGGCGTCGCGAGCGCGGTGATCAGGATCGCGACCACCAGCGGGAGCACCGCGAGGTAGACGTGCCCCGCGTCGGACTGCACGACGCCGAACAGCGCGGCCGGCAGCGCGCCGACGATCCAGCAGGTCGCGGGGCCCGGGCGGCGGAGGCCAGCGAGCGCGACGCCGGACGCGGCGAGGATCAGCGCGATGACGTTGGCGGGCGCGACCACCTCGCGCCACGGGGTGGCGAGGTTCGCGCCGTAGGCGGCCGCGAACCGGCGCTGGGCGAGGAGGTACTCGAGCGGGCTCGCGCCGAGCGCCCAGGCGAGGAGCGCGACCGCGCCGACCGCGCCCGCGCAGGCGGCCAGGAGACCCACCGCGCGGCGGGCCACCGTGCGGCGGGGCGCGCCGCCCACCGCGAGCGCGCTGAGCGCCGCCGCGACAACGCAGAGGCCCCCGAGGAGCGCGCGGTCGATCGAGACGAGCGCCCCCGCGGTGAAGACGAGCGCCGCCCACCCGATCGACGCGCGCGCGCGCCGCGCGCTCAGGAGCGCGTCCACCGCGAGGAGCACGAGCAGCGCGGTGAGGAGCCCGCGCACGGTCGCGATCCCGGCGCCGTGGCTCAGCGCGATCAGCCCGAGCAGGAGCGCGCTGCGCCGCGGGCCGGGTCGGGTCCAGCGGAGCGCGATCAGCGCGGCCGAAGCCATCGCCGCAACGCGGAACGACAGCTCGAGGATCGCGAGGGCCGGGCCCGGCGCCATCGGCTCGAGGAGCCCCGCGCCGAGCGCCAGGAGCTGCCACAGCGGCCCGCGCGGATACTGGAAGTCGAGCCCGCTCCACTGGCCGTGCGCCGCTCGCCACGCCAGCTCGAGCTGCCAGGCGTAGTCGAAGAGCTGCGCGTCGAGCTGGCGCATCCCGAGCCGGGTCGCGGTGACCCACGCGGCGACCGCCGCCTGCGCCAGCGCCAGCGCGCCGATCGCGACGTCGACCGCGCGCCAAGCGCGCGAGGGCGGCTCCGCGCTCATCGGCGGGAGTCTGCCATGAGGCCTCGGGTTATGCTGAGCGCGTGCCCGAGACGTACCGGCTCGATCCGGCCCACGCGGTCGATCTCGCGCGCTACGAGGCCGGCGAGGAGCGCGAGCGCGCGGCCGTGATCGAGGCGGCCCGGCGCGCCCTGCGCGAGACCGGCTTCCTGGTCCTCGTCGAGCACGGGGTCGACCCGGCCCTCCTCGAGCGCGGCTACGAGGCGCTCCGCGCGTTCTTCGCGCTCCCGGCCGCGACGAAGGCCGCCCACGCCAAGGGCGACGGCGCGGTCGGCTACATCGCGGGCGGGGTCGAGCAGGCGCTCCGCGCGCGGGTCCCCGACCTCAAGGAGCTCTGGCACCACGCGCACGGCGGGCCGAACCGCGCGGTCCCCGATGTCGCCGGCTTCGACGCGACCCTCGCGGCGCTCGACGTCGCGCTGGCGCGCTGCCTCGGCCCGGTCATGCGCCTGCTCAGCGAGGTGGTCGAGATGCCGCCCGCGTTCCTCGACGACGTCGCCCGCGGCGCGCCGCACATGCTGCGGCTCGTGCACTACCCGCGCGTCCCGTCGGGCGCGCTC
>JAUHXR010000040.1 GCA_030426845.1 Polyangia bacterium | reverse complement strand
GCCCACCTCGGCGCGGCCCGGCAGGCGCTGACCGAGCGCGTGGCCGAGCGCCTCCCCGAACGCGAGCGCGGTCGAGAAGCGGTCGTCTCGATCGCGGGCGAGGGCCTGCTCGACCGCGTCGCCGACCGCGCGCGGCAGCTCGGGCCGCTCGGCGTCGACCCGCGGGATGTCCATCGTTACGATCTTGTGCAGGACCTCCACCGGCCCCCGCCCGGTGAAGAGCCGCCGGCCCACGAGGGTCTCCCACGCCACGATGCCGAGGATGAAGATGTCGGTGCGCCGATCGACGTCCGAGCCGCGCGCCTGCTCGGGGCTGAGGTAGCTCAGCTTGCCCTTCATCTCCCCGGCCTGGCTGCGGGTCTGCCGCTCGAGCGCCTTGGCGATGCCGAAGTCGGTGATCTTCGCCTGCCCGTTCACGTCGACGAGGATGTTGTGGGGCGAGACGTCGCGGTGGATGATCCCGAGCGCCTCGCCGGCCGGGCTCCGCGCCTCGTGCGCGTCGTGCAGGCCGTTCGCCGCCTGGCGGAGGATGGCGACCGCGATCTCCGGAGGGAACGGCGTCTGCTCGAGGGTCGACTCCTGCGAGAGCGTCGCGAGGGACGCGCCGGTCACGAGCTCCATCACGAGGTAGAGCGAGTTGTCGTCTGCCCGGCCGAGGTCGAGCGTCGAGACCACGTTCGGGCTCGCGATGTGGGCCGCCACCCGGCCTTCGTCGAGGAACATGGTGGTGAAGCGGACGTCGTCGGTGAGCTCCGGCCGCATCCGCTTGAGGGCCACGAGCTTGGTGAAGCCGGCCTCACCGATCACGCGAGCCGCGAAGACCTCCGCCATGCCCCCGCTCGCGATGGGGAAGAGGACCTCATAGCGCCCGAACCGCTGCCGGACCTCCGTCGCCCCGCTCACGCGAAGACCTTAGCAGGATGCGCGTCCGCGTCCGACGGCCGGGCGCCCCGGTCGTCGCGACCCGCCGGTCCGCGAGTGTCTCTCGATGCGGGCGCGGGCCTCGGCGGGCGGAGCACGCCGCTCAGCCCGCGTCGTTCGGTCCCGCGTCGTTGGGTCCCGCGTCGTTGGGTCCCGCGTCGTTCGGTCCCGCGTCGTTCGGTCCCGCGTCGTTGGGTCCCGCGTCGTTCGGTCCCGCGTCGTTCGGTCCCGCGTCGCTCGGTCCCGCGTCGTTCGGTCCCGCGTCGTTCGGTCCCGCGTCGTTCGGTCCCGCGTCCGGCTCGCCGCCGTCGGTCCCCGCGTCGAGGATCACGCAGTCGGGGTGCACCGGGGGCTCGCTGCAGAGGTCGATCCCCAGCCGAAAGCAGCCGCTCGCGCCGAGGGCGAGCGCGACGATCGCGATCCGCGTCAGAACTGGCCGCGCCACGCGAGCCCCCCGCCGTCCGGCCCGATCACCACGTCCACGTTCCCGACCGACGGGGGCGACCCGCCGACCACCAGCCAGACGATCGCGCCGGCGATCGCGAGCACGCCGGTCACCGAGAAGGTCACCCCGAGCCCGACGTTGGGCGCGGTGCCTCGCAGGCAGACCCCGCTCGGGCCACGCACGTCGCATTGCTCCTCCAGCAGCGCGTAGACGCTCAACCCGACCAGGGTCAGCCCGACGACCCCGAGCAGGCTCGGGAGGATCCACTCCTCGAGCGAGCGATCGGCGCGGAGCGGTGAGGTCTCCGGCGTCTCGACCCGGGTCGGCGCGTCCGGGTCTTCCTCGTCCGGCGGCGCGACCGGGCCGCTCGTCGCCCCCTCGACGAGCAGCGCCCGCCGCTGGGCCGCGCGCGCCGCCTCCACCGCGGCGCGGGCCGCCTCCTCGATCGGCCGATCCCCGACCGCCTCGCGGGCGCTGTGCGAACGCTCGGGACCGACGATGAGGCTGACGGTGAGCGAGCCAGGCGCGTCGCCCTCCATCCAGAGCGTCACCGCGGCCACCGTCGGCACCTCGAGCTCGCGGGCGATCGCGTAGGCGCACTCCGCCGCCCGGCAGGCCGCGAGGCGCGACGGCGCGACCCGCATCGCGACGTCGGCCTCGGGCAGCACGGCGCTGCCCTCGCGCGTCAGGGCGGCGGCCACCGCCTCGCGCGCCAGCCGGGCCTGGGCCTCCGGCGCGTCGCCGCCGAGCGTCAGCACGACGACGTCGGCCGCGCGCGCCCCGGCCGGGGCGAGCGAGCAGGCGCAGGCGAGGGCCGCGGCCAGGTGGAGGCGCATCGGCGGGACCTTACGCCTCCTGAGGATACGCACAACCCCGCTGTGCGACCCGGGCGCCACGCCCCACGTTTCGGGACATGAGCCAGGAAGACACCTCCGATCGGCTGTTCAACCCCACCGAGGAGCACGCGATGCTCCGGCAGACGGTGGCCGACTTCGTGCGTCGCGAGGTGGAGCCTCAGGCCGCCGCTCAGGACGAGAAGGCGGTCCTGAACCAGCCGCTGTTCCGCAAGCTCGCGGAGCTAGGCTTGCTCGGGATCACGATCCCCGAGGAGCACGGCGGCGCGGGGATGGACGCGGTCGCGGCGGTGATCGTCCACGAGGAGCTGAGCAAGTCCGACCCGGGCTTCGCGCTCGCGTACCTCTCGCACGCGATGCTCTTCGTGAACAACTTCTACCACTGCTCCAACGACGAGCAGCGCGCGCGCTACCTGCCCAAGGTGCTCGACGGCGAGTGGATCGCGGGCATGGGGATGACCGAGCCGGGGGCCGGCACCGACGTCCTCTCGATGGCCACCACCGCGACGCGGGACGGCGATCACTGGGTGCTCAACGGCACCAAAACCTACATCACCAACGGCTGCGAGGGGCACTGTTTCCTCGTCTACGCGAAGGTCGACGGCCGCATCACCGCGTTCGTGGTCGACCGCGAGTGCCCCGGCTTCTCGACGTCCAACCACATCGACAAGCTCGGGATGCGCGGCTCGACGATGGCCGAGCTCATCTTCGAGGGCTGCCGCATCCCCGCGGCCAACCTCCTGGGCGAGGTCGGCGGCGGCCTCGCGCACATGATGCGCAACCTCGAGATCGAGCGGCTCACCCTCGCCGCGATGAGCTGCGGCATCGCGGCGCGCTGCGTCGACATCATGGTGCGCTACGCCAACGAGCGGAAGACGTTCGGCCAGCCGATCAACCGCTACGGTCAGATCCAGCGCTACATCGGCGACGGCTACGCGATGACCCAGGCCGCGCGCGCGCTCACCTACAACGTGGCCCGCGACGTGCGCGCCGATCGCCGGGCGCGCATCGGCTCGGACGCGGCCAAGCTCTTCGCGGCGCCGGTCGGCAAGCAGGTCGCCGACTGGGCGATGCAGGTGATGGGCGGCGCGGGCTACTGCCGTGAGTACCCGGTGGAGCGCCTGTGGCGCGACGCGAAGCTCCTCGAGATCGGCGGGGGCACGCTCGAGGCGCACCAGAAGAACCTCACCAAGGACCTGACCAAGCAGCTCGGGAGCTGAGGGCGCCGGCGCTGAGGGCGCGGCCGCCGAGCTACTCGGACTCGACCCCGTCCCCGGGCGGGGCCTCGACCTCGCCCGCCTCATGGGTCGAGGCCGCGTCGGCCCGCGTCGCGCGTCCGTCGGCCAGCTCCTGGCCGGTCGGCGCGCGCACCGCGAGCACCTCCGCCCGGAGCGCGAGCGGCGCGTCGCCCCACGGCGGCGACAGGCTGATCCGGACCCGGTCGGCCCCGACCTCCGCGACCCACGCGGGGAAGGTGTCGTCGCCCTCGGTCAGCGTCAGCTCGGCGCCCGCCTCGAGCGGGGCGCCCGGGGCGAGCGCGTCGCGCGGGATGACCCGGTGGCCCGCGTCCGAGCCCGCGCTCAGCCAGCCCGCCGACGGGACCTCCGCCTCGAAGGCCTTGCCCACCGCGCGGTCCTCGAGGGCGTCCTCAAGCGAGGCCGGGATCTGCGCGTGCCCGTGCAGATAGACGAGCGGCGCGTCGGCGCTCACCTCCTCGACCGCCTCGCCGTCCGCGCGGGTCAGCCGGTACGCGACGACCGCCACCCGGTCTACGCCCACGCGATCGAGCGATCCCTTCGCCATGACGCCAGCGTCTACCACCGGGCGGGCCGCGATGAAAGCCGCGATGGGCTCCGGGTCAGTGGAAGTCGCGCGATCGCGGGAGCCCGGCCGGCGCGTCGGCGGGGGGCACGCGAAGCTCCTCCGCGACGAGGTGCACCACGCCGTGCTCGCTCTGCACGCGCCCGCGCACCTCGAGGAGGACGGCGGTCTTGGCGACCGCCTCGAAGCGCTCGAACACCTGGCGCCAGACCACGAGGTTGACGAAGCCCGTCTCGTCTTCGAGCGTCATGAAGACCACGCCCGAGGCGGTGCCCGGCCGCTGGCGGCAGATCACCATGCCGACGTAGGTCGCGCGCCGTCCGTCGGCGAGCTTCGCCAGCTCGACCGCGCTGGGCACGCGGCGTCGCGACAGGCCGTCCCGCAGCCGGGCCATCGGGTGTCCGCGCGCGCTGTGGAGGCTCGCGCGATAGTCCCAGCTCACCTCCTCGGCCGCCGCGAGCCGCGCGAAGGTCGGGAGCACCTCGGGCTGGGTCGGCGGCGCGAGGTCGAGGCCGTCGCGCGCGTGAGCGAGGAGGCCGCGGACCGCCCAGAGCGCGCCGCGCCGATCGAGGCCCATCGACCCGAACGCGCCGGCCTCCGCGAGCGCGAGGAGCGGCCGCTTGCCGAGGCCCGTGCGCCGCGCGAAGTCGGCGAGGTCGGCGTAGGGGGGCGGTGCCGACGCGAGCCGCTCCCGCTCGCGCTCGCCGAGCCCCTTCACGTAGCGCAGGCCCATCCGGATCGCGCGCAGCGCGTCCGGGCCGCCCGCGGCCGGCTCGAGCTCGCAGTCCCACCCGCTCCGCGCGACGTCGACCGGACGCACCTCGACCCCGTGGCGCTTGGCGTCCTCCACGAGGGTCGACGGCTGGTAGAAGCCCATCGGCCACGCGTTGAGGAGCGCGCAGGTGAACGCGTCGTGGTGGTGGCGCTTGAGCCAGGCGGTCACGTAGCTGAGGAGCGCGAAGGACGCGGCGTGGCTCTCGGGGAAGCCGTACTCGCCGAAGCCGCGGATCTGCGAGAAGACCCGCTCGGCGAAGGCCTGCGGGATCCCGCGCGCGGTCATGCGGGTGACGAGCTTCTCCTCGTGCTCGTCGATGCGCCCGCGTGAGCGCCACGCCGCGATGTCGCGCCGGAGCTGGTCGGCTTCGCCCGCGGTGTAGCCGGCGGCCTCGACCGCGAGCTTCATCACCTGCTCCTGGAAGATGGGCACGCCGAGCGTCTTCTCGAGGATCCGCTCGAGGCTCGGGTGCGGGTAGCTCACCTCCTCCTCGCCGTGCCGCCGCCGCAGGTACGGGTGCACCATGTCGCCCTGGATGGGGCCCGGCCGGACGATCGCGACCTCGATCACGAGGTCGTAGAACGTCCTCGGCCGCAGCCGCGGGAGCATCGACATCTGCGCGCGGCTCTCGATCTGAAAGACGCCGACCGTGTCGGCGCGCGAGATCATCCGGTAGGTCTCCGGATCCTCGGCCGGCACCGACGCGATCGTCAGGTCGAGGCCGCGCTCCGCGCGCAGCAGATCGAAGCAGCCGTGGATCTGCGTGAGCATCCCGAGGCCGAGCAGGTCGACCTTGAAGAGGCCGAGGTCCTCGACGTCCTGCTTGTCCCACTGGACGACCGTCCGGCCCTCCATCGTCGCTGGCTCCACCGGGCAGAGCGTGTCGACCGGCTCGGCGCCGAGGAGGAAGCCGCCCGGGTGGATCGACAGGTGTCGGGGGAACGCGGCCAGCTCGTCGACGAGGCGCCGGAGCTGACGGACCCGCCGCGCCCCGACGTCGAGGCCGGCCCGCGCCAGCGCGTCCTCCTCGAGGGGCTCGCCCCAGCCGCTCGAGAGCTTGCTCGCGTGGTCGAGCGCGGTCGCGGGTAGGCCGAGCGCCTTGCCGACGTCGCGGATCGCGCTCTTGGTCCGGTAGCGGATGACGTTGGCGACCATCGCCGCGCGGCGGCGACCCCAGCGGGTGTAGACGTACTGGATGACCTCCTCGCGGCGGTCGTGCTCGATGTCGAGGTCGATGTCCGGCGGCTCGGCGCGCTCGCGGCTGAGGAAGCGCTCGAAGAGCAGGTCCATGCGTACCGGGTCGATCGCGGTGATGCCGAGGCAGAAGCAGACCGCGCTGTTGGCCGCGCTCCCGCGCCCCTGGCACAAGATAGCTTGCTCGGCGCAGAAGCGGACGATGTCGTGCATCGTCAGGAAGTAGCCCTCGTACTCGAGCTCCTCGATCAGCGACAGCTCGCGCTCGAGTTGGGCTCGCATCGCACCCGGCACGCCGTCGGCGAAGCGCGCGGCCGCGCCCCGCCAGGTGAGCGCGCGGAGGTAGGTGCGCTCGGTCTCGCCGTCCGGCAGGTGCTCGGTCGGGTAGGTGTAGCGCAGCAGGCCCAGGCCGAACGCGCAGCGCTCGGCGACCTCGAGCGTCCGCGCGACCGCCTCGGGCATGTCGCGGAACCGGCGGCCCATCTCGGCCGGCGACGGGAGGTAGTGCTCGGCGTTGGGGCGCAGCCGCCGGCCCGCCTCGTCGAGGGTGCAGCGGTGGCGGATACAGGTGAGGACGTCGGCGAGGAAGCGGCGTGAGCGATCGTGGTAGAGGACCTCGACGGCCGCGACCTCGGGCGCGCGGAGCGCTCGGGCGGCGGCCCGCAGCCTGGCCTCGGCCGCGACCTCCGGGGCGAGCCGGTGGCGGGCGACGAGCGCGTAGAGGCGTCCGTGGAAGGCCTCCGCGCAGGCCTCGAGTGACGCGGCGTCGGGGCAGAGCGCGACCAGGCCGTCGGCCGCTTCGCCGAGCTCGCGGTAGGTCACGAGCGACTCGCCCTTGGGCCGGCTCGCGTGGCCGACGGTGAGCGCGCGGCACAGCCGACCGTAGCCGGCGCGGGTCTCGGCGAGCACGACGACCCGGCGGGCGTCGCCCGGGCGATCGCGCGCGCCCACCGTCACCTGCGCGCCCACGATCGTGCGGACGCCGCGCTCCTTGGCGCGGACCCACGCGCGGACCTGCCCCGTCATGGCGTCACGATCGGTGATCGCGAGCTCGCTCAGCCCGAGCTCGGCCGCCGCGTCGACGAGCTCCTCCGGGTGGCTGGCGCCCTCGAGCAGGGAGCCATTCGTCTTGACCCAGAGGGGCGCGTAGGGAGCGCCCGGCCCGTCAGTCGACGATCGCATGAACGAACCACCGCCGCGCCGCGCGGTCGCGGAACAGCCACAGGAGCGCGCCGTCCTCGCGCTCGCCGAAGAAGTAGTCGCGCGCCGCCTCGCGAGCCCACCAGCCGCCCTGCAGCCGGTAGGGGCCGGTCAGCTCGGTCAGCGGCGGGCGGGTCCGAGGCCGCCCGTCCGAGCCGGTGTCCAGCGCGCGCGGTGGCGACAGGAGCCGCCGGACGAGGCCCGCGTCGTCGGCCGCGTCGCCCCGCGGGCGGGGCGCGTCGACCTCGCGGGTGGGCTCCCAGCGGAAGCGGTTCTCCGGGAGCCAGCCGTTCGCGAGCCGCGCGCGCCGGACCGCCTCGTCGCCGAACGCGGCGCGGAGCCGGGCGATGCCGCGCTGGGCCTCGGTCGGGTCGCGCCGTCGTCCACCGAACAGCGTGAGCTGAGCCCCGTCGAGCGGCGCGGGCTCCGCGGTGAGCGTGACCTGCTCGACCGGCGCGGGGAGGGCGACCGAGGCGACCCGGAGCCGGACCAGCTCGAGCACCGCCAGCTCGTCGCGGGTCGCCGTCGCGGGCTCCACTCGCTCCTCGTGCGCGCGCGGTGACTCCCCCCGCGGCTCGAGGTCGAAGCGCAGCGTGAGCGCCGACAGCGCGAGGGCCCGGCCGCGGAGCTCCCCCATGAGCGCGTGGAGCGCGCCCTTGACGCAGAACAGCAGGCGGTGCGCGTCGTCGGTCGGCGGCTCGAGCTGGGCCTCGATCGCCAGCGGCTCCTCGAACGGCGCCGGCTGCATCGGATCGCGCATCGCGTCGGCGAGCCTCGCGTGCAGCGCGCGCGCGGCCGGGCCGAAGCGCAGGCCCACCTCGCCGCGCGGCAGGCGCAGGAAGCCCCCGAGCCGCGTGACCCCCAGCGCGTGGAGGGCGTCGCGCAGCTCCGGGTCGACGTCGAGGCGGCTCAGGGGGGCTCGCCCCGCCCGCTCCGCCTCCTCGGCGGGGCTCGCGAGGACGTGAGCCCCGCGCGTCCCGCGCGCGATGGCCCATGAGGGCAGGCGCGCGAAGCCCACGACCACCGCGCCGACCAGTCCCTGGGTGGTCAACGCGCCATGCACATGAAGAGCCCACTCGTGCAGCGGCCCGAACAGCCCGCGGAGCCCGCTCGGGTCGAGCCAGTAGACCCCGGGCATCGCGCTGTCCGGCTCGACCCGCGGCGTGCGGGCCTGGAGGGCGACGAGCAGCGCGCGCTCGGCCGCCTCCAGCGTCTGGCGCGGGACCGGCGCGGCGCGGAGGTGGCGCGAGACCTGGAGCCCGGTGGCGTAGCGCATGCCGGCGCGGACCCGCTGCTCGGCCGCGCGCGCGTCCACCATCAGGATGCGGGCCTGGGGGTGGTCCTCCTCCACCACCGCCAGCGGCGCGTCGGCCCACTCCGGGTGCGCCCGCGCGACGAGCTGGAGGGGGAGCGCGGGCACGTCGACGCAGGCCACCCGGTGATGACCCAGGTCCGCGGTCGGGAGGCTCACGGCATCCCCTCTGGGCCCCGGTAGCGCGTCGGTCCGGGGAGCTCGGGTAGGCAACCGGTCTTGTCCTTGAGGATCTCCGCATGGAGAGCGAAGCGGCCGGGCCGCAGGCGGCGGCGCCGGGCGCGCAGCCGGGTGGCGATGAGCGGGCCGAGCGAGGCCCCGTCCTCCCCGGTCAGAAAGACGCACCGGCAGTCCTTGTCGCGCGCGAGCGTGGCGAGGCGACCGAGCCACGCGTCCCCGCGCGGAGGCGCCGCGCCGGCCAGGTCGACCGCGAGCGCGCCGAAGGCGCCCGTCCGCAGCAGGACCTCGGTCGCCTTGGCGGTCGCGGCCGGGCCGGCCGAGGCGGGCACCTCCACGAAGAGCAGCGCCTCGAGATCGAGCCCGACCGCGGCCAGATCGGGCGGGTAGACCGCGCCCTCGGCGCCGGCCGCCCGCGCGATCCAGGCTACCGGGTCGCCCTCGCGCTGGCTCTCGAGGAGCACCTGGGCGGCGGCCGTGGTGCGGCTCGCGTCGGCGCCGCCGGCCAGCTCGAGCAGGCGGCCCCGAGGCAGCCCGGCTGGCCGCCCCGAAGGGAGCTCCGGCGCGCGAAACACCCCGCCCCCGAGGAGCCCGGGACCGACGCGGGTCGCCCAGTGATGTAGCTCGAGGACGCGGGCCGCCACCTCGCCTCCGATCGGGGTCCACGGATCCGGAGACGTTTCCGGAGCGGTCACTGTGACTGCTCAGGCGTTCAGTGTCAACCGCGATCCGGTGCCCGGACGGACCCCGGCGGCCGCCCGCGGCGCCTATCGTCGAGGAAGGCTCGGCGCCGAAGACCGCGATCAAACCGTCGCGATCGCTGCAGGGGGGTCTTGCGGGCGTCGGGGTCGTCGAGGGGGCTCAGCGACGGCCGGAGTTGCGCCGACGACCGCCGCCGCCGCCGCGTCCGCCTCGACCCCGGCGCGAGCCGCCGCCGGGCCGGGGGGCGCCGCCGCTGCCTCCGCCGCCCTTGCGCGGCGTCAGGTCGGTCGCGCGGGGCGGGGGCTCGCTCGCCGGGTAGGGGTGCTCGTCGACGCGCTCGAGGTGCTCGCCGATCAGGCGCTCGATGTCCGCGAGGTACGGGCGCTCCTCGGCCTCGCAGAAGGACAGCGCGATCCCCGACGCGCCCGCGCGCGCGGTCCGGCCGATCCGGTGCACGTAGGTCTCGGGCACGTTCGGCAGGTCGAAGTTGATCACGTGGCTGATGTTCTCGACGTCGATGCCGCGCGCCGCGAGGTCGGTGGCCACGAGGACGTTCAGCGATCCCGAGCGGAAGCCGTCCAGCGCGCGGGTCCGCGCGCCCTGGGACTTGTTGCCGTGGATCGCGGCCGACTCGATGCCCGCCTTGCCGAGGTGCTGCACGACGCGGTTGGCGCCGTGCTTGGTCCGCGTGAAGACGAGGGTGTGGCGGAGCTCGTCCTTCTCGAGCAGGCGCACGAGGAGCCGGCGCTTGTCCGCCTTGTCGACGAAGTAGACGCGCTGGCTCACGCGCTCGGCGGCCGAGCTGACCGGATCGACCGCGACGTGGACCGGGTCGTGGAGGAGGCCGTCGGCGAGCTCCTTGATCGGCGGCGGCATCGTGGCCGAGAAGAACAGCGTCTGGCGCTTCTTCGGCAGCTTCGCGATCACGCGCTTCACGTCGGGCAAGAAGCCCATGTCGAGCATGCGATCGGCCTCGTCGAGGACGAAGATCGAGATGTCGCTCAGGTCCACGTGACCGCGCCCCATCAGGTCGAGCAGGCGGCCCGGGGTCGCGATGAGCGCGTCGATCCCTCGATCGAGCTCCTTGATCTGCGGCTTGTCGTTGACGCCGCCGAAGATCACCGTGTGCCAGATCTCGAGGTGCTTGCCGTAGACCCGCAGCGAGTCGCCGATCTGCGCGGCGAGCTCGCGTGTCGGAGTCAGCACCAGGGCGCGGAGCGTGGTCTCGTCGCCCGCCTGCGCGTCGAGGCGCTGCAGCAGCGGGAGGCCGAAGGCGGCGGTCTTGCCGGTGCCGGTCTGCGCGCACCCGAGCACATCGCGGCCGGCGAGCGCGGGCTCGATCGCCGCGCGCTGGATCGGGGTCGGTTCTTCGTAGCCGGCGTCGCGGACGGCCCTCAACAGCGGGCGATTCAGCCCGAGCTCGTCAAAAGTCACGCCCCTGGTTCGCAGACTTCCCGGGGGTTGCAAGCGGAATCGTCGGCGGTGTGGGTCGGTGGCGCGAGGCTCACCTCGTCACGCGGCGTGCTCGTGCGCGGCGTACTTCTGGTCGATGCCGCAGATGTGAGCCGCGAGCCAGCTCTTGAGGAAGGCGAAGAACTTGTCGTCGAGCTCGCCGCCGGTGGACCTGGAGCTTGCGGAAGGAGCAGTTGCCCACGGCCAGATCGCCCCTCACGCTCGCGGCATGAAGACCCTGATCCTCACTGGCTTGCTCCTCCTCGCCGCTGCCCCCGCCGCCGCCCAGACGCGGGTGTCGGGTAGCGATTTCCGCACGCGGACGATCAACGACGAGACGCTCCTGCGCGCAGGGCGCTTCAGCCTCTTCGTCTCGGCCACCGGCGGTTGGGCCTACGGCTCGACGAGCCCGGACGTCGGCGGCGGCCGCTCGCAGAACACTGTCTTCTCGCTCCCCTCGATCGGCGGCGGCTGGATGATCACCGACGCGTTCCAGGTTCGCCTCGCCGTCAATGGGATCTTCCTGTTTGCGGGGATCGACGGCGCGCAGTCCCAGGAGACCTACGGGGTCGGGGCGACCGTGCAGGGGCTCTATCACCTGGCGATCGTCCACGGGATGGCCTTCTACGTGGGCGTCGGCGCGGGCGGGTACTACTCCTACCGAACCGAGCCGGTGGGCGGCGGGCTCAACGTCGCGGTGACGGGCGGCGGCTTCCACGGGCAGCTCCCGTTCGGCCTCCTGGTGCAGCCCGGGGCGTCCCTGTTCCTTCGGGGCGGCCTGCGCCTCGACTTCCTCTACGGCGTGGAGTCGCCGAGCAGCCCGGGGGCTGGCGTGAGCGGAGGGTCGAACCTCAACTTCCTCACGAACGCCGAGCTGAGCGTCGGGTTCCGGCTGTAGCGGCTGCGGATCCCGATCGACTCCGGTCCGGCTCGAACGCCGAGGCCGCGTATCGCGACGGCCCCGGCTCCGGGCTGCGGGTACTACGGCGCGAACGGCGAGATGATCTCGACGTCGTCGACCCAGAAGTCTCGCGTCGAGCCCGGCTCGAACAACAGGCTCACGCGCGTGATGCCGGTCAGGTCGACGCCTGCGTCCTCGTAGCTCGAGAGGCGGACGGTGAACGTCCGCATCCCGTTCTTCGTGGCGTCCACGACCTCTCCGGTCGAGGCCACCGTCAGCGGGTTGACCTCGATGGGGAAGTTCAGGTCACCGACGCTCTCGGTCGCGCACACGGTGCCCGAGCACACCTGGACGCGGAGCTCTACGGGATCGCCCGAGGTCATCCCTTTCGGGTCGTAGATCTGCGACGCCCGGAACGAGACGTACCGCGAGCTGTAGGTCGAGACCGGCGCGGGCAGGTTGAAGTGGAGCGCCGGCGCCCGGGCGCCCGGCAGCCGGCGGGCGCGTACCGCGCGCGTGTGATGCGGCGAGAAGTCGTCCAGGTCGTAGGTGCTCCCCGTGTCCACGATGGTCATCCCCGGGCCGGGCGTGGGCGCGAGGGCGTGCGCGTCGAAGTCCGAGACGATGTGGTCAGACGACTGCCGATGGAACTGACCGACCGGTCGCTCGAAGTTCGAGAGGTTGGGCAGCAAGGACTGAACCGAGAAGTAGGTCCGGTTGGCGATCGACCCGCGCAGGTGCGCGTCGAGGAACGCGGTGGTGTAGCCGAGCGTCGCGCGCCCGCCCTGGATGTAGTGGGCGCCCGGGACGAACACGAGGTCGACGTCCCCGACGACCCGCCGGTCGGCCACGCGGTCGGCGACCCTCCAGACGGACTCCCGTGAGTCGCCGGGCACCGTGTCCCCCCAGGTGCCGGGATCGTTGTCCTGGACGGAGTGGATGGCGAGGAGGCCGTCGACTGCGTCGAGGTCCGGGGCGTCGATCGCGACTCCGTCACGAGCCACGACCGGGTTGAGGAGGACCACCGCGCGGACGTCGTCGCCCCCGTCCTCGACGTCCCCGACCCGCGTCCCGATCTCTAGCCCGCCGCGGCTGTGGCCGAACAGCCCGACCCGCCCGCTGAGCGGGAAGTGATCGTGGAGGTAGTCCATCGCGCCCGCGAGATCGGTGTACTGGAGCACCGCGACGACGTAGCCGTGGCTCGCGAGGTGCTCGCCGAGCGGGGCGTAGCTCCCCGCCGAGCTGCCGAGGGCTCGCCGCACGAGGACGACGTCCAGGTCGGGCACGTAGGTGCCGCAGCGCGTCCTCCGCGGGGTCGGGTAGTAGACGGTCCCGAGGCTGATGAAGCCCTCCGCCATGTCGCCGGTGCAGTGCGAGAACGTGCCGCCGCTCGAGCCGTGCGGGCCGAGCGGGGTGGGCGCGGTTCCGATGGTGAGCGGGGCGCTCGTCGACTCGAGCGCGTCGGGGGCGCCCACGTCGGCGGCGCACCCCGCGAGCGCGAGGGCGGCGGCGAGGGCGGTGGCCCACGCGCCCGGGACGAGGAGCGGTGAGGTTGTCATGCGAGCTTCCACGGAGGCCTCCTTCAGGTCGAGGTCGGTCGAGGCGCCGCGCCGCCGGGTCCGCCCCGCCAGTCGCGCATCGAGCACCTCCTCCGGGGTAGCCGGCCGGGCGTCGCGGCTTGTTACGGGTTGTCACGGGGTGGGGCCGCGCGGCGCGCGCTCTGGCCGCGCGAGAGGTGGCCTCGGCTGGGGCTCGGCGTCCCGACCGCGTGTGTCGCCCGGGGCGGCAGATCGGGCCGGAGGAGGCGCGGCGCGGCGCGCACGGCATGTGCAGAGACCTCGCCTATGCGCTTCGTGCTCCCCGTGCTCCCCGTGCTCGTTCTGCTCTGCGCCGCCTGCGACGGCGGCGCCGCCGCGGTCGACTCCGGCCCCGGCCCGCGCCCCGGCGTCGACGCGGGTCCGCCGCGGGTCGGGGGCGACGCCGGGCCCCCAGTGGGAGCCGCGGACGCAGGCCCGCCGGCGAGCGGGAGCGACGCCGGGCCCCCCGCGCCGGGCGTCGACGCGGGGCCCGGATCGACCGGGGGCGGCTGCGGGCGCGACCCCGGCGCGAACGACCGGCGCTGGACGCTGACGCACGACGGCCGCGAGCGCACCTTCGTGGTCCACGTCCCCCCGGGCTACTCGCCCTCGGCGGCCACGCCGGTGGTGCTCAACTTCCACGGCCGCATGTCGAGCGCGAGCCAGCAGATCGTGTTGTCGGAGATGAACGCCGCAGCCGACCGGCACGGCTTCGTCGCGGTCCACCCCGAGGGCGTCGGCGCGACGTGGAACGGCGGCCTCTGCTGCGGCACCGCCATGAGCCAGGACGTCGACGACGTCGGCTTCACGCGCGCGATGATCGATCGGCTCGCGTCCGAGCTCTGCGTGGACGAGCGGCGCGTGTTCGCGACCGGCCTGTCGAACGGGGGCTACATGAGCCACCGGCTCGCGTGCGAGCTCGCCGATCGGATCGCCGCCATCGGCCCGGTGGCGGGCCCCAACGCGACGACGTCCTGCGCGCCGAGCCGCCCCGTCCCCGTGATGCACTTCCACGGCACCGGGGATCGCATCGTCCCCTACGACGGCTTCGCCGGTCAGCTCAGTGTACGCGCGACGATGGAGGACTGGGCGCGGCGCAACGGGTGCTCCGCGGGGCCCACGACCTACTTCACCAACGGCGACGCGCGCTGTGAGGAGTGGACGGGCTGTCAGGCGGACGCGACGGTCCGCCTCTGCACGATCGACGGCGGCGGCCATCAGTGGCCGGGAGGCAACTCGATCCCCTTCCTCGGGCCGAACACGAACGACATCTCGGCCACCGAGGCGATGTGGGAGTTCTTCGTCGCGCACCCGCGCCCCTGAAGGCCGCCGTGTTCGCGCGTGATCCGAGAGATCAGAGCTGGCCGAGCATCGTCTCGGCGTCGGAGACCTCGAACTTGCCGGGGCCCTCGACGTTGAGCTGCTTCACGACGCCATCCTCGAGCAGCATCGAGAAGCGCTTCATCCGCAGGCCCATCCCGTGCGCGGAGAGGTCGAGCTCCAGGCCGAGCGCCTTGGCGAGCTGCGCGCTCCCGTCGCCGAGGAAGCGGATCTCCTCGAGCGCGTCCTCGTCGCGGCCCCAGGCCGCCATCACGAAGCCGTCGTTGACCGAGACGCACCAGATCTCGTCGACGCCCTTGGCCTTGAGGTCGGCCGCGTGCTTCTTGTAGCCAGGCACGTGCTGGGCCGAGCAGGTCGGGGTGTAGGCCCCGGGGAGCCCGAACAGGACGATCTTCTTGCCGGCCGCGGCCTCCGCCACGGACACGGGCGCGGGGCCCGCGGGACAGAACTCGCCGAACTCGCGGGACTCGTAGAGGGTCGCGTCGCCGATGCGGTCGCCTACGCTGATGGTCACGATGTGGTCTCCTCGATCAGGGGGCGGCTCTTCCGCCGCCCAACGCATGGGGACGGAACGGTCCGAGCGCAAGCCGAAGCGCGCGTCGAGCCGGGTTCGGGACGCAGAGGCTGTCGGTTGAGGATCAGCCGCGGCCGTGGATCATGCGGGCCGGCCGCCGCCCGATCTGGACGAGGGCCTCACGCTCCGGCGCCGGCGGCTCGGGCGCGTCGAGCGGCTCGACCTCGAGCGTGAACAGCCCGTGGTCGAAGGGGTCCCCGTCGGCGGGATCGGCGGGGACCAGCCGCTCGCGCAGGCCGCGCCGGGCGAAGTCGCGCGCGCGGAAGTGGCAGTACGGGTTGTTGCCGGGGCGGCCGAAGAAGGCGTGGGCGGTGAACGAGCAGCCGCCGAGGCAGGGCTCCGCGAACGCGCAGCCCGCGCAGTAGCCCCACAGATCGTCGCGGGTCCGGGACCGCGTGAACGCGAGCTCGTCCGAGCCCTCCCAGATCGAGCGGATGGAGCGCGCCGGCGCGTGCCCGCCGACGTAGGCCTTGGTCTGGAGCGACGGGCAGCCCTTCACCGCCCCGTCCGACTCGATGCCCATGACGAAGCGCCCCGCCTGGCACCCGCCCCAGTGGTCGCCGTCTTCGGGCCGCTGCGAGCGGAGCAGGCCCTCCTCGGGCCCGAAGTAGCCGAGGTTGTTGCCCGGCATCATCAGGAGCCCACGCGCGAGGCCGCGCTCCTTGACCGCCGCGATCCGCGGGACGAGCTGCAGCAGATCGTACGGCTGCAGGAGCATCTCGGGCCGGTCCGCGGCGCGGCCGAGCGGGGCGGTGAGCTGCACCTGCCACGCGCGCACCCCGCGCTGCGCGAGGACCTCGTACAGCGGCTCGAGATCCGCCTGGTTGAAGCGGTTCAGGTTGGTGTTCGCCATCGGCACCATCGCCGCCTCGGCCACGTGCTCGAGCGCGGCGAGCGCGTCGTCGAACGAGCCGCGGCGCGCGCGCATCGCGTCGTGGGTCTCGCGCAGCCCGTCGATGCTGACGGACACGCGCGCGAGCCCTGCGTCCGCCATCGCGTGCGCGAGCTCGCGGGTCACCCCGCGCCCCCCGGTCGTCATGATCGGGGTGATGCGCTTGCGCCGCAGCGCGCGGATCACGTCGAGGAACCCGTCGTGGAGGTAGGCCTCGCCGCCGATCAGGACGACCTCGCCGGTGCCGAGCTCGGCGAGCTCGTCGACCACGCGGAGCGCCTCGCGGGTGGACAGCTCCGTCTCGCGCGCCGCGCCTGCGCGCGACCCGCAGTGGGTGCACGCGTGGTCGCAGCGCAGCGTCAGCTCCCACACCACGTACCGCGGGTGGAAGTCGGCGCGGAGCACGTCGAGGCGGCGTCGCAGCCGCCCCGAGTCGTCGCGAGGGAGGTCGGTCACGCCGGTGAGCGTACGCGGTGACGGGAAGCCGGGCTACGGGCCCGCGTCGCCCGCGACGCCGTCGACCATGTCGCAGTTCTGATCGATCCCGTCGCCGAGCGGGTCGGCGGCGAACGGGTGGATGTCGAAGTTCGCGTCGTCGCAGTCGCCGTCGATGACGCAGTAGCCGTCGCCGTCGTTGTCGGTGCACATCGGACCGGAGTCACGCGGGAAGTCGACGCCGCCGCCGTAGCAGGCCGACAGCGTCATCGCGAGGAGGCCGCCCGCGCCGATCGCGAGCGCGGCGCGAAGGGGCTTCGGGAGGGGGGTGGACCGTGCCACGCGGCCCCCGCAGTGCGGGCAAGCGGACGCGGCAGGCGGGAGGAATCCGGAGCACTCGGAGCAGGCGGTGAGCTTGGACATGTCGGCATCCTCGAGCAACGCCGATGCCAGTCGGTTTCCGGGTCAGACCGGGCGCGGCGGGCTTCAGACCGCGGCACGCGGCCGGGCCGTGGCACAGATCGGCAGAGGCACCTTACAGTGCCTTCGCAGGGAGGGCGCGCGCCCCCGCCGCTGCTACCTTGCCCCGCGTGCGCGCCTCGGTTCGGACTCGACTCGCCTGCTTGCTCCTCTCGCTCGCCGCCGGCTGCGGCGCGCGGACCTCGCTCGACGGGCTCGATCCGGGCTCGGGGATGGACGGCGGGCGCGACGCGGGGCCGGACGCCGGCGAGGCGCCCGACGGTGGGCTGGACGGAGGCGGCGACGGAGGCCGACCGGACGCGGGGCCGATCCCGGACGGCGGCTGCGTCCCGGTCGAGGACGGCTGCCTCGGGGACGAGGTCTGCGGCGACGGCGACGACGACGACTGCGACGGGCAGGTCGACGAGGGCTGCGCGTGCGAGCCGGGCGCGGTGCAGGACTGCTTCGCGGGGCCGCCCGGGCGCCGCAGGGTGGGCGCGTGCCAGGACGGCCAGCAGGTCTGCGGCGTGGCCGGCGGGTGGGGCCCGTGTCAAGGAGGCGTGCAACCAGACGAGTCCGTGTGCACCGGCCGCGACGACCTCTGCAACGGGTGCTCGGCCGACCGTATCTGCATGATCGACTGCCCGAGCCCCGGCGATCCGCGCGTTCCGGACGGCGCGCCTTTCGAGCCCTACCTGCTCGACGGGCGCGCGTTCTACGCGGGACCGGCCGAGGGCTTTCGCTGGTCGGTCGAGGGCGGGCCCTGCGATCGGCTCGCGCCCCGCCTCGAGAGCTTCACCCTGACCGGCGCGGCGAGCGAGCGGGCGACCTTCACGCCGCGTCTGAGCGGGGACTACCGCGTCACCCTGTCGGTGACCGTGCCCGGCGGCGAGGTGCTCTCCTGCGCCTGGGTCGTCCACGTCGCGGGCCCCGGGCTGCGGGTGGAGATGTGCTACCCCGAGAGCGAGTCGGAGGATCTCGACCTGTTCCTCCACCGCCCCGACGACACGACCCCGTGGTACGCGAGCGGCGGCACCGCGTTCGACGCCTTGCCCGAGGCGTCCTGCGGCTGGCACGACTGCGAGGCCGAGGTCCGGCAGGCGGCGCACCCGGTGACCGGCGGGCCGGTGAGCCGCGCGGACTGGGGCTACGCGGACTCGCCGCTCGCCCAGTGCGAGCAGGGTCCCAACGGCGACCGCTTCCGCGCGCTGCTCGGCGTCTGCCCGAACCCGCGGCTCGACATCGACAACAACCTGTCGCCCGGGCGCTCCGGCCTGCCCGAGAACATCAACGTCG
This sequence comes from Polyangia bacterium, assembly GCA_030426845.1. GTDB lineage: Bacteria > Myxococcota_A > Polyangia > Polyangiales > Sandaracinaceae > JAUHXR01. The sequence continues at coordinate 23,612 of JAUHXR010000040.1, read as the reverse complement.
ACAACCCGCGCGACGGCGAGACGTTCCGCGTCATGGTCCAGAACTTCACCGGCGGGACCGCTCAGCCCGTTGTCAATGTCTATTGCGGAGGCCGCCGCGTGGCGACCTTCGGCGAGCGACCGGACGTGGTCAACAACTTCCGCGGCCCCAACGGCAACACCGCGATCGGCACGATGTGGCGGGTCGCCGACGTGACGGTGCACGTCGACGCGGCTGGCGAGACGACGGGCTGTGACGTGGAGCTGCTCCACCGGCCCGGGCTGACGACCGGCTTCTACCTCACCCAGAACGACCCCACGTTCTGATGGCCCTCGACGCGACGGACGCCCCCGAGGACCGGGCCGCGCGCTACCGCGAGGTGCGCGGCGCGATCGACGCGCTCCTCGAGGGCGAGGACGACTGGGTGGCCGCGATGGCGACGGTCGCGTGCGAGCTCCACCACGCGTTCGAGCGCTTCCACTGGACCGGCTTCTACCGCGCGCTCCGCGACGCGGCCGGCGAGGACGTGCTGGTCATCGGGCCCTACCAGGGCGGCCACGGCTGCCTCCGCATCGCGTTCACGCGCGGCGTCTGCGGCGCGGCCGCCCGTACCCGGCGGACCCAGCTCGTCCCGGACGTCGAGGCCTTCGCCGACCACATCGCCTGTTCGAGCACGACCCGCAGCGAGATCGTCGTGCCCGTGCTCACGCCGGACGGGCGGCTGCTCGCGGTGCTCGACGTCGACAGCGATCATCTCGCCGCGTTCGACGAGGTCGATCAGCGCGAGCTCGAGGCGATCTGCGCCCAGCTCGGGCGCCGCTTCGGCGCGGCCTGACCGCGGCCTGGGACTGCTCGGTTACGTTGGCGACGGCCCTCGCTCGTTCAGCGCTTCCGGGCGGCCCGCGCCCTCGTCGCAGGGGCGGGAAGCCCTTGCTCGTCGGTCGCCGACCGCCCCAAAGCGCTGCCCGTCGCGATCATCCGCCGACAGATGACCAAGCAGTCCCGGGGGTGGCGGCCGCCGGCGGTCCGCCACCCGATCCGCCGATCCGCGCTCGTAAGTACGTGAGATCGTTGAGGCGCAGATCCGGAACGCGGCTTGCCAAAGCTCCTGGGCGGAGGTGAGCCAATGTCGAGTCAGGGATTGAACCGGGTCGTCCTCATCGGGAGCGTGGACGGAGAGCCGCGCTACCGCCCCCACGAGCGGGGGAGGCACCGGCTGTGGCTGCGGGTCCGCACGAGCGAGCTGCGGCCCGACGAGAACGGGGTGAAGCGCGAGCGCCTTGGTTGGCACTCGGTCGTCGTGTGGGGAGGCCAGGCCGAGGGGCTGAGCCGGTTCCTCCGCTCCGGGCACCGCGTGGCGGTCGAGGGGCGCCTGGTCACGCGGAAGGTCGGCGACGCGGGCGCTCCTCGCTGGGACACCGAGATCCACGCGCGTGAGCTGCTCGTGCTCGATCGCCCGGCCTCGGCGACCGACGCGGCGGCCTAGGGACGCGACGGGCGCAGGGACGCAGCGGGCGAAGGGACGCAGCGGGCGAAGGGACGCGGCGGGCGCAGGGACGCGGCGGCGTGGCGATCGCGGCGGGCATTGCCCATACTCGCGCGCCATGGCGTTCGAGAGCACGCTCAAGGTGCGCTTCGGGGACGAGGATCACGCGCGGATCGTCTACTACCCGCGCTTCTTCCACTTCTTCCACTGCGCGTTCGAGGACTTCTTCGACGCCCAGGGGTTCCCCTACCGCGCGTGCCTCGACGACGATCGGGTGGGGTGGCCGGCGGTCCACGCGGAAGCGGACTTCGAGCGCCCCGCGCGGTTCGGCGAGACCCTCACCACTCGCGTCGCGGTGCGCCGCGTCGGGGGCAAGAGCGCGACGTTCCACTTCGAGGTGCGCGGCCCGGACGGCGAGCGCGTCTGTCACGGCACCGTGGTGGTGGCCTGCATCAGCATGGACAGCTATCGGGGGCAGCCGATCCCCGACAAGTACCGCGCGCTCTTCGAGCGCCACCTCGAGGAGGGGTAGGGCGCGATGGACGAGGGGCCCGAGGGCGTCGTCATACCGTGGGAGGAGCTGTCGCCGGAGGCCCTGCGGGGCGTGATCGGCGAGTTCGTCACCCGCGAGGGCACCGACTACGGGCACGTCGAGGCGGACCTCGAGGCCAAGATGGCCGAGGTCCGCGGCCAGCTCGAGCGCGGCGAGGCGGTCGTGCTGTGGGACGCGCGCAGCGAGACGGTCAACGTCGTGCTGCGGCGGGACCTCCCGGCATGAGCGACGCCGCGCCGACCGCCGCGGACGCGAGCCCCCGACCGGGAGCGGAGGCCGAGGCTTCACCCGGCGCGCGCGCGCTGGTGATCGCGGTCGGCGTGTTCCTCCTCGCGCTCGCGCAGGTGGCCGTGCCGCTCGCCCGCAACACGTGGATCTACCGCGACGGCCGGTTCTACGTGAACGTCAACGAGAATCTCCTCGATCGAGGCTCGCTCGAGGACCCGTTCGCCCACTCCTGGTACAGCGGCGAGCTCGGCTGGAACTACAACCTCACGGCCGACTTCAGCAACCTCGCGCTTGGCGCGCGCGGCGAGAAGTACCACTTCCGGCCCTGGATCATGCCGGTGCTCTCGACGCCGCTCTACTGGGCGTTCGGGCTCTTCGGCGTGCTCCTGTTCAACCTGCTCGGCTTCGCGGTCGCGGCGGTCGGGGTCGATCGCTTCACGCGAGCCTACGCGTCCTCGAGCGCCTCGGCCCTGGCGACGCTCGGCCTGCTCCTCGCGGGAGGGGTGCGCGCGCGCGTCTACGACTACAGCGTCGACGTGCTCTCGCTCGCGCTGCTCGGGGTCGCGCTCTACGCGCTGGTCACCCGGCGGGGGCTCCTCGCCGGCTTCTTCCTCGGGCTCACCGTCCTGATCAAGCCGCCCTCGATCCTCCTCGCGGTCCCCTGCGGGCTGATCCTCTGGGAGCGCGGCGAGCTGAAGGTGCTGCTGCACGCGGTCTACGGGGGCGCGATCGCGCTCGGGCTGGGCGCGGCGATGAACACCTACATGTTCGGGCGGCCGTGGTGGTTCGGCTACAGCCGCGTGCTCGTCGTCGAGGGCGGCGTCCAAGGCGTGGTGAGCGACAGCGACGCGTTCGAGACGCCGTGGTCGGTCGGCATCCCCGATCTCTGGTCGGGGCCGTGGGGCGTCGCGCGCCGCTGGGGGCTCTTCGCGCTCTGCCTCGTCGGCCACGCCGCGATGATCCGCCGCCGCCCGCGCTACGTGCTCGGGACGGTCCTCACCACGGTCGGGATGTTCCTCCTGTTCAGCCGCTTCCCGTGGCGCTTCGACCGGTTCCTCTTCGGCGCCTTCGCGCTCCACGTCCCCGCGCTCGCCCGTGCGCTCGAGCTGATCTTCAAGGCGGCGCAGGCGGCGGGGCGGCGGATGCGCGCGCGGCTTCATCCGGCCGCGCTGATGGCCGCCGTGCTCGCCGTCGCGGCCGCGCTCACCACGCTCGGCACGAGCCCGCCGCTGCCCGAGCGGATGGGCCACGACGGCTACGTGGTCGGCGCCGAGGCGCTGGCCGCCGGCGCTCTCGATCTCACCGACCGCCTCGGACCGGGCGACACCCAGGGCGACGCGTCAGTCGCGACCCGCACGCGCTTCGGCACGCCCGTCGCGCGCGCGCCTCTCCCGGCGGTCCTCCTCGGCGGCCTCGCGTTCCTCCTCGGCGGCTACGCGGGGCTGCTCGTCTTGCACCTCCTCGCCGGAGCGCTGCTCGTCTACGCGTCGACGCGGCTGCTCACGCGGGTCGCGCCGCCCTGGCTCGCCGCCATCGTCGCGGTCGGGGTGACGCTCGTGCCGCCGCTGTCCGACGCGATGATCGCGGGGGGATCGGGCCTGTTCGGCGCCGCGCTCGCCGCGCTCTCGCTCCGCCTCGCGGCGTCGAGGCGCTGGGTCGCGGCCGGCGCGCTGGTCGGGCTCTCGGCCTGGCTCGCCGACGCGCTGCTCCCCTGGGCGCTCCTGCCGGCGCTGGCCGCGTGGTGGAGCGGCGGGCGCCCGGCGGCGACGCGGGCGGGCCTCGCGACGGCGGCGTCCCTCGGGGTCTACGGGCTGGTCACGCTCGCCGTGATCGGGCGCCCCTTCGCCTCGCCGCACGACTTCGTGGTGGCCGGCGCGCTCGGGGCGGCGCAGGTGTCGCCGCCGTCCGCCTTCGCGTCCATCGCCCAGGCCTTCGCGTCGCCGGGGCCGCTCCGCGGGCTGACGCCGCTGCTGGTCCTCGCCCCGCTCGGTGGGCTCTGGGCGGCGCTCCGGCGCGAGCGGCTCCTCGGGCTCGCGCTCGGGCTCGGGGCGCTCGGGCTCCTCGTGCCGCGGGCGTGGACCAGCGGCGCGGGCTGGAGCGCGACGGCCGCGGTGGTGGTCTGCCTCGGCGCGGGCGCGGCCCTCGGCGCGCTGCCGAGGCTCGGCCGGTGGGCGCTCGCGCGCGTCCCGCTCACCCCGTCTCCCCGGTTGGCGTGGGGCGCCGCGGCGGTGACCCTCGCGACGCTCGGGGTGATCGGCGGGGTGCGCCGAGCGGCGGCCACGTCGGAGCCCATCCGATTCGCGACGCCCCGGGGCGTCCGGCACGCGGAGGTCACGCTCGGCGAGGCGCCGTGCGATTTCCTCGCGTGGGAGCTGATGAGCTGGGAGTGCGCGATCCTCGACGGAGACGGCGACCACCGCACCGGGCTGCGGCTCCCCGCGGGGATCCACGCGCCCGGGCACGACGGACCGCTGCTGCTCCTGCCGACGTCCCAGCACCGGCCGCGCTCGCCGCGGACGATCGCGTGGGAGCTGCCGGCCGGCGAGGCCCTCGCCCTCCGGGTCGCAGCCGCGCCGGGGCCCTACGATGCGGCGGCGCAGCTCACGGTGCGGGTGGACGGAGACGAGCTCGCGCGCCTCGACGTGCCGCGCGACGCGCGCGAGGTCGAGGAGCACCGCTTCGACACGTCGGGGCGGTCGGGGACGGTCCGGGTCGAGCTCGAGATGCGCCTCGTTGGCCCGGGTCGCGCGGCCGCGGTCGCGCTCGACGGAGGCTTCGAGGGCGACTGAGCGCGCAGTGCAACGCGCGGCCGCGGCGGCTCCACTCTCGAGCTGTCCCCGGCGCGCGCCCCGCGGCGCGTCCACCCGGCCGGGGTTTGAAGGAGCACCCCATGCAGATCATGGCCGGCGCGGCGCGCGCCTGCGTCCTCGGCGCGACCGTCCTCGGCGCGACCGTCCTCGGCGCGACCGTCCTCGCGGCAACCGTGCTTGTCGCTTGCACCGGTGACGGCGTCGGCGACGTCTGCCTCCCCGAGCAGGTCCCGGACGACGGCTTCGACCCCCAGGAGGTCTACCTCGAGACGAGCTCGGTGCAGTGCCGCACGCGAGCTTGTCTCGTCTATCGGCTCGACGGCGATCCCCGGACGCTCGACGACGCGACGCTCGAGAACCGCGCGTTCTGCTCGTGCCGTTGCTCGGGCGAGCAGGGGTCGAACCTCCCGCTCTGCGACTGCGGCGACGGGTTCCGGTGCCTCGAGCCCGACGACCGCGGCTTCGTGAGCACGGGCCCCGACGCGGTGCGCGGTGGCTACTGTGTTCCGTGCATCCGGGCCGACGAGGAGCGCGCGCTCGACCCGACGGTGTTCGAGCGCTGCGACGCGAGCTGAGCCGCCGCGCGCTGAGTCGCCGCGCGCTGAGCCGCCGCGCGCTGAGCCGCCGCGCGCTGAGCCGAGTCAGAAGCCGAGCCGAGTCAGAAGCCGAGCCGAGTCGGAAGCCGAGCCGAGTCGGAAGCCGAGCCGAGTCAGAAGGCCGAGCCGAGTCAGAAGGCCGAGCCGAGCGAGCGGGAGCCGCTCCGGTTCCCGCGCCTCGGCTCGTCGGATCCGGGAGCGCTCAGCCCTCGTCCGGGTGCTCCGCGCCCTCGGTCTCGCGCTCCGCCTCCATCGCCTCGTGGAACGCGTCGTGGACCGCCTCGAGGGCCTGCTCCGCGCCGGCGACGCCCGCCTCGGAGGTGAGGTCCGCCTCGCACGCCGCGGCCAGGTTGCCGACCGCGCTGACGGTGCCCTGGCTGACCGCGGGCGCGGCCGCGCCCATGTCGCCTGCGCGGGCGCAGGTGGCGGCCGCGCGCTCGGCGCCGGGCTCCATGTGATAGACGGGCGCGAGGACGTCGTGGAAGGCGCGCAGCGCCGGGCTCATCTCGGGGTGATGATCGCGGCCATGCCCCTCGCCATGCCCCTCGCCATGCCCCTCGCCGTGATGGCCGTCCCCGTGGCCCTCGCCGTGGGGACCGCCGTGGTGGTGGCCGCCCTCCGCGGTTTCGCCGCCGGCGGAGTCGTCGGCCGGAGCCTCCTCCGCGCTCGAGCCACCGCATCCAGCCAGCGCGAGCGCCAGCGCCATCGTCACGAAGTGAGTCTTCATGCCGCGTCGTCTACCACGAACGCGTCGGCTGTCACTGCGGAGGTTTGCCCGCCGCGGGCCCTGGAACCCGAGGACGCGCCGGTCTCCCGGATCGGGGATCACCTCGGGTCGAGGATCGCTCAGATGAGGCCGCCGCCGATCGCCGGCACGACGATGTAGACGTTGCGCGTGTCGAGGGTCGTGGACGACGCGGTGTCGACCACATCGATGTAGGCCTGGAACAGCTGCACGAACGCCTCCTGCATCAGGAAGTCGTTCTCGAAGGTCACCTCGAAGGTCACCGTGCTCCCGCCGGCCACGCCGTAGAAGGTGGTGGCGTCGAAGCGGGTCGCGCGGGTCGCGCGGAGCGGACGGATCGACTGCATGAAGCGAGTCGCGTCCACCGCGTCGGACGGGTCGTCGCGCTGCTGGGTCGTGACGTCCTGGGTGGTCGCGCCGACGAGGTCGACGATCCCGTCGACCGCCGCGGTGGCGACGGAGCCGCCGGGCGCGTCGTAGACGGTGTCGCTGCCGTCGACCGCGCGCGACGAGGTGGCGCGCGCGACCTCCACGAGGTGGGGGCGGGCCACGTTGGGCAGCGGGAACGGCAGGCCGATGCTCAGCGGGTCGACCGCCGCGCCGACGATCTTCACGTTCTGCGCGTTGAGCGCGGCCATCGTCTCGGAGTAGGAGCGCGCGCTCACGCCCGAGTAGTTGTTCGCGCCGCCGGGCCCGTTGTGCATCTCGGCGTCGGTCACGAGGACCACGATGGGGTGGCTCATGCTGCGGAAGCAGACCGCGCCGAAGCCCCCCGCCGGGCAGCTCCCCGAGCCGGCGACCGACTGGTAGAGGCCCTCGATCGCCGCCTCCGGGCCGTCCGCGCCGCCGCCCGCGCGCAGGGTGCCCAGCGCCGACTGCACCGCCGCGAGGTCCGAGGTCATGGTCTGGCGCGTCTGGTAGGACCAGTCCCCCGGGTCGCCGTAGGGGTCGACGGGGAAGTCGCGGAAGTCGCCCACGCCCATCACGACGTCGGCGATCGCGGCCTGGATGGCCGGCGCGATCTGGGTCGAGAGGGAGCTGCGCACGTTGTTGATCGCGGCCGTCATGCTGCCCGTCGTGTCGACGAGGAAGAGCACGTCGCCCCGCCCGAGCCGCGCCGTGAAGTCGAGCTCGCGCACCTGAGGGCCCGCCCCGAACTCGAGGACGACGTAGAAGTCGGTGTCCGGGATCGTGCTCGCCGCGCTGTTCGGATCGGTGCCGGCGAGGACCTCGACGCCGTCGCCCACCCCGTCGCCGTCGGTGTCGGCGTTGTTGGGGTCGGTCCCGCGCATCGCCTCGTCGGCGTCCGGCAGTCCGTCGGCGTCCATGTCACCCGGGCGCGGCGGCCCGGCGTCGCGGCGGGGGCCCGCGTCGAACGGCGCGCCGGAGTCGAACCCGGGCCGCGGCGGACCCGCGTCGGAGCCTCCGCCTCCGCCGCCGTCCCGTCGGGGCGCGGAGGGGCTGGCCTCGCACGCGAGGCAGAAGGCGAGCGACAGCGCCAGGAGAGGCAGCGACAGGCGAGTCATGGAGGCTCCGGGGGCAGAGGCGGTCAAGCGTGGGAGACCGCACAAGATATCGCGGGCCGGCGCGGCGTGGAGCCTTAACGCCCGCTTACAGCCGGCCGGCGCCCGGCCGAGCGCGCCTCTGCGGCTCCCACGCTCGCGGGAGGGCGAGGGCGACGTCATGCTGCGGGGGATGCGACGGCTGTCGTTCGCGTTCGCGCCCCTCGCCCTGCTCGCCAGCGTGAGCCTGCTGCGCGCCCAGCCCGCGTCGCGCGAGGTCCTGCCGTACGAGGTGCGCGTCGAGCGGCGATGGGACGGCGAGCCGTACCGCCTGCACCGCTGGACGCTGCCTCTCGAGCGGACGCGGGTCGAGGTCGTGGACGTCGGGATGCGCCGCGGCCTCGGGCGCTGGGTCCGCGGCGGGGCGGCGCTCGTGATCAACGGCGGCTTCTACGGGACCGACCGCCGACCCGAGGGCCTCGTGGTCGAGGGGGGCGACGAGGTGAGCCCCTACCTCGCGCGGATCGGCGGCGGGGTGGTCGCGCTCTCGTCGGGCCGGGCGAGTCAGCACGACGCCGAGGCCCCGCTGCAGCTCCCCGCTCCCCTGGACTTCGCGATCCAGTGCCGGCCACGCCTCGTCGTCGCGGGCGCGAACAACATCGCGCGCCGGCTGCCCGCCACCGCCGCGCGCACCGCGCTCTGCATCCGGGACGGTGGCCGGTCCCTCGACGTCTACCTCGCCCGGCGCGATCCGTCGCGCGGCCGGGCGGGCCCGACCCTCCACACGCTGGGCGCGCTCCTCGCGCGCGAGGGGTGCGAGGAGGCGCTGAACCTGGACGGCGGGCCCTCGACCGGGGCGGCCTGGCGCGCGCGGCGGGGCGTCCGTCAGCTCGCGCCGCGCCGCGGTATCCGGCACGCCCTCGCGTTCCACGTCGCGCCCGAGTGACCCGTCCGGCTCAGCTCACCACCTTGATGGAGAAGGCGGCGCTCTGCCGCGCCGCGTAGAGGCGCGTCCAGAGCAGCAGGTAGGCCTCGGTCGCGCGCGCGCCGCTGATCGGTCCGAGGTCGAGCACGTCCCGCCAGCCCAGCTCCGCGAGCAGCGCAGTCACGGTGGCCTTGGCCTCTGCGTCGTCGCCGCAGATCGGCAGCGTGTGATCGCCCCCCGCGACGCTGGCCGGGTCGATCATCACGGGCGCCGCGACGGTGTTGAGCGCCTTGACGACCTTCGCCTCGGGCGCCGCCGCCTGGACCTGCTCGCCGAGCGAGGTCGTGTTGCAGACGGAGAGCGAAGGCGGGAAGCCGTTCGAGAAGTCGAGCGGGTTCGCGACGTCGATCAGCACCTTGCCCGCGAGCCGGCTCGGTCCGGCCGCCTCGATCACCCCGAGCGCGGCCTGGCCCGAGGTAGCGAGGATCACCAGCTCGGCGTCGGCGGCCGCGTCCGCGAAGGTGCGCAGCGTCACGCCCTCGAACGCCGCCTCGTCGCGCGCCCGGGTCGCCTCCGGATCGCGCGTGCCCACCGTCACGCGGTGGCCGTGGCGCGCGAGCCCCTCCGAAAGGGTCCTGCCGACCGTCCCCGTCCCCAAGATCGCGATCTCCATGGCGTCCCTCCTTCGTCACTCGGAACGTGCTGTTCCGGGTGACTCGTCGGCCCCAGGGATGTCCTGCGGCGCGGGGCCGAGGATGACGCCCGGGCCACCGATCGCCAACGGCGGCGTGACGCCGGCTCGACATGATCGCAAGATGGGCCGCCGATGCAGCACGAGGCGGAGCGGAGCGACGAGGCCCCGAGCGGGGAGCGTTCCCTGTCGGGCGAGCAGACCGTCGACGCGCCTGGCGTCCGCGAGAGCGGCCGCGCGCCGGTCGACGAGCAGCGGCGGCGCGACTTCGAGGACGTCCTCGCGCGGGTCACCGAGTCGCTCCCCGACGACGCGATGATCGGGGCCGTCGTCGGCGACCGCTACCGCGTGGTGTCGCGCCTGGCCCGCGGTGGGATGGGTCGCATCTACGCGGCGGAGCACCTCACCCTCGGCACGCGCGTCGCCATCAAGACGCTCCGCGTCGATCAAGCGTCCCTCGACTCGGTCGAGCGGTTTCGCCGCGAGGCGCGCGCGGCGGCGCGGCTGCGCAGCCCGCACATCGCGCAGGTCCACGACTTCGGCGAGCTCCCGGACGGCTCGCTCTACCTCGTCATGGAGATGCTCGTCGGCGAGGACCTCGGCCGGCGCCTGAGCCGCGAGCGGCGGATCGCCCCCCGCGCCGCGATTTCGATCCTCCGCCAGATCGCGAGCGCGCTCGACGCCGCGCACGCGCAAGGCTTCGTGCACCGCGACCTCAAGCCCGAGAACGTCTTCCTCGTGGCCGACGTCGTCTACGAGGAGCTCGTCAAGGTGCTCGACTTCGGCATCGCCAAGCGGGTGCTCGCCTCCACCGGGACGCTCACCGAGGCCGGCGCGGTGATCGGCACGCCCGGCTTCATGCCGCCCGAGCAGGCGCTCGCGGGGCTCGGCGCGCGGGTCACCCCGGCGTCCGACGTGTACTCGCTCGGCGCGATGGCGCTCGAGATGCTCACGGGCGAGCTGCCCTACGCCGGCTCGCGCGCGATCGACGTCCTCAAGGCGATGCACGAGGGTGCGCCTCGGCTCCCCTCGCAGCTCGGCTTCGAGGTCCCGGGACTCGACGCGGTCTTCGCCCGCGCGCTCGCCCGTGAGCCGGACGCCCGCTACGCGTCCGCGAGCGAGCTCGTCGCCGCGCTCGGCGAGGTGATCGCGCCCGACGACCGCGAGGACGTCGGCCTGCGCCGACTGTCGAGCCGTCCGCCTCCGGCCCCGCCGCCGCGCGCGTCCACGCCCCGGCTCGAGGCCGACACGCTGCCTGGGCAGCGTGTCTCCGAGCCGGCCGTTCCCGCCGAGGCCGTTCCCGCCAAGGCCGTTCACGCAAAGGACGCTGCGCCGTCGCGCGCGGCCCAGGAGGGCTCGGTCGAAGTCGAAGCGCAGGACGCGGCGGCGCCGCGGGCGGGCCGCGGCGCCTGGGTCGCCGTCGCGCTGGCCTTCGCGTTCGCGGCCGGCGCGGCGATGGGCTGGATCGCGGCCGGCTGACCGCGATCGGCCGATCGCGATCGGCTGAGCGCCATCGGCTGAGCGCCATCGGCTGACCGCGATCGGCTGAGCGCGATCGGCCGACGCCGCGCCTCACTTGCCCTGGATGAACTCCATGACCTTCGGGAGCGCCACCGCGACGACCGCCGCGGCGATCGCGGGGGACAGGCCGGTCTTCTCCGCCACCAGCTGGGTCACCTGCTGCGTGAGCTGAGGCGGCAGGCCGCCCGCCGCGGGGGCGCCACCGCCGCCGCCGAGGAGCGAGCCGGCGAGCCCGGCGAGGCCACCGCCTCCACCGCCGCCGCCGCCGAGGAGCGAGCCGGCGAGGCCGGCGAGGCCGCCCTGATCGGTCGCGGCCTCCGCGGCCCCCTGCGCGGTCGCCTCGACCGCCTGGCGGGCCTGACCCGCGTCGAGCTCCGTCTGCTGCGTGACGGACGCGATGGTCTCGTTGGCGGCGCGCGAGGACATGAACTGAGTGATGAGCTGATCGAGCATGACGTTCGGTTCTCCTTGGTCGGTTCGGCTGCCGGTTCATGCGCATACCATGCCGGGCAGCCCCGCGGGGCCCGGCCGGTCCGCGGCCGAGCGAGCCCGGGGGCCGCACCCTCAACTGTCGGCTGCGCCCTCCAGCCCGCCGCGCGAAGGGGCGGGGGCGGCGGCTCGTGGGGGCCGGCCGACGGCTTGGTATAAGCCGTGCGACGGACGTCACGTCGCAACGAAAGGACTGATCATGGCCAACGTGAAGGAGATCGAGGGCATCGGGCCCGCCAACGCCGAGAAGCTCGAGGGCGCCGGCGTCAAGACGGTCGAGAAGCTGCTCGAGCGCGGCGCGTCGAAGAAGGGGCGCAAGGAGCTCGCGGAGGCGACCTCGATCTCGGAGGAGCGCATCCTCCGCTGGGTCAACATGGCGGACCTGTTCCGCATCAAGGGGGTCGGCGAGGAGTACGCGGATCTGCTCGAGGCGGCGGGGGTCGACACCGTCCCGGAGCTCGCGCAGCGTAACGCGGCCAACCTGACCGCGAAGATGGGCGAGGTGAACGAGACCAAGAAGCTCGTGCGCTCGCTCCCCTCGGAGAAGAGCGTCGGCGAGTGGATCGCCCAGGCGAAGACGCTCGACAAGGTCGTCACGCACTGAGGCTGTCGGGGGCAGGGTCATCGGGGCGAGGGCGGTCGAGGCGAGCCGCGTACCGGCCACGCGCCATCAACGAACGTTGACGGTGCGGCGGCCGGCGCGGGGGCCTCACGGGCAGCGCTCGAGGCGCGGTCGGAGCAGCGCGCCTCCGATCCCCTCGGCGAGCGCGACGTCGATCGTGAGCTCGCCGTTCCCGCCCTCGGCGCCGGTGATCGGGAACGGATCGACCACGGTGAGGACGGGCTCGAGCGCGAGCCGGTGGACGTAGGGCGCCTCGTCGCCCTCGCGCAGCCAGACGCGCAGCTCCCCCTCGCCGGGCCGGTCGGCGCGCACCGCGAGCGCCAGGCAGGTCGGCTCGCGGGTAGCCATGGGGAAGCCGAGCGTGGCCCCGCCCGCGCCGAGGGCGAGGTCCTCTCCGCGCGTCACCGCCTCACCGCGGCTCACGCGGACACGACCGGGCGCGAGCGGGCTCAGCTCCACGCACGGCCCGACCCGCGCGGCGAGCAGCCGCAGGCGGTCGGCGCCCCAGCTCTCCCACGGGCGGACGGAGAGGCCGACCAGCACGTCGCGTCCGGGGCTCACGTCGAGCCGCCGTTCCAGGCGATGGCGCGCGCGGCCGGCCGGCACGCGCAGGTACTCGAGGGTGTGACGCCCCGGAGGATCGAACAGCTCGAGCGCGACCTCGACGCCGTCGCTCTCGGACTCGCTCGCGTCGACCATCGCCTCGACGGTGACGCAGCTGTCCGCGCACGGCCGGGCGGCGAGCCACAGCTCCGCGACGTGGTCCTCGAGGTCGTTGGGTTCGAGCTCCACCCCGCCCTCGGTCACTCGAGGGCTCGCGTAGCGGCCCCACGCCGCGCCGCCGCGCATCGCGGTCCGGAGCTCCTCGTGAGGTCGGCAGCCGCTCCCGGGCGCGGGGTCCTCGTCGGCGAGCCGCAGGCGCGCGATCGGGCCGACCTCGACGCGCACCTCGGCCGGGCTCGTCCAGCCGCGGGCGCGGGCCCGGAGCACGAGCGCGTCGGCGGATCGCGTCCGCGACGGCGAGCGCCCGCCGATCCAGCGCCACTCGGCCGCGTCGGGGTCGGGGGCGAGCTGTACGGTCGAGGGCTCGCCGTAGACGAGGCCCATGACCGGACGCCACTCGCCGACCGGCTCGCCCGCGCGCTCGAAGCGCCACTCGATCGCCGGGGCGCCGCCGAGCGCCTGCCGCCAGCCCGAGACGTCGACGCGGAGCGGCAGCTCGAGGACGTCGGTGCCGCCGATCGCCTCACCCAGCTCGATCGAGAACGAGCCCGGCACGCCGATCGTCGCCCCGCGCGGCGCCTCGGTGATCGCGCGACGCTCGACCTCGCGGAGCTGCGCCCGGCGGCGCAGGCCGAGGAGGCTCGGCGCGACCCGCTCGGCCGGCTCGTAGCGTCGCGCAACCTCGACGAAGTCCGGCCCGAGCACCCAGTTGTTGCCGGGCCAGACGAAGGTGTACGCGGAGTAGAGGAAGCGCGGGCAGTCCGCCTCCGCGATCGCGGTCGCGAGCGCTTCGCGCCGCGCGTGGGTCCAGCGCATCGGGAGCTCGGTCGGTCCTCGCGCGTCGGCCATCGCGTGGATCACCGAGACGTCGGCGCTCGCGCCGAGGCACCCCTCGCGGCGGTGGCTCCGCGCCCACGCCACCGCGGCCTGCGCGTCGCTTCGGTAGTCGCGGTCGGGGCCCTCGCCGGCGAGCAGGCGCGCGATCCCGTCTGGATCGAACGCGACGGTCCGGGGGCGGGCCAGGACCCAGCCGCCGATCGCCAGCGCCGCGAGCGCGACCGCGAGCCCTCGCCGCGCGTGGCCCGCGCGCGACGGATCCGCGGGCCGGAGCGCCGCGACGAGCAGCGCGATCGCGACGGGCAGCGCGGCCACCACGAGGTGCTCTTCGTCCGCGCGCACCATCCCGAAAAGGAGGCCGGGCAGCGCGCCCGCGACGAGCAGCGCCTCCGCGCTCGGGCCCCGACGCGCGAGGACGTAGACCGCGCCTCCGATCGCGAACGCTCCCGCGATCCACGGAGGCACCGGCGCCTCCCACTCCGTCACCATCGCGGCCGCGTAGTCGACCGCGAGCCGACGCTGCGCGACGACGATCTCGAGGGGCGAGGCGCCGGCGGCTGCGGCCACCACCGAGAGCGCGGCCAGGGCCGCCGCGAGGCACGCGAGGTAGCGACCGAGGCGCGCGAGCGGCGGCGTGATCGCGGCGCCTCCGCGCGCCGCGAGGACGGCCGCCGCGGCGGTGACCGCCAGCGCGGCGAGGCCCGCGGCGTAGAGCCGATCGAAGCCGAGGAGCAGCCCCGCGACCGTCCAGCCAGCGGCGGCCGCCGGGGCGCGCCACGGCTGCGACGGCCGCTCGGGGTGGTCCTCGCGGGGGACGAGCGCGTCCGCGACGAGCAGGGGCAGCGCGGCGCGGAGCGTGCCGGCGCCCACCACGCTCGAGAGAGCCACCGCGACGAGGCCCGCGCCGGTCCGCGGCCACGGCGCGCGCACGCGTCGCAGCACCACCCAGAGCAGCGCGGCCATCGCGAGCAGCTCGAACAGGAGCGCGGTCAGCGCGTGGGTCCACCCGGGGTCTCCGCCCGAGAGCGTGTAGGCCAGCCCCGCCACCGCCTGCCACCCGGGGCCGCGCGGGTAGGGGAAGTCGAGGTAGCTCCAGTCGCCCTGCGCGGCCAGCCATCCGAGCGCGAGGCGCCACGTCCCGTCGAGCGGGTCGGCGGCGTGGGCCCGGAAGTCCCAGGCGCTCGCGCGCGCCCACGCCTCGGCGACTCGGGCAACGATCGCGTAGGCCGCGCCGAGCGCGAGGACCCACGCCGCGCGGGCGGCCGGACCGCGCATCCAGGTGCGCGCGTCCTCGGGCGTCGGCTCGGGCGGGCGGGGATCTGGCATGCGGGGCGCGCCGACGATACCGCGGCCGGGCCGCGCGCGGTTCGAGGCCCGGTCGGGGTAACGCTCGCCATCGGGCGGCGTGATGATCCACAGTAGGCCGTCATGAGCAGAGTCCTCGTGTGCGGCCGCGGCCCCCTCCCGTGGCGGGCTCCGGAGCGCGGCCCGGTCCACGGGCGCAGGAGCTGGCAGTTCGCGCGCGCGCTCGCCGACGCCGGTCACTCGGTCGCGCTCCTCGCCATCGTGGCCGGCGACGCGCTCGACGCCGACGTGGAGCGAGACCAGCGTGACGGCGTCGCGATCTGGGCGATCTCGGAGCACGCGTGCCACGAGCGCCCCGAGGTCGTCGCCGCGCCCCTCGAGGCCCACCGCCCCGACGCGCTCGTGGGCGTGAGCGGCGAGGCCAGCGCGATCCTCGTCAACCATGTCGGCGACCTCCCGCTCTGGGTCGACCTCGACGGAGATCCGATGGTGCGCGCGCAGGCGCGGGCCGCCGGCGGGCGGGGCGACTTCTGGGTCAACGAGGCGTACCGCAAGCACGTCCCCGTCCTCATGCGCGCCGATCGGCTCTCGGTGCGCACGGCCGCGCACCGGGCCTCGGTCGTCGGCCAGCTCGGCATGGTCGGCCGGCTGATCGGCGAGAACGAGGGCTACGAGTTCGTCGCGGAGATGCCCGAGGTGATCGCGGACGACGCGCTGGCCTCGCTGCGCGCGATCGAGCGCCGGCTCCGCGCTCCGGGCGATCCGTTCTACCTGCTGTGGAGCGGCGCGTTCCGCCCGTGGGCCGACGTCGACGCCCTCTTCGAGGCGGTCGAGATGCTCCTCGCCGAGAACGAGCGTCTCACGTTCTGCGCGCTCGGCGGGCCCGACGACGGCGCCGACGCGCTCTACGCGCGGCTCCAGCGTCGCGCGGACCAGTCGCCGTTCCGGAGCCGCGTCGACCTGCCCGGCTGGGTCGGTCGCGACGAGCTCCGCGAGCGCTACGCGCGGGCCGACGCGGGGATCTTCGTGGAGCGCCCGAGCTACCTCGGGCTGAGCGCGCGTCGCGGCCGGGCCCTCGAGTGGATGGCCGCGGGCCTGCCGGTCGTGTGCACGGACCTGACGGAGATCGCGACCGAGCTCGAGGCTGCGGGGGCCGCGCACCGGACGCCAGTCGGCCGGGTGATCGCGCTCCGCGACGCCATCCGGCGGCTCGTCGACGACCCGGAGGAGGCGCTGACGATGGGCCTGCGCGGGCGGCGCCACGTGCGCGACGCGCGCCTCCCCGCGGTCGGCCTCGCGCCGCTGCTGTCGTGGGCGCAGGCGCCGCGGCGGGCGCCGGCGCGCGAGGCGCGGGTGACCCTGGACCGCCACCCCGGGCCGCTCCAGCAGCACGCGGCGACGATGCGCGCGCACCTCGCCAACGGCGGGGCCGCGGGCGCGGTGGCGGCGGTCGGTCGGTTCGCGGCCCGCCGCCTCGGGCAGCGCGCGTTGCGCACGATCGATCGCATGGCGGAGCCGCCGGGAGGTGAGGGATGAGCGTCGACCACCCGCTGCCGGGGGTGCCCCTGGTCGAGTCGCCGTTCTTCGACGAGCTCTTCACTCCCGAGCTCTACGACGACGCGACGCTCGCGGTCGCGCGGGCGCTGCACGAGGACGGCTTCGCGATCGTCGACTTCCCCGACGACGACTTCGACGCGGTGGTCGACGGGATCCGCGCGCGCCTCGAGCCAGGCTTTCCGTGGGACTGGTGGCGCTCGCAGGGCCACGGCGAGGGCGGCGGTATGCGCGTGCAGGACGCGTGGCGCACCGACGAGGGCGTGCGCCGCATCGCGACCAACCCCGGGCTCCTCGAGCTGCTCTCGACCCTCTACGGCCGGCCGGCGTTCCCGTTCCAGACGCTGACCTTCCCCGTCGGGACGCAGCAGCACTACCACTCCGACGCGGTCCACTTCAGCTCGGTGCCGGAGCGCTTCATGTGCGGCGTGTGGGTGGCGCTCGAGGACATCCACGAGGACGCGGGCCCGCTCGTCTACTACCCGGGGAGCCACCGCTGGCCGCTCTACGGCAACGAGCACATCGGCCGTCACGCGGCGGAGCTCGGCTTCGGATCGACGCAAGAGTTCTTTCACCCGCTGTGGGCCGAGATGGTGCGGCTGCACGGCGTCGAGCCCCAGACGTTCCACGCGAAGAAGGGCCAGGCGCTCATCTGGGCCGCCAACCTGCTCCACGGGGGAGAGCCTCAGCGCGACCCGATGCGCACCCGCTGGTCGATGGTGACCCACTACTACTTCGACGACTGCGTCTGGTACACGCCGATGAACTCGGACCCGTTCCAGGGGAGCATCGACCTGCGCATCCCCACCGACGTGCGGACCGATGAGCCGGTGTCGCCGACCCTGGTGGGGCGCGCGCCCCGGCCGGAGTTCATCGAGGCGGTCCAGCTCCGCGTGCCAAATCTCCCCGAGGGCTTCGACCCGGACCTCTACCTCGAGGCCAACCCCGACGTGAAGCGAGCCGGGATGGACGCGGCGGAGCACTGGCTCATCTACGGCCGCCACGAGAAGCGCGCGATCGCGCCGCCCGAGCGCTGACCTGCACCGTCAGCGCGGCGGGGGACCGTCCGCGACCTCGCTCGGCGGCAGCGGCTCCTCGTCGGGCGTGACGAGCCAGCTCCCGGCGTCGGCGGACGCGTTGATCGGCTGCCAGCCGTACTCGGGGCACCGCACGCAGGTCTCCGGCGGGCGATCGCTCGCGAGCGCGGTGCGCAGCGCGCTGAACCGGGCGTTGTGCCAGATCTCGTCGAACGGTTTGCGCGTGAGGTCACCGAAGGGCTCGCAGATGTAGCAGCACGGCCAGACCTCGCCGTTGTACTGAACGAAGGCGCGCTCCCACGGCTCGCGGCACGTCTTGCGCAGCCCGCGGTAGGAGGCCGGCGAGCTGCGATCGATCGTCAGCTCTTCGACCCCGACGACCTCGCGGCCCGCGATCGGCGGCAGGTGCAGCTGGATGCCGTGCTCCTCCGCGAACGCGGTCGCGAGGTCGGCCCAGCGCTGCATCTCCGGGTCGCCCGCGAGGGTCTGGCCAGGGGTGAGCGGGTACTCGCGCAGCTCGGTGATCGCGAACTCGCTCGCGCCGAGGCGCGCAGCGATCTCGAGCACCTGCGGCAGCTCCTCGATGTTGCGGCGCATCGCCACGAACTCGATCGAGAGGTTGGGCAGGTCCACTCCGGCCTCGCGTTTGGCCTCGACGAGCGCCTCGAGGTTGTCGAGGACCTTGGAGAGCTTCGCGCGGCGCCGGATCCCCTCGAAGGTCTCCGCGGTCGCCCCGTCGAGCGAGACGACCACCAGCTCCGCGCCGTGGCGCACGAGGATGTCGATGACCCGCGGGGTGAGCATCGTGCCGTTGGTCTGGATGCGCACGCGGCAGCCCGCGAGGAGCGTCTGCTCGAGCATCTCCTCGAACCGCGGGTGGAGCAGGGTCTCGCCGTGACCGCTCAGCTGCACCTCGGGCTTGTGCTCGCGGAGCGTGGGCAGCAATCTCTCGAAGCTCTCGAATGGCAGGTCTTCGTAGGCGTAGGTACCGTCGTTGTTCTCCTCGCTCACCGCGCAGTGGATGCAACGTAGGTTGCATCGGCGAGTCGTCTCGATGACGACGAACTGGAGGTGCGAGGGCTCGGTCATCCCCCGAAGGCTACACCGAGCCGGGTCCGCGGGGTTGCGCCGAGTGCGGAGCGCCGACGCGGGGGCGGCCGCGTGAGCGGGGTGACCGCCAGGCTCTCGTTGCCGATTCCCGAGGTCTCCCCCGAGAGCGGCTTCCTCGCGACCGACGGGCAGGTCGCGCTGGGCGGGCCGGTCGAGCGGGTCGAGCTCTGGGTCGACGGCGCCGGGCGGGTGCCTGCGCCCCTGCTCCACGACGGCGCGGACGGCGAGCCCGCGCGCTTCACGGCCGGCTTCGTGCTGCCGCGGGGGCACCGCCACCTGCGCGTGGATCTGTTCGCGCACCTGCCGGAGGGCGGCCAGGTGCGGGTCGAGCTGCCCAGCCGGCGCGTGGTCCACCGGGACGCGCTGGTGACGGTGGACCTCCCGCTGCCCGGCGGCGGACGGCTCCTCGGCGCGCTCGACCTCCCCGCGCCGGGCGTCGCGCTGGCGCCGGGCGAGCCAGCCGGGGTGCGCGGCTGGGTGGGGGCCGAGGGGCACCGCGTCGAGCGGGTCTGGATCGAGATGGGGGGCCAACGGTCTTTTCTCGTGTGCGGGCGGGCGCGCGTCGACGTGGCGTACCACTACCCGGCGATCGTCGGGGCCGACCGCGCGGGCTTCGTGGGGGAGGTCGTGGCGCCGACCAGCGGCGCGCACGCGGACCTCGCGATGTGGGCGGAGCTGGACGACGGCGCTCGCGTCCGGTGGCTCACCCGACGCGCCCCGCTGCGTGAGCCGACCCGGCCCGCCGCGCCGGTTCCGGAGGCGCGTTCGATCTGGACGCGGCTGCTGCCGGGCTGGGCCCGCACGCACCTCGCGTCGGCGGAGCCCACGCCCGAGGTCCCCGCGGCGGAGCGCCCGACCGAGCGCGATCCCGAGGGCGACCGCGGCCGGGACGAGGCGCTCCAGCGGCTCGACCGGCTGAGCCCCCAGCCGCCCCGCCAGCGCGCCCGCCTCGCCCGGGAGGCGCGCGCCCTCCACGCCGCCGGCGCGCCGGTGATCGGCCTGCTGCTTCCCCTCCACGACGCCTCCGTCGCGCGGGTCGACGCGTTGCTCCGCTCGCTCGAGGCGCAGCTCTACGGCGCGTGGCGGCTCTGGGCGCTGGACGACGGGAGCTCCGGCCCCTACCTCGCCGAGACGCTCGCGCGCGACCCGCGCGTCACCGTGGTGCGGGAGGCCCGCGCGGGGGTCGACGCGATCGATCACCTGCTGCGCGCGGCCGACGCGCCCTACCTGGCCGCCCTCGACCCCGACCTGCGCCTGCCCCCCGACGCGCTGCTGCGGGTCGCGCGCGCGCTCGCCGCCGACCCCGAGCTCGACCTCGTCTACGGCGACGAGGTCGAGCTCGACGCCGCGGGTCGTCCTGGCGCGCCCCTGTTCCGGACGCCCTTCAACCCCACGTTCGCGCTCGGGGTGGACGGATTCGGCCTCACGTTCCACCGCCGCGCGCTCGCGCTCGAGGTCGGCGGCTACGACGACGAGCTCGAGGGCGCGCACGCGCACGACCTGTGGCTCCGCATGATCGAGCGCCGGCCCCCGGGCCAGGTGCGCCACGTCCCGCACGTGATCGCGCAGCGGTCGCGCCCCGAGCGGCCGCCGAGCGCTCACCGTCAGGCGCTCACGCGCTGCGTGTCCAACGCCCTGGCGCGGCGCGGCTACGACGCGCGGGCGGTGCCGATGGCCGACCTCGAGACGGGCCGCCGGATCGTGTGGTCCGACGCCGCGCTCGAGGCGACGCCGGTCACGATGGTCATCCCGACCCGGGACCGCGTCGACCTGCTGGGCCCGTGCGTGGACGCGCTGCGGCGCACCGTCCCCGAGGCTTCGCTCCGCGTCCTGATCGTCGACGACGAGAGCCAGGAGCCGGCGACCCACGCCTACCTCGAGGAGCTCGCGCGCGATCCGAGGTTCCGGGTCCTGCGGCCGCCCGGTCCCCGCGACGGATTCAACTTCGCGCGGCTCGTGAACTTCGGCGTCGAGCACGTGGAGACGCCGCTCGTGCTGCTGCTCAACAACGACTGCGAGGCGTTGCGGCCGGGGTGGCTCGCGCAGATGGTCGGCTGGACGCGGCTGCCCGACGTCGGCGTGGTCGGGGCGCGGCTGCTCTACGCGGACGGGACCATCCAGCACGCCGGGGTGACGATCGGCGTCCACGGCGGGCTCGCCGATCACCTCCTGCACGGCCTGCCCGGCGACTCCGACGGCTACCTCGGCCTGTCGCGCGCGAGCCGCGACGCCTCGGCGGTCACCGGCGCGTGCCTGCTGACCCCGGTCGCGCTGTACCGCGAGCTCGGTGGGCTCGACGAGGCCCAGCTCGGCGTCGACTACAACGACATCGACTATTGCTTGCGCGCCGTCGGCCACGGGCGGCGCGTGATCTACGCGGCGGAGGCCGAGCTGCGCCACCTCGGCAGCGCCTCGCGGGGGATCGTCGTGAACCCGCTCGAGAAGGCGCGCTTCGTTGAGGTGCATGGCGACTACGTCGATCCCTTCGTGAGCCCCGCGCTCGACCGGGAGTCGCCGAGGCTCGCGATCGATCCGCACCGGGCGCCGCACACCGCGGCCGCGCCGGCGCGCCTCCGCGTGCTGATGGTGCCGGGCCACGACGACGGCGACCCCGCCTCCGAGCTGCACGACCTGGTGGACGCGCTCGCGACGCACCCGGACGTGGAGCTCACCGTGCTGCGCCGCCCGAGCCCGCACCTCGCCGACGACCCGAGCGACTGGCGGCGCGAGGTCGGCCGGATCGCCCAGGCGATCGATCCGCCGGACGTCGTGCTCGCCCACGGGGCGCAGGCCGCCCACGGGGTCGAGCTCGCGCGGCAGCTCGGGGTCGCGAGCGTCTACCACCTCCTCGGTCGTGAGATGTTCGAGGTCACGGCGGCCGAGCTCGGGGTGGGCGCGCCCGGGCTCGAGGTCCTCGCGCAGGCGGTGAGCGCGGCGACGCGGGTGGTCTTCTCGAGCCCGCACGTGATCGAGAGCTACCGGCCCCTCGACGACGGCGATCGCTACCGCGTCCTGCCCGTCGGGGTGAGCGTGCCGCGGCTCGAGGCGTTCCGCCGCCGCGGCTCGCGCGCGGCGCTCCGGAGCCGCCACGGCTTCGGGCCCCGCGAGACGATCCTCGCGCTCGTCCCGGACGCCGGCGCGGGCGCGACGCGGCGGGCGATCCGCGAGGTGGCGCCCGACGCGTCCGTGCTGGAGCTCGACGGCGCGCTCGCGCGGCCCGCGCGCGGGAGCGGCCCGACCCTCGCCCGCGAGGACGCGCTGTTGGTCGCGGACGTGGTCCTGATGACGCACGGCACGCGGGAGGTCTTCCCGCGGGTGCTCCTCGAGGCGATGGCGTTCCACCGCCCGGTCGTCGGCCCGTGGATCCCCGGGGTGGGCGACGTGATCGGGCCGGACGTCCACGGGTTCATGGTCGACATGCGGTCGACGCGCGAGGTCGCGACGGTGCTCGAGCGGCTGCTCGCGGACGAGGCCCTGCGGCACCGCGTCGGCGACCACGCCGCCGTGCAGGTCCGCTTGCTCCTCGACTCGACGCGCCGGGTGGGCCGTCACGTCGAGCTGCTGCGCGAGGCCTTCGTGGCCCATCTGTAGCGGCCCAGGTGCCCGCCCTTGCGAGGAGGCGCGGGCCGCCCGCAAGCGCTGAGCGAGCGAGGGCCGTCGTAGATGTGACCAAGCGGTCTTGTCAGCGTGGGCGCAGCTCGGCGAGGAGCGCCTCGACCGCGCGGACGCTCGTGGCCGACGCGCTCGGCCCGCTCGCCTCCACCAGTCGCCCGACGAGCGCCTTTGAGCCCTCCGGGTCCGGGGCGCGGCGGCGCTCCGCGAGGCGATCGAAGGTCGCCTCGAAGGCGCGCACCATGCGATCGAGCCCGTAGACATCGCGCGCCCGGTCGCGCGCGGCCGCGCCGACGGCCGACGCGTGGGCCCGATCGCCGAGCAATCGAGCCAACGCGTCGCCCATCGCCTCGGCGTCGCCGATCGCGGCGAGGTAGCCGGTCTCGCCGTCCACGATCAGCTCGGCCGCCCCGCCGCTGCGCGTCGCGACCGGGGGCACGCCCGCGGCCATCGCCTCCATCACCACGCAGGGCAGCGAGTCGACGCGCGAGGGCAGCACGAGCGCGTCGGCCAGCGCGATGATCTCCATCGCGTCGTCGCGGAAGCCGAGGAACGAGAACGCCTGCCCGAGGCCGAGCCGGCGGATCGCGCGCCGCAGCGGCGCCTCTCCCCCGACGTCCCGGCCGACCAGCGCGCACCGCGCGTCTGGCACCGTCTCGCGCACGCGCTTGAGGATCGGCGCGAGCAGGGGCACCCCCTTGGCCTCGGAGAGCGTCCCGACGAAGACGATGAGCGGAGCGCTCGGGTCGACGCCGATGCGCGCGCGCCGCGACACCGCCGAGGGCTCGAAGGGGGGCAGGCCGTTCGGCACCACCTCGAGCGCGCCCGCGTCGGCCGCGGCGAGGTCTTCGCGGACCGCCTCGCTCACGAGCAGCGCGCGATCGGAGAGCGCCTCCACGAGCCGTGGGTAGAGCTCGAGCGGGAGCGCGCGCTCGAGGTTGTCGTGGCGCGAGAGCATCTCGTGGATCCGCCAGACGTGGGGCAGCCCGAGGCGGTGGGCCGCGAGCGCGCCCTCGAGCATCACCGCGGAGTTCGTCATCACCACGCGCGCCTCCGCGCGCCGCAGCCGCTCGGCGAAGGCCTCGACGCGCCACTCGAGGTCGGCGCCGAAGCGCGCCTCGATGCCCGCGCCGCGCTGGTCGATCCACGGCACGGTCGCGGCGTAGGCGAGGGGCACCCCGAGGCGCTCGAGCCGCTCGGACAGGCGCCCGTTGGTCGGGAGGAGCGCGAGCGGCGCGTGGCGCGCGGGGTCGAGGCGGCGGAGCAGCGCGTAGAGGCTGCTCTCGG
>JAUHXR010000412.1 GCA_030426845.1 Polyangia bacterium | reverse complement strand
GCCATCATAGATCGATAGACTCCCCGGCATGCGTCCCATCCACGAAGTCGCCGACGAGCTCGGCCTCGATCCCGCGCACCTCATCCCCTACGGCCGCAGCAAGGCGAAGGTCGACCTCGCCGCGATCGGCGCCCCGCGCGCGAAGCTCGTCGCGGTCTCCGCCATCACCCCGACGCCGGCCGGCGAGGGCAAGACCACCACGAGCATCTCGCTGAGCATGGGGATGCGGAAGATCGGCATGCGCCCCGTGGTGTGTCTGCGCGAGCCGTCGATCGGGCCGGTGTTCGGGATCAAGGGCGGCGGCACGGGCGGCGGCGCGGCGACGGTCCAGCCCGACCACGAGATCAACCTGCACTTCAACGGCGACCTCCACGCGATCAGCTCGGCGCACAACCTCCTCGCCGCGCTCGTGGACAACGCGCTCCACTTCCGCACCGAGCCGGCCCTCGACGTGCGCCGCATCACCTGGCCGCGCGTCCTCGACATGAACGACCGCTCGCTGCGCTCGATCGTGGTTGGCCTGGACGGGAGCGTGCCGCGGACCACCCGGGTCGACATCACCGCCGCGAGCGAGGTCATGGCCTGCCTCTGCCTCGCGTCGTCGGTCGACGACCTGCGCGCGCGCCTCGGCCGCATCGTCGTGGGTCACACCGCGAGCCGCGAGGAGGTCACCGCCGACGCGCTCGGCGCCACCGAGGGGATGCTCGCCCTGCTCGTCGACGCGCTGATGCCGAACCTCGCGCAGACCGCGGAGGGCGGCCCGGCGATCATCCACGGCGGCCCGTTCGCGAACATCGCCCACGGCTGCTCGAGCGTGCTCGGCACCCGCCTCGGGATGACGCACGGCGAGGTCGTCATCACCGAGGGCGGCTTCGGCTTCGACCTCGGCGGCGAGAAGCTCCTCAACATCAAGTGCCGCCAGGCCGGGCTCTGGCCGGACGCGCTCGTCCTCGTCGCGACCCTGCGCGCGCTGAAGATGCACGGTGGCGCGCCGCTCTCGCGGGTGGGCGACCCTGATCTGCGCGCGCTCGAGAAGGGCCTCGACAACCTCGAGGCGCACCTCGAGTCGGTGGCGAGCTTCGGGGTGACCCCGGTCGTCGCGATCAACCGCTTCGGCAGCGACCCCGAGGACGAGCAGGCTCGGGTGCGCGCGTGGTGCGCCGAGCGCGGGGTGCGGGTCGCGCTGAGCGACGGCTTCACCCGCGGCGGCGAGGGCGCGATCGAGCTGGCCGAGCAGGTCCAGGCGGTGCTCGCCGAGGACCGCCCGCGCGAGCCGCGCTTCACCTACCCGCTCGAAGCGAGCTACGCCGACAAGCTCCACGCGATCGCGACGCAGGTCTACGGGGCGGCCGGCGTGGTGATCGATCCGGGCGCGCGACGCACCCTCCGCCAGCTCGAAGAGGGAGTACACGGTGGCTTGCCGATCTGCATGGCCAAGACCCAGCGCTCCATCTCCGACGACGCGAGCCTCCTCGGCCGGCCGACCGGCTTCGAGGTCACCGTCCGCGAGGTGCGGCTCAGCGCCGGCGCGGGCTTCGTGGTCGCGCTCCTCGGGGACGTGATGACGATGCCCGGCCTCCCGAAGCGCCCGGCCGCCCACGACATCCGCGTCGAGGCCGACGGCACGATCCGCGGCCTCATGCGCTCGGAGTGAGCGCGCGCTGGGTGAGGGGCGGGGCCACCGCGGCGGCGCTCGGCCTGCTCGTCGGGTGCGGCGTCAGCCTGCGGGACCGGCCGGTCACCGCGATCACCGCGGACACCCTCGGGTCCCACGCGATCTGTCCGGGGGGCCGCGTGCCGCTCCGGGTCGTCGCCGAGCTCGCCGACGGGGAGCGCCTCGCCACCCGGGGCCCTGGGCAAGGTGACGTGCGATGGGACGACTACGCGGTGCGCGTGCGCGGCGGGCGTCTCCACGACGGGCACCTGGAGGTCAGCGAGGACCCGCGGGAGACCTGGGCCCGCCAGGCGCTCCTCGCCCAGGTGCGCAGCCGCTACCACGACGTCGCGCCGGTGATCGTGCGGGTGCCCGTGAGCTACGGGTGCGGCTACCAGGTGGACGCGCGCGGGGAGGCCGGGGCCGTCGGGGCGATGGGCGCGAGCGGCCAGCGGGGGATGGGCGGGCGTGACCTGCCGACGGGCCCGGGGACGCCCGGGGGCGACGGCACGGACGGCCAGCGAGGCTGGCGAGGCGGCGATGGAGCGGACGGACCGCGGGTCTGGGTCGGGGTCACGCGGGTGGAGGACCGCGCGGGGCGACCCCACCTCGCGGTGTCCGTGCAGAACGGGACCGACTGGCGCCTCTTCGTCCTCGACGTGCGCGGCGGCTCGCTCCTCGTCGACGCGCGCGGCGGCGACGGCGGAGCGGGCGGGATGGGCGGCGGCGGCGGAGACGGCGGGCGCGGCTCGCCGCCGGGGCGCGCCGGCGCGGGGGGACCGGGAGGTGACGGCGGCGACGGCGGGCGGGGCGGCACGGTCCTCGTGGAGGTGACGCCGGACGCGCAGCCCTACCTCTCGCGGATCCGGTTCGACGTGCGTGGCGGCGCGGCGGGCAACGGCGGGATGCACGGAACGTGCGGGCACCCCTGCCGCGGGTCCTCCTACTCCGGCACCCCGGGCCGGCCAGGCGCGTCGGGGCCGGCGCCGGAGGTGCGGGTCGTCGCCGCGCTCCGCGACCCGGTGAGCCTTCCGCCGCTCGCACCCGACGCGCGCTCCCCCGCCGCGCGCTCCCCCGCCACGCGCTCCCCCGCCACACGCCCTGCGTCGCCCGCGTCGGCCCGCCCGCCCGATGACGCCGCGGGGCGTCGGCTCGACGATCCTCAGACGAGGTGACGCTCGCGCGCGGCGTGCCGGAGCTCCGCGCGGTGGTCCGGGTGCGCGATCGAGATGAGCAGCTCCGCGCGCTGCCGCAGGCTCCGCCCGCGCAGGTCGACCGCGCCGTGCTCGGTCACGATGTACTGCACGTGCCCGCGCGTCGTCACGACGCCCGCGCCGGGGGAGAGGCGCGGGACGATCCGTGAGAGCTGGCCGCCCTTGGCGGTGGACGGCAGCGCGATGAACGCCTTGCCGCCCTTGGAGCGGACCGCCCCGCGCATGAAGTCCATCTGCCCGCCGATCCCGCTGTAGATCTTGTCGCCGATCGAGTCCGCGCAGACCTGGCCGGTGAGATCGATCTGGATGGCCGAGTTGATCGCGACCATCCGGTGCTGCTTGGCGATCTCGCGCGGGTCGTTGACCACCTCGGAGCCATGGAACTCGACGAACGGGTTCTTGTCGACGAAGTCGGCGACGCGCTGGGTCCCCATGGCGAAGCTCGTCACCACGCGCCCCTCGAAGCGCGTCTTCTTGCGGCAGCTCACGACCCCGGACTCCACCAGCGGGATCAGCCCGTCGCTGAACATCTCGGTGTGGACGCCGAGGCACTCGTGGTGGCCGAGCGCGGCGAGGACCGCGTCGGGGATCGCGCCGATCCCCATCTGGAGCGTGGCCCCGTTCGGGATCTGGGCCGCGATGTGCTCGCCGATCGCCCGCGCGGCGTCGTCGATCGGCGGCGGCGGCACCTCGGGGAGCGGGCGGTCGACCTCGACCGCGTAGTCGATCTGGCTGACGTGGACCGCCGAGTGCCCGAGGGTGCGCGGGACCCGCGGGTTGAGCTCGGCGACGACGACCCGCGCGTGGTCCGCGGCCGCGCGCGCGCAGGCGACCGACAGGCCGAGGCGGCAGAAGCCGTGGGCGTCGGGCGGCGAGACCTGGAGGAGCGCCACGTCGAGGGGCAACGTCCCGTCCTTGAACATCCCCGGGATCTCGGAGAGGAACACCGGCGTGAAGTCCGCGCGCCCGTCCTGCACCGCCTCGCGCACGTTGGGGCCGCAGAAGAGCGCGTTGTGCCGCACGTGGCCGGCGAGATCGGGCGCGACGTAGGGCGCGGGCGCGTTGGTGTGCAGGTGCACCACCTCGACGCCGCGGAGCGCGCGCGCGCGCGCGGTGAGCGCCTCGAGCAGCGAGACGGGCGCCATCATCGACTCGTGGACGTAGGCGCGCTGGTGCGAGGCCAGCGCGAGCTCGAGCGCGGTGTCGGCGTCGACGATCTTCATGGGAGGTGGCCCTCGGTCAGTCGTAGGGGAACGTGACGGAGACCTCCGGCCGATAGCCGAGGAGCTCCGCGGCCCGGTCGCCGCTGAGCACGACGCCGAAGTGGAGCCGGCCGCGGTTGAGCGAGTAGTCGAAGTTGGAGCGTAGGGCGGCGCGGCGGGCGGCGTAGAGCGGCGCCATCGCCGGCCCGGGGACGGGGATCGAGGTCCGGCCGCTGCGGCGCACGATCTCGCTGAGGGGCAGCGTGGTGGCGCCGGGGATCGTGAAGATGCCGTCCGCGTCGGAGCGCGCTGCGAGCGCGAGCGCGCGGCCGAGATCGTCGTCGCTGATGAGGTTGACCACCGGGTCGTAGCCCATCGGGCGGAAGCACACCCGGCTGTCGAGGTAGTCGTGGAGCTGGCTGCCGGTGCGCGGCGCGAGGCACTCCGCGCAGCGCAGGACGGCGATCGAGAGGTCGCTCATCGCCATTCGCGTGCACACCGTGAGGTCGGCCTCGACCCGGTCGCGGATCCACTGCGGGGCGTCGGGCCGCAGGTTGAGCGGGTGCGCCTCGTCGATCAGCACGGGCAGCGCGGCCGAGACGTCGTGGACCTCGGCGTAGCTGCGGTAGACGAAGCGGCGGATCGTCGGGTGCTCCTCGGCGAGCGCGAGGAGCCGGCGCGTCTCGAGGACGTTGAGCGCGCGGGCCTTCTGGCCGGTCGAGCGGACGCTGCGGTGGCTCGCCATGTCGACGATCACCTCGACGCCCTCGGTGCGGCACGCGCCGAAGAGCAGCTCGCGGAGGTTGCGCTCGCGCGTGAGGTCGACCCGCTCGTAGCGCACGCGGCCGTCCACCTCGACCGCGCGCGGTCGGTAGGGCTCCGCGCCGACCGCGAGGATCCGCGCGGTGGCGTCGTCGCGCAGGAGGTGCCGGATCAGCGACTCGCCGATCGGCGTGGTCGCGCCGGTGATGAGGTAGCGGCTCATCGGTAGAGCCCCGGGCGCGTCTCGACCGTCTCGTCGATCATCGCCTGCACGCGGGCCTTCACCGCGGCGGCGGCCGCGCGGATGACCTCGGGGTCGCGCAGGTCACCGTCGAACATCTCGTGGAGCGCGAGCGGCTCGCCGTAGCGGATGCGGTAGCGCACCGGGAGCGGCAATGGCGTCGCGGGCACCGGCAGAAACGGCGCGCCGAAGAGGTTCACCCCGTCGAGGCGCGCGAGCATCGGCCACTGCTCGTCGGGGCCGACGATCGCGGCGGGGACGACCGGCGCGCGGTAGCGCATCGCGAGCTCGGCGTGGCCGCCGCGCCAGGTCTGGAGGCGGTAGCGCTCCGAGCTCGGCTTGCCGATGCCCACCGTGCCCTCGGGGAACACGACGAGCACCTGGCCCGACGCGAGCACGCGCTCGACGTTGCCGCGCGTGCCGCTGATGACGCCGCCTCGCGCGAAGAACGTGCTCACGAAGGGCAGCTTCGGGACGAAGCGGTCGGCCACCGTTCGGGGTAGGCGGGGCGGGTCGCTCCGGCGCGCGATGTCGGTGTGGAGCATCGCGGCGTCGAACGGGAGCATGCCGCCGTGGTTGGCCGCGACGACCACCGGCCCGCTCGCGGGGAGGTGCTCGATGCCCTCGCTGTCGACGCGGAAGTAGAGCTCGTAGAGGAAGCGCGTGCTCGCGAGGCCGACGCGCGTGCCGCTGACGTGCGCGCCGAACGGATCGTAGCCGTCGCCCTGGAGCTCCTCGAGCGTCTCGACGCGCCGGCGGAGCCGCGGGCCGAGGGCCAATCCGAGGAGGCGCTTCTTCAGGGAGGGCATGTCGAGACGCGTGAGTCCCAGGCGCGGGTCCGGGACGAGCGCCAGTTTGCCTCATCTATGCCCGGCGTGGGGGGACCCAAGCCAACTCGCCGATCCGCGCGCGGCGAGACGATCCGAACCCCGGGTAGCGCGCGCGATCCGCCTGGCCCCGCGCGCCGCGCGAGATGTCGAGCACATCTCGACGATCCTCCCGGATTCTTGAGATGTGCGCTTGTGGACCGCGGTCTGGGACGCTAGTCCTCGCCTCCGATGGTCGGCCTCAACCCCGCGCAGCAGGCTGCGGTCGAGCACGATCAGGGCCCCCTCCTCGTGCTCGCGGGGGCGGGCTCCGGCAAGACGCGCGTCATCACGCACCGCATCGCGCGCCTCGTCGATCGCGGCTGCCGGCCCGAGTCGATCCTCGCGGTGAGCTTCACCAACAAGGCCGCGGCCGAGATGGCCGAGCGGATGATCCCGCTCGTCGGCCGCCAGCGCGCCGACAAGCTCTGGCTGAGCACCTTCCACAGCTTCGGCGTCCGGTTCCTCTCGGAGGAGACCAAGGCGCTCAACTACCCGGCGCGCTTCGTGATCTTCGACCAGTCGGACGCGATGGGCCTCGTGCGCGAGATCGTGAAGCGCGAGTCGGTGACCGATCGGCAGCTCGACCTGTACTCGGTGCACGCGCGCATCTCGATCTGGAAAAACAAGGGCCTCTCGCCCGAGCAGATCCCCGAGAGCACGTTCGAGTACGACGCGGTCGCGCGCGACGTCTACCCGCACTACGAGGCGGGCCTGAGGAACATGTGCGCGGTCGACTTCGACGACCTCGTGTACCTCCCGGTCAAGATCCTCCGCGAGCGCGAAGACATCCGCGAGAAGTGGCGCGCGCGCTTCCGCTACCTCCTGATCGACGAGTTCCAGGACACCAACGGCATCCAGCTCGAGCTCGTGCAGCGCCTCGCCAACGAGCTCGGCAACGTCTGCGTGGTCGGCGACGACGACCAGTCCATCTACGGCTGGCGCGGCGCGGAGGTGGGCAACATCCTCGACTTCGAGCGGCACTTCCGCGGCGCCAAGATCGTCAAGCTCGAGGACAACTACCGCTCGCGCTCGCCGATC
>JAUHXR010000411.1 GCA_030426845.1 Polyangia bacterium | reverse complement strand
CTCGAGGGTGAGGATGAAGTCGCCGATGTAGATCTTGTCGCCCGCCTTCACGACGAGCGGCGACGTGATCTTGCGCCCGTTGACGTACGTGCCGTTGGTGCTCTTCAGGTCGACGACGATGAAGCGGTTGTCTTTGAGGACGATCCGCGAGTGCCGCTTCGACACGTTGCCCTTGGGCAGGATGATGTCGTTGCCCTGAACACGCCCGATGGTGACCTCGTTCTTGTCGAAGTCGAGACGTCGCTGGGCGCCACCTTTCTCGGTGATGACAACTGCGAACATGGGCTCCTCTGTCCCCGCAGGCTCTGCCCCCGCAGGACGTTCGTCGTGACGGACCTGGCATTGGCGGACCCCCGCAGGTCCGCGGTTTGGGCTCGCATTGAACCGGGCGGAGGGCGTTTTCGTCAAGCACCTTGCGCGGATTTGAGAGCGAGGTTTGAGATCACGGCCGGGGCACTGTACGGCTGGACAGGCCCCGGGGGCGGCGGGCACCTTCGGCGGGTGCAGCACGAGATCGAGACGGTGGAGGCGCTGCGGGCGCACCTCGAGGCCTGCGGCGACCTTCGAGGGGTGGTCGTCCAGGGCCTCGACCTCACCTCGCTGACCGAGGCGCTGCTCGGCGTCTCGGGCGCCGGCGCCGCCCTGCTCGGATGCACCCTCGAGCACCCCGCGGCCGAGCACCTCCGCGCGAGCGGGGCGGTGCTCTTCCCCGAGCTCGGCGACCGCCCGTACCGCTGCTACCGGCCGCGCCTCTACTCCCCCGAGGAGCTGCTCGAGGGGACCGAGGAGGGCCGCCCAGAGAGCTTCTGGGAGTCCTCCCGCGACGCGCGCATCTACGCGCACTACCGCGGCTTCAAGGAGCACGGCCCCCTCCCGGTGCTCGAGGCGCTCGCGCAGCGGCTCCACGACCACGCGATCGACGACGCCAAGCACGACCTCCTCCAGCGGCCGCCCGCGAAGCGCTGCGTCGCCATCATGGGCGGGCACGCGATGCGCCGCGACGCCCCGGTCTACCTCGACGTGGTGCGGATCGCGCAGCGGCTCTGCCGCGCCGGCTACTTCCTCGTGTCCGGCGGCGGCCCCGGCGCGATGGAGGCGACGAACCTCGGGGCGTGGCTCGGCGGCGAGGACGACGACGCGTGCGCGCGGGCGGTCGGCCTGCTCGCGGGCGCGCCGAGCTACCGCGACCGGGGCTGGTTCGAGTCGGCGGCCGCGGTCAAGCGCGCGTTCCCGAACGGCCGCGAGAGCCTCGGCATCCCGACCTGGTTCTACGGGCACGAGCCCTCGAACCTGTTCGCCACCCACGTGGCCAAGTACTTCAGCAACAGCCTCCGCGAGGACGGCCTCCTGGCGATCGCGACCCACGGGGTGATCTTCGCGCCCGGCAGCGCGGGCACGATCCAGGAGGTCTTCATGGACGCGGCCCAGAACCACTACGGGACCTTCGAGGTGGTCAGCCCGATGGTGTTCCTCGACGCGGGCTTCTGGCGCGACGCCAAGCCGGTCGCGCCGCTGCTCGCGCGCCTCAGCGAGGGCCGCGCCTACGCGTCGCGGATCTTCTACGAGGACACCGTCGACGCGGTCGTCGCGCGCATCCGCGAGAGCCCCCCGGTGCCCTACGACGGCTGAGCGCGCCCGCGCACCGGCGTTGCAGACCGTTTCAGCCCGGCGCGCGGGGGCCGGGCGGCGGCGGCGGCACGCCGGTTGCTCTTCCTTCCGAGCGAGGAGACCCGAGAGATGAGCCACACCGTCGATCTGAGCGAGCAGGACTTCGGCAGCACCGTCGAGCAGGAGGGCCTCGTGCTCGTGGACTTCTGGGCGCCGTGGTGCGGCCCCTGCAAGATGTTCGGCCCGATCTTCGACCGGGTGGCCTCGGAGCACCCCGACGCGACCTTCGCGAAGGTGAACACCCAGGACGAGCCGCGGATCGCCGCCGCGCTCGACATCCGCGCGATCCCGACGCTGATGGTGTTCCGGGACGGGGTCCTGCTGCTCCGGCAGCCGGGGCTGGTGCCGGAGGAGGCGCTCCGCGACGTCATCGCCCAGGCGATGGCGCTCGACATGGACGAGGTCCGCGCCAAGGTCGCCGAGCACATGGCCGCCGCCGAGTAGTCCCCACGCGGGGAGGATGCGCCGAACCGCTCGTATAGGAGGCGATGACGCTCCGTATCGGCCTCGCCCTCGTCGCCCTCCTCGCCGTCGCCTGCGGCCCCTCCGAGGAAGACCTCGCCGGCCGCGAGGCCGCGCGCGAGGCCCTGACCGCGCTGCGCGCCGATCTGAACGCGCGCGATCAGGCGGCCCGGGAGGCGATGACCCTCGGCGGCGAGCCTGCGGGCGCGTGCGATCCCGCGCAGGTCAGCCTGTCTCAAGCGACCTTCGCCGAGTGGAACACCGAGCACCTCGACCGCGCGCACCTCGCGAGCACCGACGCGATCCGCGAGCGCCTCGGCAACGCGACCGACCTGCTCGACGGTGAGGAGCCCTTCCGCTGGGCCAACGCCGCGCGGCTCATCGAGGAGCAGCGCGCCGCGGCCGAGTCGCTCTCGGGCCACGACGTCGTGATGGTCGCGGAGATGGAGCCGGTCGCGCTCGCCGCCGATGGGACGTTCACGGGCGGCCGGACCCACGGCCGCGTCTTCGGCTGGGACGCGGCCGGGCAGCGCGTCGTGTGCTCTGCCGACTTCGAGCACGCGGTCCGCAACGAGCTCCAGGTGGGCGCGGGCACCGACCTCCGGGCTGCTCAGGTGTACGGGGCGCGCAGCGCCGCGTTCCGCGCCGGCGGCTGGGGCGACCACCCCGGGGCCTCGTTCGGCGTGCCCTCGCTCTGAGCGCCGCGCTCGTCCGTCAGCTCGCGTGCTCCGAAGCGCTCTCGCGCCGCGAGGGCGGCTGCGGCGAGGGAGGGAGTCACCGCGCAGCGATCTCACTCCCAGCCACCGCTCCTCCCCCGCTGCTCGCCGCCGCTCTGGGGCTGCGAACACCCAAGAGAGGCGGACGCGGGCTCGAACGAAACGAACGGCGGCGGGCCCGCGCGTCAGCCGAGCACGTGCTCGAGGCGCGCGTAGGACGCCTCCATCCCGTCCACCATCCCCGTCCCCAGCACCATGTCCCGCACCTCCTTCGACGGATACTCGATGCGCACCTCGATCAGCGTGCGGCTGCCCGGGCGCGGCGAGAGGACGAGCTCGTTGCGCACGCCCGGGCCCTCCATCCCGATCATCTGCTCCGTCGTGACCGCCCGGCGCGGCGGCTCCGACTCGAGGAGCTCGCCGGTGAAGCCGAAGCGCTGGCTCGCGTCCTCGGCGTTCTCCCACTCGTAGCGGTACGAGTCGCCGACCTCGGTCGCGGGCTCGCACACGGGCATGGTCCAGCCGTCGGGGCCGAGCATCCACCGCTTGATGAGCGCGGGGTCGTGGTGCGCCTGCCAGACCTGGCCGATGGAGCCGCGCACCTCGCGGCGCACGACGACGTGCGTGTCGTCGACCACCTCGAGCGCCGCGATGAAGTCCTTCGTGGACTCGCGAAGATCCGCGACCACGTCGTCGAGCTGGTGGAGCGCCGAGCGCAGGCCCTCGACCATCCCCATGGCGACGACCTGCTCCATCGCCGCCGCGCTCGCGAACGTGGAGACCGCGACGAAGCGCGAGCCCGCGTCGGTCGCCTCGAAGACCACGTTCATGCGGGTGACGGGCAGCTCGTCGTTCGGAGTGCCGTCGTCCTTGGCGAAGCCATCGCGCACCGAGAAGCGGCGGTTCGCCTCGACGACGTCGAAGCGCCAGTAGCCTCGCGCGGTCTCGCCGTTGGGGCCGGTCATGAAGTACTCGGAGCTGCCGCCCTCACGCACCTCGTGGCGCGTGAAGGTGGCGGGCCACTCCGGCGGTCCCCAGAAGCGCTCGAGCTGGCGCGGGTCGGTCCACGCGCGCCAGAGGCGCTCGACCGGCACGGGGTAGTCGCCGATGGCGGTGAGCGTCAGGGACTCGGGGTCGGTCTCGATCGATGTGACGGGCACGCGTTACTCCTCGGGTGATGAGAGGACGGCGTCGAGCGCCGTCAGACGATGGCGCCAGAGCGCCTCGAGCTCCTGGAGGCACGCGCGTGCGCGCGCGACTTCGTCGGGGTCGGCGCGCACCCGCCGCTCGCGACCGACGACGGCCTTCTTCACGAGGCCAGCCCTCTCGAGCACCGCGACGTGCTTCTGCACCGCCGCGAAGGACATCCGGTAGTCCTCGGCGAGCCCGCTCACCGACACCTCGCCCACGAGGGTGCGGCGGAGGATGTCGCGCCGGGTCGTGTCGGCGAGGGCACGGAAGACCCGGTTCAGCTCGTCGTCGGAACGTACAACCACTTGGTTGTATGATTGGCCCAGGACGCTGTCGGCGTCAAGCACGATGAGACGCGCGCCCGGCGAGCCACCCCGATCGCGAGGGCTTGGCGCGCCCGCGTTGCCGCCGGGCACTCGACGCTCAGCCGACTGAGCGGCCGGATCGCTCCGCGGGGTCCGTGCTCCGGTGCCCCGGGGGTGCGCGGCGGAGTGTGGAGCCGATCACTCGACGAGGGACAAACCGGCCGGGAGCGACTCGCCGAACAGGCGGCGCTCGTCCGCCGCCTCGAGGCGGGTGACCTCGCGGACCATCGAGACCCAGCTCGCGGGCGCGTCGTGCCTCGTCAGGCGCTCGGCCACGCGCTCGCGCAACGGCTCGGCCAGGTCGCGCTGGCGGTCGCCGCACATCCGGCTCAGCATCGTGGCCGCGAACGCCGCGTTGTCGCTCTCGGTCCAGTCGACGGCGAGCACCGCCTCGAGCCAGGACTCGGCCGCCTTGCGCTCGACCACGTTGTGGGCGCTGCCGTAGAACGGCGCGCGCGAGCCGAGCCGGCCGATCGCCCACCAGCTGTAGTCGCCGTCGAGCCCGCGGGAGAGCCGCTTGACGAGCCAGCCGCCGACCTCGGCCTTGCGCGCGGCGTCGACGCGCTCGAGCGAGGCGGCGAGGCGGATCATGTCGTCCTGGCCCTGCATCTTGGGGCCCTTGGGCCGCTGGCGCGGGCGCTTGCTCGGCGGGTGCAGGTACCACGCGATGTTGTCGAGCACCGCCGTCTGCTGGGCCGCGTCGAGCCCGCCGGCGACCCGGCGCCACATCGTCCACCACTCGCTCCAGACCTGGGCCTCGGGCGCGAACTGCACGCCCTGCTCGAAGATCGCGAAGAGCTGCTTCACCCGCCAGTCGTCGAGCGGGTAGCCGAAGCCCGGCCGGAGGCAGTAGCCGGTGAGGTTGAACCAGACCCGCTCGTGGTCGGCGCTCCGGCGGCGGCGGCGCATCCCCGCGAGGAGCGCCCCGAACAGCTCACGCAGGAGCGGCGTGTTCCACGTGTCGCGCGCGCCGATCCGCTTCTCGAGGTTCGCGCGCAGCGTCTTGACCGGCTTGGCGCCCTCGGCCTTCGCCGAGCTCTTGCCGAACACCGCCTTGATCAGGTCGGTCGCCTCCTCGAAGCGCGGGTGGAGCTGGGTGACCTTCTTGGCCGCGACCTCGCGCCCCTGCTCGCCGCGGAGCTGCAGCTCGAGCTTCCAGCGGCGCGACGCGCCCTCGGCCGCGACGCAGCTCAGCTCGACCGTCCCGACCTCGGTGAGCGCGGAGCTGACGCGGACGGGCAGCGACTTGCCGGCCTGACCCGACTCGTCCTCGAGCACCGCGGCGAGCGGCGGCAGCTCACGGAACGTCTCGCCCTCGATGTCCACGAGGTCGCCGGCCCGGTGCAGCGTCGCCTCGCCGGTGCTCGAGGCGAGCGGGAAGCGCACCGGCTCGCCCAGCTTGAGCGCGAAGGTGCGCGACTTGAGCACCACCTCTTCGCCCTCCTCCGCGCCGCGCGGGAGGATGCAGACGCCCCGCCGCGGGGTCTCGCCCGCGTCGCCGAGGAGCAGGTAGTAGCTCCGCGCCGAGCCGCCCCCGATGCGCACCCCGACGCCCCGCCGGGCCAGCCCGTAGGCGACCGCGCCGCGCGCGACCGCGAGCTCCGGCGCGGGGTTGTGGAGCTGCATCGGGCGCGCGCCGCCGCGCCAGCCGCCGAGCACGTCCAGCATGCGCGCCTCGAGCGCGTGCCCCTTGAACACGCCGCCGTTGAGGAGCACCGCGTCCGGGATCGCGCGGACCCCGTCGGGGAGCCCGCCGTCGCCGAACGCCTCGCGCGCGACGTCCGCGTGCCGGTCGAGGAACGCGGCCACGTGCCGGGTGATCGCCGCGTCGGCCACGTAGGGCAGGCCGAACTCGACGATCGCGGCGCGCTTCTTCGCCGGCAGCTCGTCGGGCCCGACGACCGGGAAGAAGCCGTCCGTGATGCGCGCGTGGACCTCCGAGCGGCTCAGCGCCGCGCTCAGCGAGCCGCCGATCAGCTTGCGCCCGCCGCCGAGCACGGTCACCCGCGCCTCGTCGGGGGCGTCCTCGGCGAGGAGGCGCTCCTTGGCGGTGCGGCACTGCTGGATGAGCTGCGTGAAGCGCGCCGCGTCGAGCTTCTTCTTGGACCCGAGCCGCCCCTCGGCGTCGTGCGCGAGCGCGAGATCCATGTTGTCGCCGCCGAGCATCAGGTGATCGCCCACCGCGACGCGCGTCAGCCGCGGCCCGGACTCGCGCAGCTCCACCTGGATCAGCGTCAGGTCGGTGGTCCCACCGCCGACGTCGACCACGAGCGCGAGGTGCATCTGCCCGACGAGCTCGTCGATCTCCGCCTCGTGGCGACCGAGCCAGTCGTAGAACGCGGCCTGCGGCTCCTCGAGCAGGCGGACGCGGCCGAGCCCCGCCATCCGCGCCGCGCGGAGGGTCAGCGCGCGCGCGCCCTCGTCGAACGACGCGGGCACGGTGAGCACGACGGTCTGCTCCTCGAGCGGGTCGTCGTCGTGGTGGTGGTTCCACGCGTCCCGCACGTGCGCGAGGTAGCTCGCGCTCGCCGCGACCGGGCTGAGCTTGGGGACCTCCTCGGGCGCGCCCCAGGGGAGGATCGCCGCGGTGCGGTCGACGTCGG
>JAUHXR010000410.1 GCA_030426845.1 Polyangia bacterium | reverse complement strand
GCTGGTCGCGGTGCGCATCCGGGTCGGCGAGCGCACGACCGGCTACGTCGCGTCGAACATCAGCCTCGAGGACGTCCAGCAGCGGGTCGAGCGCCTCGCGGACGGCCACTTCCACGGCATCGAGGACAGCCTCTACGTCGTCGACACCGACCTCCGCACGATCGCCCACACCAACCGCGAGCGCGCGGTCACCCGGGAGCTCGCCAACCACGGCATCCTCGCCGACGTGACGCCGGAGATGCTCGGCCCCGCGTTCAGCCAGGCGGGCGAGTACGAGGCGGCCGACGGCACCCCGATGCTCGGCTCGAGCGTCGGTATGCAGGGCCGCGACTGGGCCCTCGTCGCGCAGGTCCCCCAGGCGGTGGCCTACGCGTCGCTGCGCGAGATGAAGCTCTGGATCGGCGGCACGGTCGCCGGCGCGATCCTCCTCGCGCTGCTCATCGGCCTCCTCGTCGCGCGCGGCATCTCGGCCCCGATCCGGCGGCTCACCGAGCACGCCCGCCGTCTCGCCGCGCGCGAGTGGGACGCCACCGTCGAGGTCGGCACGCGCGACGAGCTCTCCGTCCTCGCCGGCGTGATGAACCAGACGGCGAGCGATCTCAGGGCCAGCGAGGAGGCGCTGAAGAAGGAGGTCGCGATCCGCACCGACCTCGGCCGCTACGTGCCCGAGAAGCTCGTCGATCAGATCGTGGCGCGCGAGCAGGACATGGCCCTCGGGGGCAAGCGCCGCGCCATCACGGTGATGTTCGCGGACGTCGTCGGCTTCACGCCGCTCACCGAGCAGCTCGAGCCGGAGCACGTGGTCACGATCCTCAACGAGCTGTTCACGATCCTCACCCAGATCGTGTTCAAGCACGACGGCACGGTCGACAAGTTCGTCGGCGACTGCGTGATGGCGCTCTGGGGCGCGCCCACGGATCAGCCGGACCAGGCCCGGCGCGCGGTCGAGGCGGCCGAGGACATGCTCGACTGGCTCGAGACGGGCAACGAACGTTGGCAGGAGCGCTTCGGCGTCACCATCCAGCTCGCGATCGGCATCCACCACGGCGAGGCGGTGGTCGGCAACATCGGCTCGGAGAAGCGGATGGAGTACACCGCGATCGGCGACGTCGTGAACCTCGCGGCGCGGCTCGAGGCGGTCGCGCGGCCGCAGCAGATCCTCATCACCGAGTCGGTCAAGCGCGCGGCGGGCGACGGCTTCGACATGGTCGACGCGGATCTGCACCGCCTCGCCGGCTGGGCCGAGCCGGTCCACCTCTGGGAGGTGCGGGTGTGAGCCAGGACGCGCAGATCGGCGACGTCATCGCGGGGCGCTACCGGCTCACCCAGGTCCTCGGCGAGGGCGGCATGGGCGCGGTCTACGAGGCGGTCCAGCTGCACCTCAACCGCGAGGTCGCGGTGAAGCTCATGCACGGCCCGCTCGGGCGGACTGACGAGGCCAAGGCGCGCTTCGTCCGCGAGGCGCGCGTCTCGGGCGCGCTCCATCACCCCAACGCGGTGAAGATCTTCGACTTCGGCGAGGACGAGCGCGGCCGGCTCTACCTCGTGATGGAGAAGCTCCGCGGCACCACGCTGCGGAGCTTCGTCAACCAGGGCCTCGACCCGATGCCGCTCGGGCGCACGGTCGACATCGCGCACCAGCTCGCCGAGGTCCTCGTCGCGGCTCACGCGATCCAGCTCACGCACCGCGATCTCAAGCCGGAGAACATCTTCCTCGAGACCGCCACCGACGGCACCGACCGCGTCGTGGTGGTCGACTTCGGGCTCGCGTTCATCGAGGAGCGCGAGGACGCGAACCGGATGACCCAGGAGGGTCAGATCATGGGCACGCCGTTCTACATGTCGCCCGAGCAGTGCAAGGGCAAAGGCATCGGCCCGGCCTCCGACATCTATGCGTTCGGGTGCATGCTCTACGAGATGGTGACCGGCGTGCCCCCGTTCGACGGGCCCGGCGTGGTGCTGCTGACCAAGCACTGCTTCGAGGAGCCGATCCGCCCGGGGCACCGGCGCAAGGACCTCTACGTCCCGCGCGCGCTCGAGCGGCTCATCCTGCAGATGATGATGAAGCAGCCCGAGGCGCGGCCGAGCGCGACCGACGTCCACGCGGTGCTCGGCCAGCTCCAGCACACCCTCGGCGAGCGCGAGCGCGCCCGCGGGCGCGACCTGCTCGAGGGGAGGGAGGCGCGGATGATCCCGACGGTGCGCACCACCGCCGAGGCCGAGGCGCTCGCGCTGGACGAACCGCCCCGCCTCACCGACCCGGAGGTCTTCCACGCCAACGACGGCGCGGCGCTCCTCGCGGTGGTCGGGCCGGAGCTCGACCGGGACCTCACGCTGGGCCTGCGCGCCAACGGGTTCGCGCCCTGGAGCGTCACCTCGCCGCCGCTGCCCGAAGGGTCGGTCGCGATCTTCGCCCCGGGAGTCGACGCGCAGACGATCGCGCAGCTCGTGACCTACGGCCTGCCGGTCGTGACCGACGCGGACGCGGACGACATGGGCCGCGTCGCCCAGATGCAGGCCGCCGGCGCGGCCGACGTGATCAGCCGCCCGGTGCGCCCCGAGAAGCTGGTGAAGAAGCTCGGGCGCGCGCTCAAGAAGCACCGCCGGAGGTCCGGCCGATGAAGCTCACAAACCTCACTGCGGGTGTCCTCGCCCTCGCGCTCGCCGGCCTCACCGCCCGCCCGGCGGCGGCCCAGGAGCCCGAGATCCTCGAGTACGCGGTGCGTGACGGGGAGACCTGCGGCGCGATCGCCCGCCGGATGTACGGCCACTCGCGGCGCTATGACCTCATCCACGCCCACAACCCGGAGCTCGGGCCGATGCCCCACCGGCTGCGCGCCGGCCAGGTCCTGCGCCTGCCCCAGGTCCAGGTCTCGGACAACGCGGACGCGACCGTCACCTCGGTGCGCCGGCGCGTGGAGTCGCAGCGGCCCCAGGAGGGCGACTGGCGGCGCGCGCAGATCGGTCAGGAGCTCTTCCAGGGCTGGCGCGTGTCCACGGGGGAGCGCTCGAGCGCGGAGCTGACCTTCCGCGAGTCGAGCGTGGCGACGATCCGCGAGGAGACCCTCGTGATCGTCTATGGCGGCGAGGCCCGTCGGGTGCGGCGCGAGGGCGCGCGCGCGGTGATCCGCGAGGGCTCGATGATCAGTCGACTCGGCGCGCTCTCGGGCGCGGCGCCGCTCGAGGTCGAGACCCCCGCCGCCGTCGCGACCCTCGGCGAGGGAGAGCACTCCGTCCAGGTCGAGCGCGAGGGCCGCACCCGCGTCTCGAGCCACCGCGGCGGTCGGGCCCGCGTGCGCGCGCGCCAGGGCACGACCGAGATCGAGGTCCCCGAGGGTCACGGCACCTCCATCTCCCCCGGCGAGGCCCCGACCCCGCCGCGCCGGCTCCCCGCGGCGCCGGTGTGGGTGCCGCAGCAGGCGACGCGCTACCTCGCGATCCGCACCTTCGGGGGCACGCTGGTCGGCGCGTGGCAGCCGGTCAACACGGCGACCGCGTACCGCGTGGAGCTCGCGCGGCGCGCGGACGGCCGCGACCTGATGGTCTCGACGGTGGTGCCCGCGAACGTCACCCGCTTCGCGCTCCACCGCCTCCCGCCGGGCGACTACTTCGCGCGGATCTCGACGATCGACGAAGAGGGCTTCGAGGGCCGCCCGGCGGAGGGCGCGCCGTTCACGCTCGTGGGCGTCGACATCGTCGAGCCGGGGATGAGCCCGCCCGCCGCCGAGGAGGTGGGCAACCCGCGCCTCGCCGCGCTCGACGGGGTCGACGACGTGGACTTCGCGGCCGACGTCCCGGCGCGCGTGCCCGTCCTCCAGGGCAGCCGCCTGGTCGCGCCCGAGGGCGTGGTCTGCGCGGCGGGGGACTCCGCGCCGTCCAACGAGCTGCGCTTCGACGCGCTGGGCGACGTCTACTTGACGTGCGTCGATCCGGGCGGCGAGAACATCGTCGGGCTCGACCTCACGGTCGCCGCGCTCCGGATGCGGGTGCTGGGGGCCGGCGGCGAAGACGACGCCCACGCGCTCCGGGCGCGCGAGGTGGAGCTCCTCGTCGAGGTCGACGGCCAGGCGACGGACGCCCAGCTCGAAGGCGCCGGCGGCCTCACGGTCGTGGCCGCGGCCCCGCGCGAGGGCGGCGGCTACCGGGCCACGGTGCGCGCGGCCGCCGACGCGCCGGACGCGGGCGAGCTGCGGCTCACCCGGGGCGGCGAGGTCCTCGCGACCGCGGCGGTCGGCACCCTCGACGCGCCCCCGGGCGGCCCGGCCGACGCGCCGATGCACGCGGTCCACGAGGGCCTCGGCAACGCGGCCTTCGCGAGCGCGGTCGGGCTCGTCGACGAGCGGCGGCGCGGCCACGCGATGTGGCTCGGGATGCACTTCCAGAGCGCGCGCCTGGGCGAGCCGGACGCGCGGCTCCGTACGACCGCCGGGGTGCGCGCGTCGCTCCTCGACGAGCGGCTGCGCATCGGCGCCCAGGTCCCGCTCGACGCGGTCGGTCAGAACACCCGCCTCGCGGATCGCGGCGTGCGCGACGTCTTCGCGACCGTCTCGAGCCTCCTCCTCTCCGAGGGCGCGGTGGGCCTCGCGGC
Organism: Polyangia bacterium; assembly: GCA_030426845.1. Lineage (GTDB taxonomy): Bacteria > Myxococcota_A > Polyangia > Polyangiales > Sandaracinaceae > JAUHXR01. The sequence goes on along the minus strand of JAUHXR010000410.1, from coordinate 2,419 downwards.
GGAGGCGGGGCTCTGGATCCCGACGGCCGGCGACCAGGCGCCCGAGGGGCTCCGGCACGCGCGCCTCCAGGTCGCGGCCGACCTCTCGCTCCGCTTCGCCGAGCGGCTGACCCTGCGCACGCGGCAGGCCGCGATCTTCGACCTCGTCGCCGACGAGAGCATGCTCTGGGCGTCCGCCTACGGCGTCGACGTCTGGCTCGTCGGCCCGCTCTCGGTGGGCGTCGAGGGCAGCGTCACGATCGGGCGCGAGGACAACGCCGACCACTTCGCGGGCGGGGTCGGCCTCGCGCTCGGCCTCGACTTCGCGCCGGTGTTCGTCTCCCTCGTGGGCCGCTACGGTGTAGGGGACGACTTGCTCGCCGACGCGACCGTCGGCGCGGCCGTGCGCGGGACCTTCGACCGATGACGCTTACCTTCTCCTCCGCCCTCCCCCTCCGCCTCGCCGCGGCCGTGGCCCTCACCGGGCTGGCCGTCGCGGCCCTCGCCGGCTGCAACGAGCACGCGGTCGACGAGTGCTTCCCGCTCTGCTCCACCGTCGCGCGCAGCGAGGTCGCCTTCGCGGAGTGCGTCGCGGACGGCAGCGCCGAGTGCCGCCCGGGCGACCGGCGCTGCTGCGCCCTCGAGCAGGGCTGCATCGGCGACGTCGGCGACCAGGTCGTGATCGGCCCCGCGATGTGTCCCGTCTACGAGCTCATCGGCGAGTGCCTGCCCCGCTGCGACGACGACGACCGCATGGCCTACGAGGCCTGCCGGCGCGGCGAGGACTCCCGCTGCGCGCCCGACGACGTCGACTGCTGCGTGGACCTGGCCGACTGCGTCGGGAGCCTCGGCCCGGTCGCGGTGACGGTCGTCGACGCGGCGTGCTGCGACGGCCCGGCGGACTGCCTGCGCGGCGAGCTGTGCGAGCTCGAGACCCACCTCTGCCTCTCGGCCGCGTGCGACGAGACCGGCTACTGCCCGCCCGGGCACGACTGCGTGGACGGCGCGTGCACCTGCGGCGACACCGGCGAGCTCTGCGCGGCGGGCGAGATCTGCGACGGCGCCGAGTGCGTCGAGGACCCGTGCGACGCGTGCCCCGCGGCCTGCCTCGCCGACGGCACCTGCGTCGAGTGTGTGACCGACGACGACTGCCCCGCGCTCGGCGAGGTCTGCGACACGATGACGAACGCCTGCGTCCTCGGCTGCGCGGCCGACGACGCGACCTGCGACGGCTTCGACGACGACTGCGACTCCCTGGTCGACGAGGACTTCATGGAGCTCGTCGGGGTCGAGTGCGGCGTCGGCCCCTGCATCAACGAGGGCCCGGTGGTCTGCGTCGAGGGCACCGAGAGCCACATGTGCACGCCGCTGCCCCCGCCGTCCCCGTTCGAGCTCTGCGGCAACGGGATCGACGACGACTGCAACGGCATGGCCGACGATGGCTGCACCTGCGGCGACAATGTCCGCGCGGACATCGAGGAGTGCGACGGCGGCGACCTCGGCCCGGAGACCTGCATGGACTTCGGCTTCGACCGGGGCACCCTCGGCTGCCTCGCCGACTGCACCTACGACCTCAGCGGCTGCGTCTGCGACCTGGACACCGACATGGACGGCGACTGCGACAGCCACGACTGCGCGCCGCGCGACCCGCGGCGGAGCGTCTTCCTCCCCGACGTGTGCGACGGTGTCGACAACGACTGCGACGGCACGACGGACGACCCGGCCGAGGCGGACCTCGACTGCAGCGACGGGCTCTACTGCACCGGCATCGAGCGCTGCGTCTCGGGTAGCTGCGACTTCGTGCCGCCTCCGCCGTGCGACGACATGAACGACTGCACGATGGACCCCTGCGACGAGGCCGCATCGATGTGCCTACCGAGGACGCCCGCGCCGCGGGACTCCTTCTGCATCGACGGCAGCACGGGGCTCTCGGGCTTCTGCGACGGAGCGGGGACATGCATCCCGGGTACGTGAGGCGAGGAGGCTCCGTGGTGGCGCCCTCTGTCGCCGCCTGCCCTGTGCTGGGTAGGGGCGCCGGGGGATTGCCGGGAGCAGAGGAGGCCGGGAGTCAGAGGAGGGTGCTCGCGCGGCGCGCGAGCGAGAGAGGCGTCGTCGAGGGGTCTCGTCTCGCCACGACGCTCGCGGTCGCCCGACGCACAAAGAGCTTTTCCTCCTCTACCTCCCACTCTCCTCGCCTCCCGGCGATCACCAGGCCCCGCCAAGGCGTCCCCCAGCCCAAGCGCACCCACCTCAAGCGAGCGTTGGCCCTCGCCATCCTCGCCTCCGCGAGCCTCACCCCCTCGTTGACGCAGGCGCAGGGCGTGACCCTGGACCAGTACCGTCCGGCGGAGACCGCGCGAGGCGGCTTCGCGATCAGCCGTCCCGTCGACCTCGGACACATCGGGCTCTCCGCCCGCCTCGACGTGGACTACGCCCTCGA
>JAUHXR010000409.1 GCA_030426845.1 Polyangia bacterium | reverse complement strand
GGCGCTCTCGCGGATCGAGGAGGGGCGCCGCCGGCAGGACGACTCGGACTTCGAGATCGCGGCCCCCGAGGTCGACTCGTCCGAGCTCGAGCTGGAGGAGCTCGAAGCAGAGTCGCTCGACGCAGAGTCGCTCGAAGCAGAGTCGCTCGAAGCAGAGCCCCTCGAAGCAGAGCCGCTCGACGCAGAGCCGCTCGACGCAGAGCCGCTCGAAGCGGAGCCCCTCGAAGCAGGGTCGCTCGAAGCAGAGCCCCTCGAAGCAGAGCCGCTCGAGGACGGGGGAACGCTGGACGCGGGGATCGTCGGCGCGGAGGCGCCCGAGGGCGCGGTCGACGGGGGGCCGATCGACGCCGGGAGGATCGACACCGGCTCACTCGAGGTGGAGTCGCTGGAGTCGCTCGGCGCCGTCGCCATCGAGACGGGATCGATCGACATCGGCCCCCTGGACGCGGGAGCCGACGCCGGTGAAGCGCGCGCGGCGCGGTCCGCCGACGACGCGACGCCGCCGCTGCCCACCGACGCGCTCGAGACGGACGACCTCGGCGACCTGGTCGAGGAGGTCATCGGCGACGCGTTCTCCGATCTGTCGGAGGACGACGACGAGCCGGACGCCGACGACGAGCCGGACGCCGACGCGCGCACGCCCGCCGAGGGAACCGCCGCGCCGGCCGAGGCGCCCGCGCCCCCGCGCAGCGAGCGCGAGACGCGGATGATCAAACCGAGCGAGTCGTCCCTGCCACTGGAGCCGGCGAGCTCCGGTGAGCAGGACGCGGCCCCGGCCGGTACGGAGGCGGGCGAGGCCGCGCGCCCGCTCGAGGCCGAGTACCTCGAGGCCGCCCCGATCAGCGCCGACGAGGAGGACTTCGACGACGACTACACCGCGGTCGCGGAGGACGTCTTCGACGCGCTTCGCGACCCGGCCGACGTGGAGCCCGACGGCGTGGGGACGGCGGAGATCGCGCTCCTGGATCTCGTCGATCCCTACGCCGCCGAGCGCACGGTCGACTCGGCCGACGACCCCGACCTGTTCACCCCGCCCGCGCTCGGTGAGGGCGAGGTGATCGACGGCTCGGACGTGGTGCACCTCGAGGACCTCGCGGTCGAGGAGCTGTCCGACTCCGGGCTCGTCGCGCTCGAGGCGGACGAGATCGAAGAGCTCGACGACGACCTCGAAGAGCTCGAGGAGATCGAGGAGCTCGAGGAGCTCCCGCCGGCGACCTCGCGCCCACCCCCGCCGCCGGGCAAGCGGTAGAGCGCTCCAAAGCAGAGCGCTGAAGAACCTCCCCGCGCGCCGGGAGCCCGCGCCTGCTCGGCGCATCGCTCCTCGAGAGCTCTCCGCTCAGCGCGGCAGGTAGCGGCGCGCGATCTCGGCCCAGGAGCCGTCCGGATCGAGCTCGAGGTAGCGCGACCAGTGAGGGCGCGCCGCGTCCGACCGGCCCAGATCCTCGAGGGCCATCGCGAGGTTGAAGTGCGCGTCGGCGAAGCCCGGATCGAGCGCGACCGCGCGCTCGAAGAAGCGCACCGCGTCCTCGGTGTCCGCCCGCTCGAACGAGAGGAAGCCGAGGTTGTAGAGCGCCTCGGGCTGCTCCGCGTCGATCGCGAGCGCGCGACGGTAGAGCTGCTCGGCGTCCTCGGGGTCGCCTCGCCGGTAGCGGAGGTTGCCCCAGTTGGTGAGCGCGTTGGCGAGGCTCGGATCGAGCTCGAAGGCCTTCGCGTAGCACTGCTCGGCGCGATCGAACGTGCCCTCGTCCTCGTCGAGCCGGCATCCCTCGAGGTACTGCTGGTAGGCGGCGCGTCGCCGCTCGGGATCGAGACCGCCGGGCCGCAGCACGCGCAGGACGTCGTCGCGGATCGTCTTGACCTCGAAGTCGAGCTGGAGCTGTCCCGTCTCCGCCTCGAAGACGCGGTCCTGGTCACGCACCACCATGGTGCCGTCCTCCGCGGTGACCCGGAGCTCGTTGAGCGGGCGCGTCACGTGCGGGAGGGTGCGCGCGAGGGTGTCGAGGCCGCGCCGCACCGCGGGCAGCTCGGCGCCTCGCTCGATCAGCTCGTGCGCGGCGCGGATGCCGATCAGGTCCTGGAAGGTATAGAAGCGGCGCCGCCCGACGCGCCCCGACGGACGAAGGAAGCCGGAGCGATCCCAGTAGCGCAGACGCCCCTCGGGGATGTCGAAGAGGCGCGCGACCTCGCCGCGCTTGAAGAGCTCGCCGTAGGGCTCATGGGTCCGGTTCGGGCGCGGGGGCGGCTCGGACGCGGCCGGTGCCTCCGGGCGCGCGGGCCCCTCGGCCGGGGCGGCCGGCTCCACCCGGCGCCCTCCGCCGGGGCCGAAGCGAACGTGGATGACATTGTCCTCATTCACGGCAGCGTCTCACTCACGTGCAGGCCCATGGTCACGGCAGCCCTTCGCGGAGCCGAGCTTGAGCGATCGGGACCTCGACGTCGATGTCCATCAGCAGGAGGTCGCCTTCGCGGCGGAACGCGCTCTCGATCTGCGCGGTCCCGACCGAGCGATCCGGGTATCGGCGGTAGACCTCGGCGCACGCCATCCGGTGGGCCCGCACCCGCACGCGCACGGAGCCCTCGATCAGCGCGACGAACCGCGCGAGGTCGTCGTCGAGCGCGAGGCCGCGCACGCGCCGGCGAAGCTGGGCGAGGTCGAAGGTGATCATCACCGAGCCGTACCAGCGCTCGTCGTCGTCGAGGCCGCCCTCGGCGAGCACCTCCGCCTGCGCGAACATCGCCTCGATCGCGTGGGCCGAGACGGCGACCCGATCGAAGCGCACGAAGGCGGGCGCGGGGCGCGCCCGGGCCGGGGGCTTGAGGACGGGCGGCATCGTCGCGAGATCGTACCTTTCCCTACATGGGGGTCCAACTTCGGGCGAGACGCGAGGCGTCCCGGCGGCGCGCGGCCATCGACGAAGGCCAAGGGCCTGCTAGAGAGGAGGCATGAAGGTCCCGCCCGCGTCGGCGCCGATCGCGTTCCTGTCCGACATCCACGGCAACCTCGAGGCGCTCGACGCTGTCCTCGAGGAGCTGCGCCGCCGCGTGATCGACCGCATCTACGTCGCGGGCGATCTGCTCCTCGGCGGGACGGACCCGGTCGGGGTCTTCAAGCGGCTGCAGCAGGTCAACGCCCAGTGCACGCGAGGGCTCAGCGACGCCGCGCTGGTCAAGGTCGACCCCGACTCGCTGCTCCCGCAGGACGCCGAGCAGATCGAGCGCGCCGCGTCGTTCCGGCAGACCCGGCGGGGCCTGGGCGAGCTGGCGCTCAAGTACCTCGAGCGGCTCCCGCTGACCCTGCGCATCCCGCTGATCGACGGCTCCGAGATCCTGATGGTCCACGGCTCGCCCGCGGACCCCACGGTCGAGCTGAGCGACGACATGTCCGACGACGAGATGATCGCGCTCTGCGCCGACGACCCCGCGGACATCATCATCTGCGGCGCATCCCACGTGGCGTTCTCACGGCAGCTCCCGGAGACGCGCGTGGTCAACGTCGGCTCGGTCGGCGAGGCGCCGGGCTCGGTGGCCTGCTTCACCGTCATCACACCGCGGATGGACGGCAACCTCGTCGAGCAGACCTGGGTGGACCTGCCCGAGGACGACTGACCCGTCGCGACGCGCTCCCCGACGCGCCCAGCGCCTCGAGGGGCGCTCGAGCTCAGCTGCCGATCTTCTGCGACGGCTCGCGCAAGGACGCGATGGTGCGCACCGAGGACTCCGCCGCGTCGAGGCCCGGCGCGAGGGAGACGACCCGCGCTGTGACCACGCCGAGGCCACGCGAGCCCGAGAGCTCGGCGCCCGTGACGTCCGCGAGCCGCGCGCGCAGCATCGCCTCGCAGAGCTCCTCGAAGAGGACCGGGCTCTGCCGGCGGAACGCGCCGAGGAGCGCGCCCTGAGCTCGCCGCCAGCCGCTGCGCAGGGTGGGCACGACGAAGGCCACCACGCCGCCCTCGCGCACGAGCTCGCGCGCGCGCCGCGCCACCCGGGCCGGCGTGAGGCCGCGGCCCCAGCCGCCGATCACCGCCGCGTCGTGCTCACCGTGGATCGCGTGCAGCGCGGCCTCGTCCACCGGCGCGTCCACGCGGACCGCCGTCGCCGCGAGCTCCAGCGGCGTCGAGCCAAGCACGAGCACGCGTCCGTCGAGGCGCCGCTCGAGCCGCGTGAGGGCAGCCCGCTCGAGGGATCCCGGCATCAGCTCGCCGCCGCCTGCACCGCCGCGGGCGGCCGCCGCGAGACCTCGACGCGCGTCACGTGGCGCTCGTCAGCCTCCTTGACGAGGAACGCGAAGCCGTGCGTCTCGACCGACTCACCGGGGAGCGGGACCCGCCCGGCCACGTCCACGATCATCCCGCCGACCGAGTCGAAGTCGCCGTCCGCCTCGAGCTCGACGCCGATCACCTCACCGAGGTCGTAGACGGAGACGCTCGCGTCGACGAGGTAATGATCCTTGGCGAGCCGCTGGATGGTCGGCTCCTCGGTGTCGTGCTCGTCCTGGATCTCGCCGACGATCTCCTCGAGGATGTCCTCGAGCGTGACGATCCCGCTCGTGCCGCCGAACTCGTCCACCACCACCGCGAGGTGGAACCGACGCGACTGCATCTCGCGCAGGAGCTGGCCGATCTTGTGGGTCTCCGCCACGAAGAACACCGGGCGGCGGATGATGCGGTCGAGCGTCGGCGGGCGATCCCCCGACGCGCGCATCACGCGGAACAGATCCTTGGCGTAGAGGATCCCCTCGATCTGATCGACGCGCTCCCGATAGACCGGGTAGCGGCTGTGGCCCTCGTCGACGATCGTCGCGAGCACCTCGTCGATCGACGTGGTGATGTCGATCGCCTTCATCTGGGTGCGCGGGACCATCACCGCGCGCGCGACCGTGTCCTTGAACTCGAGCACGCTGAGGAGCAGGTCCGCGAAGTCCTCGGGGAGCGAGCCGCTCTCCTCGCGCTGCTCGATCATGTGCTCCACCTCGCGCACCGCGTGCTCGTCGGAGCTCGGCTCGGCCGGCGCGGGGAACATGCGATCGAGCACGCGCACGAGGGCGGCGAGCGGGAGGCTCAGCGGCGTCACGATCAGCTCGAGCGGGTAGAGCCAGCGCGCCATCGGGAGCGCCCAGGTCGTGGCCCGCGCCCGGGCCAGCGCGCCCATGCCCACCGCGAGCCCCGCGTAGCCGAGCCCCACGCCGGCCACCGTGAGCGCGGTCGCCCACCACGTCGCGAAGGACTGCGCGAGGTGCACCGCGAGCGCCACCGCGGCGACGAGCGCGACGGTGCGCCCGGTGAGGAGGCGAACGCTGAGGGTGGCTCGTTCGCGGAGCAGCCGCGACGCGGTCCCGGCGTAGCGATCTTGCTCGTCCTCGCGCGCGGCGAGCAGGCGCACCTCGCCGAACGCCACCACCGCAGCCTCCAACGCGGAGAGCAGAGACCCTGCGACGATGATGAGCAGGATCGCGACGAGCTCTAGCGCTGGACCTTCGAGTGGCTCCGGCAAAATCGGGAGTCTCCGCCGCCGGACCCCGCACCCCCCGAGGCGCCGTCGGACCTCAGGATCTTAGTCGGCGGTGATCCACCCGGCAAGCGTTCAGGGGGTGACCGGTCGGGCGCGGGGCGAGCGCCGCGCGGTCAGTCGCCGAAGCGAATGGCGCCCATGTCGAGGAGCTCGACCAGGACCTTGAGGGCCTCGAGGCGCGGCATCCCGCTGACGTCGAGGAGCTCCTCGAGGGTGTTCGCGCCGTCGATCTGGGAGAGCAGGAACCCGGCGCGGTGATCGAGCCCGAGCCAGCGCACGTCTGTCACGTCCACCGCGACCTCCGGCACGCGGGACATCGAGCCGAGGCGCGACATGTAGAGGGCGGCGAGCTTCTCGCGGCACACGCCCGAGATCCGCAGGGCCGCCTCGTGCTCGGGGTCACGGCCGAGCATCAGGTCGGCCGCGCGGAGGGCCGCGGTGTAGTCGCCGAGCGCGAAGCGGTCGTTCATCTCGGTCGCGAGATCGAAGCTCGCGCTCGACGGACGCCCGCGCCGATCGACGAGCGAGAGCGCTCCCCCGTCGTCCGCCGTCCCCCCGTCGTCGAGCCCGGTGGGCGGCGGCGGCGGAGGCGTCATCAGCGGGCGCTGCCGCTCCCAGCCGTCGTTGCCTTCGGGGTGCTCGCCCGCCGCGCCGACCTCGGGCGCGCGCGCGAGGAGCGGGCCGATGTGCGCGGGCAGCGACAGCTCCCCCGACTCGTCGCCCGACCCGCTCGCCGGCATCTCGCCGGGGAGGAGCAGCTCGTTGCGCGCCCAGTTGAGGGTGACGCGCTTCTTCTTCTTTCGAGCCCGACGGCGCGCCTCGTCGTCGTCCGAAGCGCTCACGCGATCTTGCCCACCACGCCCTTGAACATCCGCTGCGTGCGGGCGAGCGCCTCGATCTGCTCCTTGAGGCCATCGACGTCGCCGGCCGCGATGAGCTGCTGCGCCCGATCGACGACCGCCCGCGCCTTCTCGATCGCGTCGCGCCCGAAGTCGGAGCCCGCGACGACCTCCTCCACCTTCGGGAACAGCTTCTCGATCTCGCTGATGAGCGTCTCCGCCTCCTGCTTGGCCTTCTCGAGCGCCTCGTCGGCGCGCCGGGTGACCGCGTAGGAGCGCGCGTCGGTCATCATCGCGTCGAGCTCGTCCTGGGTGAGGCCGCTCGTCGACGTGACGGTGATCGACTGCTCCTTGCCCGTCTCGACGTCCTTGGCGTGAACGCTGACGATACCGTCGGCGTTGATCTCGAAGGTGACCTCGACCTCCACCTCGCCCGCCGGCGCGCGGCGGAGCCCAGTGAGGATGAACTCGCCGAGGAGCTCGTTCTCGTCCGCGCGGCGGCTCTCGCCCTGCATGACGAGGATCTTCACCGCGGTCTGATTCTCGCGGACGGTGGTGAAGCTCTTCGTGCGCGAGATGGGCACGGTGCTGTTCTGCGGGATCAGCTCCTCGAAGTAGCCGCCCACGACCATGATGCCGAGGGTGTGCGGGGTGACGTCGAGGAGCACCATG
>JAUHXR010000039.1 GCA_030426845.1 Polyangia bacterium | reverse complement strand
CCGCGCCGCCGCTGCACGCGCTGAGCGCGGCCGCGAAGACGAGGGCGGCTCCGGTCCGGGTCCATCCACTCATCGGGTCCTCCTTCGGGGCTCCACGTCGACTCGTGTCGACGATCGGGCCTGTGCGGTCAAGATCCTGTGCGAAGGGCGGCGCTACTCGCAGCTGACCTCGCCCTCGAACGTGCGCGGCGCGTCGTCGCCGGGGCACTGGATGGTGCAGGTCGAGTCGCCGAGGCAGCTCGCGCCGCAGGTGCTCGTGCAGGTGAAGTCGCAGACCGAGCCCGAGTCGCAGTTGAGGCTGGAGCCCGCGTCCGCGGTGACGTCACAGGTCGCGCCGTTGGTGCAGTCGTAGGAGGCGCTCTCGCCAGCGACGACCGTGCAGGCCGAGGCGTCGCAGCTCGAGCTCGTGCTGTCGCCGGTCGTCACGTCGCAGGTCGCGCCGGCGGTGCAGTCGACGTCGCAGGAGTCGCCGCACATGCCCGTGCAGACGGTGCCCGCGCCGCACTGGACGTCCTGGCTGCCGCCGGCCGGGATATCGCAGGCAAAGCCGAGCGCGCAGATCGCCACCGTGCCGGTGATGGTGCACCCCGGGCCGGGGCAGGCGCTCATGACGACGCCCCCGGCGTCGGTGGTCGAGGTGCCGTCGCCGCAGCCGGCGAGCATGAGGAAGGAAGCGAGGAGACAAGCGTGGATGGTGCGCATACCGGATGAGTCGCCCGTCCACCTCGGACCGATTAATCGAGCGAGCATCGACCGCGAGAGAAAGCTCGAAAATGTTCAGAACGGCGAGGAGGGGCCCCCACCCACGAGGCGAAAGGACACCGCATGAACCGCCTTCTGCCCGCCTCGCTGCTCCTCCTCGCCCTCTCTGCGCTCCTGCTCACCCCGCGGACCGCGCTCGCCCAGGACACCGAGGCCGAGCGCCCCTACGACGAGGTCCACGCCTTCGAGCGCGAGTTCACGCTGGCCGCCTACGCCACCGGCCACGCCGGCTCGTACCTCGCGGCGGGGATGGGCGGGCGCATCCGGTGGGAGCCGTTCGATGACCTCCCGCTCGGGCTCGAGGCCTACCTGGAGGCAACGATCGTGGACTGGCCGGGCGAGGGCTTCCGCCACGACTACCCCAACGGCTTCAACCTCTACGTCCCTCTCCGGGTCGACGACGTCCGCGTCCGCCCCTTCCTCGGGTTCTGCGACATCCTGAGCTTCGTCGAGCCCGCACAGGAGGGCGCGCCGCGGGCCGACGACGTGCTCTTCGGCGCCCACGTCGGCGTCGGGGCCGAGGTCGCGGTCCACTCGATGGCGAGCCTCTTCGTCGACCTGCAGCTCAACGGCTACGCGGGCCACGACCGCACCGCCGCCAACTGGACTGGAGGCGTGGAAGAGGAGCTGACGTTCTTCTGGAACCTCCAGCTCAACGTCGGCGGCCAGTTCCACGCGGGGCGCTGATGCGCGTCGGCCTCCTCGCGCTGCTCGGGCTCGCCGCCTGCGCCGGCCCCACCAGCGACCCGCTCCCGCTCGGGCGGGACGCCGCCTCCTGCGGGAGCTGCCACGAAGCGCACTACGACGCGTGGCGCGGCTCCCCGCACGCCGGCTCCGCCGCCTCGCCGGTGCTCGCGGCGATGCTCCCGGACGTCGAAGCGGCGTGGGGACCGCTCGCGCGGCAGGCCTGCGAGAGCTGCCACGCCCCCGGCCACGGCGAGGACGAGGGCATCGGGTGCCTGAGCTGCCACGCCGCGACGGGCAACCACGCCGAGCGCGACGGCGACCTCGCGGTCGACCCAGCGCGCCCGCTCGCCGGCCCGCTCGCCGACGCCGAGCCGACGATCGCGCACCGCAGCCGCCCGGGCGCGTTCCTCGCGAGCCCGAGCCTGTGTGGGACCTGCCACGAGCTCACCGGGCCGGGCCTCGTCGACGAGCCAACCCTCACCGAGTTCCGCGCGAGCCCGCAGGCCGCGGCCGGCGAGACCTGCGCCAGCTGCCACCTCCCTGCGGAGGCCCCGCGCCGGCTCTCGAACGACGCGACGCGGGAGCGCCCCGCCACCTCGCACCGCTTCGTCGGCTTCGATCCCCCGTGGGGCGCCGCGCCGGACGAGGCGGCGGCGAGCGCCGAGCGCACGCGCACGCTCCTCGCGCAGGCGCTGACCCTCACGGTGGAGCGGGACGAGGACGGGGTGACGGTGGCGGTGACCAACACCGGCGCGGGACACCGCGTCCCCACCGGGGCGACGTTCCTCCGCGAGATCTGGGTCGACGTGGTGGTCGACGGCGCGCTCGCGGCGCGGGTGATCGCGCTCGGTGACCAGCCGATGGCCGGCGATCAACCGGTGCCCCTGCTGACGCAGGCCGATCGCGTGGAGATTGGCTCGCTCGCCCCGGGCGAGCGGCGCGAGGTCCGCTTCGCGACCGAGGGCCCGGTCGAGGCCACCCTGCGCGGCCGCGCGGTGAGGCCCGAGGTGCTCGCGGCGATCGGCCGCCCGGACCTCGAGGCCGAGGTGCCGGTGCACGCGATCGCGACCGCGGCGGCGCGCTGAGCCGGATCAGCCGACCGCGCCGACGACCCCCAGGTGCACCACCCGGCTCCCGGTGCGTGCGACCGGGTTGGTGCTCTTGCCAACCACGATCGCGTCGTAGGGCGCCGTGTGCTCCGCGAGGACCCGCCCCCACGGGTCGGTGAGCGTGGCGAGCCGCTGCCCCGCGACCACCCGCGCGCCGAGCGGCACGAACACGTCGAGGAGGCCGCCGCGCTCGGTGTAGACCCACTCGCTCGAGCGGCACTCCACCGCCTGGCGCGTCGCGACCTGCGCGTCCGGCTCGAGGAGCCCGAGATCCTCGAGGGCGTCGCGGAGCCCGATGCGGCTGGTCGTCACCTTCTCGCGGTCGATGACCTGCGGGTCGCCGATCTCGAGGGTCACCGCCGGCTTGCCGCGCGCCGCGACCGCACCGCGCAGCGTGCCGTCCGTCCCCTCGGTGTGGACGATGATCTCGGCGCCGATCGCCCGCGCGAGCCTTGCGGTCTGTGGCTCGCGCATGTCGGCCCGCACGTAGAGGCTGTTGACCCGGCCGAAGCTCGCGGTGTGCAGATCGAAGAGCACGTCGAACCGATCGAGGAGCTTGGTCTTGAACCGGTGCGCGTAGACCGCCGACTCGCTGCCGTCCGCCTTGCCGGGCATGACGCGGTTGAGGTCGACGCCGTCCGGGTACGCCCGCGTATACCGGAGATAGCCAGGGACGTTGACGATGGTCACCGCGACGACGGTGCCCCGCAGCTCCATCGGGTCGATCCGACGGAAGAGCCGATGGACGGTCGGGATCCCGTTGAGCTCGTTGCCGTGGACCGCGGCGGTGATCCCCGCGACCGGCCCGGGCGCGGCGCCGCGCGCGACGAGCACCGGGCACGCCACCGGCCGCGAGGCCGCGTCGTCGACGAGGTAGACCTCGAGGCAGTGGAGGCCCGGCGCGAGGTCGTCGAGGGCCAGCTCATCCACGCGGACGATCGCCGAATCGATCATCGCGTCATTCTGCGCGCGGCTCCCGAGGCGCGCGACAATTCGAGGCGCCTCGCCGGCGGGCGAACGTCAGCGCGCCATGAACTTGGTGAGCTGGGCTCCCGCGGTGGCCCGGACCTTGTTCCGGAGCATCGGGGTCCAGCCGAGGAGCAGCCCCGGCGCGCCGAGCGCCTGGCGGCTCCAGCGGTGGAAGTCGAAGGTGTCCACGTGCTCGACGATGCGGCCGTCGGCGAAGCGGAACCGCGCGTCGATGACGTTGTGGACCTTCCGCCCGGTCGCGCTGAACGTGTACCAGGCCTCCCACCGCGCCTCGCCGGCGTCGTCGTCCGCGCGCACCCCGCTGTGCTCGACCACGAGGTCCGCGCCGCGCTCGCAGAGCATGCGCCACATCCCCCGCGCCGCGTCGCCCTCGAGCGCCGGGAACACCGGGTCGGAGAAGCGCACGTCGTCCGCGTAGCAGGCGCCCATGCCCCCGGCGTCGCGCGCCGCGAACGCGGTGTAGAAGCGGTCGATCAGCGCGGCGTTGGGGTGAGCCATGAGGCGCCGAGGGTAACGCGGAGGCCTGGACGGCACTACAACTGCCCCATGCGGGCCGACGACCTCTCGCTCTACCTCTACGACGGCTGCCCGTTCTGCGAGCGTGTGCGCGCCGCCGTGGTCGACCTCGAGCTCCAGCTCGAGGAGCGCAACATCTTCCAGGACCGGGCGCACATGGACGACCTCATCGCCGCGCGCGGCCGCCGCACCGTGCCCGTGCTGCGTATCGCCAAACCGGACGGCGATGAGTGGATGCCCGAGTCAGCCGACATCGTCCGCTACCTCTACGAGCGCTTCGGCGAGCCCGGCCAGGGGCCGCCCCGCGGTCGCGGTGGGTTCTGGTCGCTGTTCGGCGGCTGACCGCGCGCCCGAAGCGGACACTGGACATCCGATCAGCCGACGACCACCCTGACGCGGATGGCCCGACCCCGGCGCGTCGACAACCCTCCGAACCCCTACGCGCTCGCCCACGTCGAGCACGACCCCGGGTCCGCGCCGTTCGCGCGCCTCGAGGTCTACGAGGAGGACGCCAAGACCATCCTCAGCGAGAACCGCAGCCCCGACGTGGGCTTCCGCTTCAGCCTCAACCCGTACCGCGGGTGCTTCCACGGGTGCATCTACTGCTACGCCCGGCCCACCCATCAGTACCTGGGCTTCGGCGCGGGGACGGACTTCGACCGGCGCATCGTCGTCAAGGTGAACGCCCCGGAGCTGCTCGACCGCCGACTCCGCTCGCCCCGCTGGGAGGGCAGCTCCATCGCGTTCAGCGGCAACACCGACTGCTATCAGCCGCTCGAGGCGAGCTACGGGCTCACGCGTCGATGCCTCGAGGTCTGCCTCGCGCACCAGAACCCGGTCGGCGTGATCACCAAGGGCACGGTGATCCGCCGGGACGTCGATCTGCTCGCGCGCCTCCGCGACGTCGCGGGCTGCCGCGTGAGCGTGAGCCTCGCGTTCCGCGACGAGGCCACCCGGCGGGCCTTCGATCCCTACGCGCCGCCCGTCGAGGCGCGCCTCGAGACGATCCGCCAGCTCGCGGCCGCCGGGCTCGACGTCGGCCTCGCGCTCTCGCCCATCCTCGTCGGGGTCAACGACGACGCGGTGGGCGAGCTCCTCGAGCGCGCGGCGGAGGCGGGCGCGGCCCACGTGTTCCTGTCGATGGTGCGGCTCCCGCGCGAGGTCCGCCCCTACTTCGAGGCGCGCCTCGACGAGGCGCTCTCCGAGGCGCAGGCGGCCAAGCTCCGGGCGGGCCTGCGCGACGCCTGGGGCGGCGATCGGGCCGACGGCCGCTTCGGCCACCGCATGCGCGGCCGGGGCCCCCGGTGGGAGGCGGTCCGCCGGCTGTTCGAGGTACGCTGCCGGCAGCTCGGCCTCGCCCACACCGAGGGCGCCGCGCTCGATCTCGGGGCGCCGGTCGAGGCCCGGCCGCGCGCGCCGCGGGGGCAGCTCCAGCTCCCCCTCCTCGGGTAGCCCGGTCAGCCAGCCCGGTCAGCCAGCCCGGTCGGCCAGCCCGGTCGGCCAGCCCGGTCGGGTAGCATGGCGTCATGAGCCCCGAGCTGACCCTCCTCGAGCCGAGCAGCACCGCGCTCGTCGTCATCGACACCCAGACCCGGCTCGCGGCCGCGATGCAGGACGCCGAACGCGCGCGGTGCGTCCGCGCGGTCGACGTGCTCCTCGAGGGCGCGCGCCTCTTCGGTCTGCCGGTCCTCGTCACCGAGCAGTACCCGCAGGGCCTCGGGCCGACCGTCCCCGAGCTGCGCGCGCGCCTCGACCGCTTCGAGAAGCCGGCGCCCGTCGTGGCCAAGCGCGAGTTCGACGCGACCGGCAACGCCGAGTTCACCGCCGCCCTCGATCAGCTCCACACCCGGGTCGGCGACGGGGCGATCCGCTCGGTCCTCGTCTGCGGCATGGAGGCCCACGTCTGCGTCTTCCAGACGGTCCGCGGGCTCCTGGGCTCCGGCTACCACGTCCACGTCCCGTGGGACGCGACCTGCTCGCGCGATCCGGCTCACCTCGCGACGGCGCGCGACCTCTGGAGCGGCTGCGGCGCGCTGGTCACCACCGCAGAGACGGTGCTCTTCGAGCTCCTCGAGACCGCGGACCACCCGCACTTCAAGGCGATCTCGAAGCTCCTGCGATAACGGGCACTTCCAGCTTTCTCGCCCCACCGGGAATCTCCCACCCGCGCCAAGCTGTCATCGGGATTGACATGATGGCTACAGCTGACACACTGTCGATGCCCGTTGACAGAGAGGCGAGACGCGTGACCGAGTCCAGCACCACGATCCTCGTCGTCGACGACGAGGAGAGCAACCGCCAGTCCCTCGAGCGGATCTTCGAGCGCGAGGGCCTGCGGGTCTTCACCGCGGGCAGCGGCCGGGAGGCCCTCGACGCGTGCCGGCAGCACCGCGTCGACGTCGTCCTGACCGACCTGATGATGCCGGGGATGAGCGGGATCGACCTGATCCGCGCCCTCCAGACGGTCGCGCCCGACGCCGAGGTCGTGGTCATGACCGCCTACGGCACGATCGAGACGGCGGTCGAGTCGATGCGCGAGGGGGCCTACGACTTCGTCGAGAAGCCGCTCAAGCGGATGCAGATCGTCAAGACGATCAAGAAGGCGGCCGAGCGGCACGCCCTGCTCGCGGAGAACAAGACCCTCAAGCAGGAGCTGAGCGCGCTCAAGCACCGCCCGATCGTGGGCAACTCGCGCGCGCTCCGGCACGCGCTCGAGCTCGCGCACCAGGCCGCGCCGTCGGTCGCCAACGTGCTGATCCTCGGCGAGAGCGGGACGGGCAAGGAGCTGCTCGCGCGCTCGATCCACCAGCACAGCGGGCGCAGCGGGGGCTTCGTCGGGGTCAACCTCGCCGCGCTCCCCGAGACGATCGTGGAGTCGGAGCTGTTCGGCCACGAGAAGGGCGCGTTCACCGGCGCGGCCCAGCGGCGCGAGGGGCGGATCGGCCAGGCCGACGGCGGGACCCTCTTCCTCGACGAGATCGGCGAGCTCAGCCCGACCGTGCAGGTGAAGCTCCTGCGGGTCCTGCAGGAGGGCGAGTACGAGCCGGTCGGTGGCAACACCCAGAAGGCCGACTTCCGCCTCATCGCGGCCACCAACCGCAACCTCGAGCAGGCGGTCGAGGAGGGCACCTTCCGCGAGGATCTCTACTACCGCCTCAACGTCATCGCGATCACGTCGCCGCGCCTCGCGAGCCGCCGCGACGACGTGCCGCTCCTGACCGACCACTTCCTCGAGCTCTACTGTCGCAAGAACGGCAAGCCGCGGATGACCGTGCGCGCCGACGCGCTCGATCTGCTCATGAGCTACGGGTGGCCAGGCAACGTCCGGGAGCTCGAGAACGTGATCGAGCGCGCGGTGGTCCTCGCCAAGTCCTCCGAGCTGACCCCCGCCGATCTGCCCGCGCAGGTCGCCCAGGCCGAGCGCCACGCCGACGAGCTGACCTTCCAGATCGGCACCCCCCTCGACGAGATCGAGCGGCGCGTGATCAAGGCCACCCTCGACCACACGCGCGGCGACAAGCAGCTCGCCGCTCAGCTCCTCGGGATCAGCGCGCGGACCATCTATCGGAAGGTCGACTGACAGAATGTCACCGAGGGGCCGCCCCAGGCCCCCTCCGCTGCCATCCTGTCGGGGGAGCATCGCGTTCGATCCGCGATTCCCCGCGGTTTTCGGGGCTTTTCGCTGGCGATGGCTGGACGGCTGAGTTAGGCACGGCCGTTGCTCTCTTCAGCCGGGGCTCCTGCGCGCGCTCCCCGTCCCGCCCCCCTGACGCCCCTCCCCCTGCCCCGTGGCCAGCACCAACCGCCAGCTTCGTATCGTCGCCGCCATCGTCTTCTCGACGATCGGGATCACGAGCGTCCTGATCTCGCAGGGGGCCACCCAGCTCGCGGCCAACGCCTACCTGCCGCTCGACCCGAGCGCGATGAGCCCGGCCCCGCTGGGCAACGTCCGGCCGAGCCCCGCGACGCGCACCGACGAGACGCCGATCCTCCGGCGCAACATCTTCGACCACGAGACCGGCCGCCTCGACATCCTGCCCGAGCCCGAGGTGGAGGAGGTCGAGGAGGAGGTCGTCGAGGAGATCGACCCCAACGCGCCGCCGCCGCCCTGCGACGGGAGCATGCGGCTCGTCGGCGCCTTCGTCCGCGTGCGCCGGCCCGAGGACTCCTTCGCCGCGATCACCAACGCGACCGGCGAGGCGCTCCTGTACCAGCCGGGCATGTCGGTGGACAACCGCGAGGTCGTCTCGATCGCGCGCAACCTCGTCATCCTGCGCCGCTCCGGCGCCCTCTGCTCGCTCACGATGTTCGCCGAGCAGCCGACGGTCGCCACCGCGCCCCGCCCGGTAGTCGCCGCGGCCGAGTCACCCCGCGCCGCGACCCGGCCCACCGGCAGCCCCGAGGGCCTCGACGCGGCCGAGCTCGAGGCCGGCATCTCGCGGGTCAACGACCGCACGTTCACCATCGAGCGGGGGCTGGTGAACAAGCTGCTGACCAACCAGGCCGCGCTGATGCGCACCGCCCGGGTGATCCCTCACGAGGAGGGCGGGCGCGTGCAGGGCGTGAAGCTCTACGGCATCCGCCGCAGCAGCCTGCTCGGCCGCCTCGGCATCCAGAACGGCGACATGCTGCGCACGATCAACGGCTACGACATGACCGCGCCCGACAGCGCGCTCGAGGCCTACGCCCGGCTGCGCAACGCGGACCGCATCACGGTGAACCTCACCCGGCGCGGCCAGGAACAGACGATCGACTACCAGATCCGGTAACGAAGGAACTCCCACGTGAGGCTACGTTTCGCCATCCCGATCCTGCTGACCAGCGCGTCCACGATGCTCTGCGTCCTGGGCGTCGCGGTGTCCTCGCGGACCGGCGCTCAGCCGCCGACGCCGCAGGTCCAGCCCCGCGGTCGGACGACCCCGCGCGTGACCGCGCAGCCCGCGACCGAGGACGGCGACTCGCCCACCCCGGCCGGCAAGCTGCGCCCGTTCCGCACCGGCCTGGAGGGCCGCCCGGGCCGGCGCACGCCGCCCGGCGCGCGGGTCGACTTCACCCTCGAGGACGCCGACCTGCCGGACCTCGTGCGGATGATCAGCCGCATCACGGGCAAGCGCTTCATCCTCCCGGGCAAGGCCCGCGCCATCAAGGCCACCGTCGCCTCGGAGGCCCCGGTCACCGCGGCCGAGGCCTACCGCGCGTTCCTCTCGATCCTGCAGCTCAACGGCATGACGATCGTGCCGTCCGGCCGCTACCTGAAGATCGTCGAGTCGGCGGGCGCCGACGCGAACCCCCTCCCCGTCTACACCGACGGCCAGGCCACCCCGCGCGACGACCGCTACCTCACGCGGATGCACCGCGTCCGCAACGTGTCGGCCGAGGACGTGGCCACCCTGCTCGCGCGCTTCAAGTCGCGCGAGGGCAACATCACCGCCTACGCGCCGACCAACACGATCATCATCACGGACACGGGCTCGAACATCCGGCGGATGCTGCGGATCCTCCAGGAGATCGACGTCCCGCGGACGGGCGAGCAGATCTGGATCGAGCCGATCCACTACGCGAACGCGAGCGAGCTCGCGACGCGCCTGCAGGAGATCTTCCCCAGCTCGGGCACGGGCGCGTCCACCGGCAACACCAAGGTCCGCGCCGCGACCCCGCGCCGCCCGGCCGCGGCCCAGGCGGCGGGAGCCCAGGCGGGGGCCGGCACGTCGACCACCGTCGGCTCGCGCTCGGGCGAGAGCCGCATCACCAACATCCTCCCGGACGAGCGCACCAACTCGCTCATCATCCTCGCGACGGAGCGCGCCTACCTCCGCATCCTCGAGGTCATCCGCGCGCTCGACGTGCCGGTGGAGGGCGAGGGCAGCATCCACGTGCACGCGCTGCAGTACGCCGACTCCGAGGAGATGGCGACGACGCTGCAAGGCCTCATCGGCGGCGGCAGCAGCGGCTCGCGCGCCGCGAGCAAGACCAAGGCGCCGGCGGCCGCGTCGGGCGGCGGCCCGGGCTCGTTCCAGGGGCAGATCGCGGTCCAGGCGCACAAGCCCACCAACTCGCTCCTGATCACCAGCTCGCTCCACGACTACATCTCGTTGCGCCGGGTCATCCAGCGCCTCGATCAGGCGCCGCGCCAGGTGTTCATCGAGGCGGTGATCATGGAGCTGAGCGTCCAGCGCAGCTCGAGCCTCGGCCTCGCGTTCCACGGCGGCGTGCCCAACGCGCCCGAGGACGGCGCGCTGAGCATCTTCGGCTTCGAGGCCGGCCGCACCGCGACCCCGACGATCAGCCCGGACGTCCTCACTGGCCTCGCGGTCGGCGTGCGCGGTCCGGAGATCCCCGAGGCGTCGCAGCTCATCGGCTTCTCCATCCCGAGCTTCGGCGTGGTGCTCAACGCGGTCGCGTCGTCCGGCGACGTCAACGTCCTGTCCACCCCGCACATCATCGCGATGGACAACGTCCAGGCCGAGATCACGGTCGGCGCCAACGTGCCGCTGCAGACCTCGGGCTTCGGCCTCGGCGGCGGCGGCGCGAACCCGCTCGCGAGCCTCGCCGGCGCGGCGGGTCAGGGGGGCGCCGGCGCGGCGGGCCTCGCGGGCCTCGCGGGCCTGAGCGGCCTCGCCGGAGGCTTCGGCGGCGGCGTCCAGCGGCAGAACGTCGGCACCACCATCCGGGTGACCCCGCACATCAACGACGCGGGCGAGATCCGGATGGAGATCGAGGAGGAGATCAGCGAGGCCGGCGAGGCCCAGGGCACCCTCGGCGTCGTCCCGATCAACCAGCGCATCGCGAAGACCCAGGTGGTCGTCCGCGATCAGCAGACCGTCGTGATCGGCGGCCTGATGCGGGACCGCGTCTCCACCAGCGAGGACAAGATCCCGATCCTCGGCGACATCCCGCTGCTCGGGGTGCTCTTCCGTCGGCAGAGCACGCAGACGCAGAAGACCAACCTCATCCTGTTCATGACGCCCTACGTCATCCGCAACCCGAGCGACCTGCGGGCGATCTTCGAGCGGAAGATGCGGGAGCGTCAGGAGTTCATCGACCGCTACTTCGTGTTCGCGGATCAGGGCTACACGCCGCCCACCGACTACTCGCGCACGCGCGGGCTCGTCGGCGAGATGCTCAACACCATCGAGTCGCTCGAGGAGGAGCAGCGGATGATGGACGAGATGCGGGCTCGGCCGCCGCCGGAGCACGTCCCGCGTCCGCCGGTCGGCGCCGCGCCGTTCGAGAGCGGCGAGAGCGAGGGCGGCGTGCTGATCATCGGCCCCGAGGGCGATGAGAGCGGCGGCGCCGAGGCCATCGTGGACACCAGCGCCCCGGAGCCGGACCAGACCCAGCAGGAAGAGTGATGGAGCAGCAGCGCTACGTCGGTGAGATCCTGGTGCGCCACGGCGCCCTGGACGCCGACCGCCTCGAGGAGCTCCTCGAGGCGGCGGCCGAGAAGGACGCGGACCTCCTCGACGTCGTCTACGCGACGCGCGAGACGGAGGAGGGCAAGGTCGTCCGCGCGCTCGCCGACGAGGTGGGGATCGGCTTCCGCGAGGAGGTGAAGCCCGAGGACGTCGACCCGACGCTGCTCGAGCTCGTGCCGATCTCCTTCGCGCGGACCCACCGCGTGCTGCCGCTCACCAACGTCACCAACGAGGGCGGGGAGTTCGTGCGGGTCGCCGTCAGCAACCCGCTCGACCCCGGGCCCCTCGACGATCTGCGCGCGCTGCTCGGCAAGCGCATCGAGCCGGTCGCCGTCCCGGGCGAGAAGATCGAAGACACGATCAACCTGGTCTACGAGCGCAAGGCGGAGGCCGACTTCGGCTCCGAGGCGAACGAGGAGCAGGACGAGATCCAGGACCTCCTGGACATGACCGACGAGGCGCCGGTCATCCGCTGGGTCAACAACCTCTTCTACAACGCGTCCAAGTCGGCCGCGTCGGACATCCACATCGAGCCGGGCGACAAGGAGGTCGTCGTCCGCAACCGCATCGACGGCAAGCTCTTCGTCCACAAGACCGCGCCCAAGAGCGCGCACGCCTCGATCGTGAGCCGCGTGAAGATCGAGGCCGGCCTGAACATCGCCGAGAAGCGCCTGCCGCAGGACGGCCGCATCACGAAGAAGATCCAGGGCCGGATGATCGACGTCCGCGTCTCGACCATCCCGACCGCCCGCGGCGAGCGCATCGTGATGCGTCTCCTCGACAAGGAGAAGGTCGTCCTCGACCTGACGGACCTCGGCTACCAGGGCGCGAAGCTCGACACGCTGCACCACCTCCTGTCGCGGCCCAACGGGATCATCCTCGTCACCGGCCCGACCGGCTCGGGCAAGACGACGACGCTGAGCGCGGGCCTGCGCCACATCAACTCCCCCGACCTCAACATCCTCACCGCCGAGGACCCGGTCGAGTACGACATCCCCGGGGTGGGCCAGCTCCAGATCCACCCGAAGATCGGGCTGACCTTCGCGTCCGCGCTGCGCTCCTTCCTGCGTCAGGACCCGGACGTCATCATGGTCGGCGAGATCCGCGACCACGAGACGGCCGAGATCGCGATCCACGCGTCGCTGACCGGCCACCTCGTGCTCTCCACCCTGCACACGAACGACGCGGCCGGCGCGGTGACCCGCCTCGTCGAGATGGAGGTGCAGCCGTTCCTCATCGCCTCGAGCGTGCTCGCGGTGATCGCGCAGCGGCTCGTGCGCCGGCTCTGCTCGCACTGCCGGCAGCCCTTCCGCCCGACGCAGCAGGACTTCCGCTCCCTCGGCCTCGACGAGACGCGGTTCAGGGCGCTCCAGGGCCCGGGCGTCCAGACGTTCCGCGGGATCGTCCACGGCGACCCGCCGCGCGCCAAATCGGCACCGCCGCCGGCGCCCCCCGACGATGTGTCCGGGCGGGAAGCGCTCGAGCCCGCTCGTCCGTCTGACGAGCCGATGATGGAGCTCAGCGACGACGACCTCGAGGCGCTCTCCACGTCGGGCGTCGAGGCGGCGCACGAGCTCGCCGCGGAGCCGACGCGCGTGAGCACCCTCCCCCGGGGCTCCGACGTGCGCGCGAGCCAGGTCCCGGCGGGGCTGCCCGCGTCCCTCGACAAGGCGCTGTTCTATCGCCCGGTAGGCTGCGAGGAGTGCTCGCACACCGGCTACCGCGGCCGGATCTCGATCAGCGAGATGCTCGTCATCGACGAGAGCGTGCGCCGCGAGATCCTCAACCAGGCCGACGCGGCTACGATCACCCGCGTCGGGATGACCGGCGGCATGCGGACGCTGCGCGAGGACGGCGCGCGCCTCGTGCTCTCGGGGATCACCAGCCTCGAGGAGGTCCTCGCGGCCACCCAGGCCGGGGAGCTGGAGGCCTGAGCCATGGCGGTCTACGAGTGGCAGGGCATCAGCACCTCCGGCAAGG
Organism: Polyangia bacterium; assembly: GCA_030426845.1. GTDB lineage: Bacteria > Myxococcota_A > Polyangia > Polyangiales > Sandaracinaceae > JAUHXR01. The sequence goes on along the minus strand of JAUHXR010000039.1, from coordinate 28,817 downwards.
AGCAGAAGGGCGTCCGCGACGCGGACAACCCCAAGGCGCTCCGCGCGCTCCTGCGCAAGGAGGGGATCCTCGTCACCAAGGTGATGGAGGAGGCGGAGGCCCGCGTCGCCAAGGCCCGCAACGTCGACTTCGGTCGCTACTTCCGCCGCGTCTCCGACCTCGACGTCGCGCTCGCTACCCGCCAGCTCGCCACGCTCCTCAAGAGCGGCGTGCCCCTGGTCGAGTCACTCACCGCGCTCATCGACCAGATGGAGAAGCCCGAGATGAAGGCCGCGTTCACGCAGACGCGGGACAAGGTCAACGAAGGCACGAGCTTCGCGGACGCCCTCGGCGCGCACCCCGACATCTTCAAGCCGCTCTTCGTGAACATGGTCGCCGCGGGCGAGGCGTCGGGCACCCTCGAGGCCGTCCTCGCGCGCCTCGCCGAGTTCCTCGAGAACCAGGCGAAGCTCAAGAACAAGGTCACGAGCGCCCTCGCCTACCCGGCGTTCATGCTCCTGATGGGCGTCGCGACGGTCGGGATCATGATGATCGTCGTGGTCCCGAAGGTCACCGCGATCTTCGAGGACTTCGAGCAGGCGCTGCCCTGGTACACGCAGCTGCTCATCTTCGTCAGCGACATCGTCAGCGGCTACTGGTGGCTGATCCTCGGCCTCGGGACCGCCGGCTACTTCGGCTTTCGGCGCTGGAAGAACACCGAGCAGGGCCGCGAGCGCTGGGACCGCTTCATCCTCGACGTGCCGCTCTTCGGGCAGCTCAACGTGATGGTCGCGGTCTCGCGCTTCGCGCGCACCCTGTCGACGCTGCTCAAGAGCGGCGTGCCGCTGCTCCGCGCGATGGAGATCACCCGCAACGTGCTCGAGAACACCGAGCTGATGCGCGTGATCGAGGACGCGCGGACCTCCATCCGCGAGGGCGAGTCGATCGCGGCGCCGCTCAAGCGGAGCAAACGCCTGCCCCCGATCGTCATCCACATGATCGCGGTCGGCGAGCGCTCGGGGCAGCTCGAGGAGATGCTGGAGAACGTCGCCGAGAGCTACGACACCCAGGTCGAGGCCAAGGTCCAGACGATGACCTCGCTCCTCGAGCCGATGCTCATCGTGGTGATGGGCGGGATGAGCGGCGGGATCGCCTTCGCGATCCTGATGCCGCTCATGCGCATCAACGAGTTCGTGGCTGGATGATGCGCGCAGGGACGATGGTCAGTGGCCAAGCGACGACGGTTCGGGAGCTCCATCACCCTGCCCTGGGAGCGGCGAGGGGCCTGGCTGCGCGACCTGGTCCGCGGCCGGCGGTGGAAGCTCATGCTCGTCGCGGCCGCGCTCGGGCTCGCGCTGCTCTTCGTCGCGCGCTCGGCCGAGCAGCGTCAGCGGGTGCGCGAGACGCGGGCCGCGATCGCCGAGATCAAGCGGGCCGTCGCCGCCTTCCGGGCCGACCTCGGGCGCTGCCCGCACAACCTCCGCGAGCTGCTGCACCCGCCGCGCAGCGGGCAACGCTACTTGCGGCACATCCCCGTCGACGGGTGGGGCCAGGCGTTCTGGGTGACGTGCCCGGGCCGCTACGACCCCGAAGGCGTCGACGTGATGAGCGCGGGCCCGAGCGGCTCGTTCCTCGAAGACGACAACCTACAGTGAACCGCGCACCCGAAACCCGATCCAGGCCGAACGAGGACCCAGTGACCGAGACCCTCACCCAGAGCAGCCCCGAGACCCCGATCCGACAGCGCCTCCGGCGCCTCCGCCGCCGGCGGCAGGAGGGCATGACGCTCGTCGAGATCATGATCGTCGTCATCATCATGGCGCTCATCGCGACCGCGGTCGGCGTCGCGGTCCTGCCGCGCCTCAACCAGGCGCGCGTGGACAGCACCCGCACCGACGCGCAGTCGGTGCGGAGCGCGGCCGTGATGTTCGTCAGCGAGAACCCGGGCGAGTGCCCGAACATGGACGACCTCACCGGCGGCGGGTACCTCGACAGCACGCGCCGCACGACCGACGCCTGGGACAACGGCTTCGCGATCGACTGCGAGGGCGACGACGTCCTGGTGACCAGCGCCGGCCCCGACGGCGAGATGGGCACCGAGGACGACATCCAGTAGTCCCATGCCCCCCTCGATCCGAGTCACTCCTCGTTCGACGCCGCGGCGCCCCGCCGGGCGGCGCCGCGCGCGCGCGGGGATGACCCTGATCGAGATCATGATCGTGGTGATCATCGTCGCGATCGCGGCCACCGGCATCACCTACTCCCTCGGCGCGATCACCCGCGCCAACCTCCGCAGCGCGGCGATGACCGTCTCGGCCGCCTCGCGCTTCGCCTACGGCCGCGCGATCGCCCAGAACACGACCGTCCGCCTGCACTTCGACTTCGAGACCGGGCAGATGAGCTTCGAGGAGGCGCACGGGCGCATGGTCCTCGCGCGGGTCGACGACGCGATCCGGCAGGAGGTCGAAGAGGGCGACGGCGACGCCACCGCGGTCGATCCCTGGGCCGCGGCCGAGTCGCGGCTCGAGGACACCCTCAACCCGTCGTTCGGCGCCTCGCCCTTCTCCGCGATCCCGGGCCGTCGCTACGCGGCCCGCCCGCTCGCCTCGGGCGTCACGATCCTCAAGCTGATCGTCCCGCACGACCCGGATCCGATCGAGGAGGGCACGGGCGACATCTACTACTGGCCGGGGGGCCAGACCGAGCACGCGATCGTGCAGGTCGCCGACGACTCCGACCGGGTGTACTCGGTCGAGATCCACCCGCTCACCGGGCGCGGCCGGGTCTACGACTTCGCCTACGAGCCGGACGAGATGCTCGACGACGGCACGGGCCGGCAGCGCTCGGAGGTCGACGACCGATGAGCGATCCGTCCCGGAAGCGCACGCTCATCGGCGGCTTCACCCTCCTCGAGGTGATGGTCGCGGTGGCGATCCTCGGCCTGTCGCTGGTCGCGATCTTCGGCTCCGAGGCGGGCGCGATCCGCGCCGGCGGGCGCGCGCGGCAGATGAGCGTCGCGACCCTCCTCGCGCGCTGCAAGATGGGCGAGGTCGAGGAGCAGATGCTCCAGGAGGGCTTCCCCGCGGTCGGCGCGGACGGCGAGGACGGCTGCTGCGAGGGCGCCGAGCAGGACGGCTTCCGCTGCGAGTGGTCGGTCGAGCGCGTCGAGCTCCCCGACACGGTGGACCTCGACGGCGAGGACCCGCTGGCCGCGGCCGGGCTCGGCGGCGACCACGAGGGCGACCAGGCGAGCGGGATGGACATCGAGAACGCGCTCACCGGCGCGGCGGGGGGTGACGCGATCGGCGCGATGGCGGTCGAGTACGCGTTCCCCGTGATCCGCCCCGCGATCGAGGAGCAGGTCCGCCGCGCCGTCGTCACCGTGTACTGGGGCGAGGGCGAGAGCGAGCGGCACTTCAACGTCGTGCAGTACCTGGTGATGGACCAGAGCAACCAGAACCCGGATCCGACCCAGGGGGTCACGGACCCGACCCAGACCAGGACGCCTCCGCAGATCCAGCTCCCCACGCCGGGAGGGAACTGATGGGCGCGCCGACCGAGCCGATCGAGGAGCTGCGGCCCGGCAAGGCGCGGCGCGGGATGACCCTGGTCGAGGTGCTCGTCGCGGTGACGATCCTCGGCCTCGTCTCGATCGTCACGTTCGGTGGCTTCTCCCAGACGATGCGCAACAAGCGCCGCATCGAGGAGCAGGCCGATCGCAGCCACGTCATCCGCGTCGCGCTCGAGCGCATGGTCAGCGAGATCTCGATGGCCTACGTGTCGATCCACGTGAACCCGAACCCGGCCTTGCAGACGATGAACACCTGCTTCATCGGCGGCCGCAGCGGGCGCGCGCACCGGCTCGACTTCACGAGCTTCAGCCACCGGCGCCTCTACCGCGACGCGCACGAGTCCGACCAGAACGAGATCAGCTACTTCATCACCGACCACCCCGAGGACCGCGACATGCGGGTGCTCGTGCGACGCGAGCAGAACCGCATCGACGACGACCCGCAGACCGGCGGGGTCACCCAGATCCTGGTGGAGGACGTCCTCGACCTCGAGATGGAGTACTTCGATCACGTCACGGGCCAGTGGACCGACAGCTGGGACACCCGCGAGCTCACCCATCAGCCGAACCGCCTGCCGACGCAGGTGAAGATCTTCCTCACCGTCCCCGACGAGCGCGCGGTCAGCCGCGAGCGCGTCTACGGGACCCGCGCCACGCCGATGATCACGTGGGCGGTCAACCACGCGGTCTACAACAACTGATGGCCACCGCCGTCCAGATGCGCGCGCAGACCCGCGTCCTCGGGGTGTTCATCGGCTCGGACGACTCCCGCGCCCGCGAGCGCCGCCCCTCGCCGCGGCGGCACCGGCGCGATCCGTCACGGCGCGATCCCGCGAGCCGCCGCGGGCCCCGCCAGCGCGAGCGCGGCGTCGCGCTGATCCTCGCGATGAGCACCATCGCGATCCTCGCGGTCGTCCTCGCGGACATGCACCAGGCGACGGCCACCTCGTTCGCGCTCGCCACCACGCAGCGCGACCGGCTTCAGGCCGAGTACATGGCGCGCAGCGGGATCAACCTCACCCGCATGCTGATCGCGAACGAGCCCGCGATCCGGCAGGCGGCGGCGGTCCCGTACCGGATGATGCTCCAGCGCGACCCGCCCCAGCTCCCCATCTGGAACTACGCGAGCGCGATCCTCGAGCCGTTCTGCAACTACGAGGCGGCCCAGGCCAACCACGATCTGACGGGCGTCGACTTCAGCGCGTCGACCGGCCTCGGCCCCGTCGTCATCGACGAGGGCGACGAGAACCAGGCGATGCCGACCTGCGAGCTGGTCGCCTTCGCGGAGAACAGCAAGCTCAACCTCAGCAACCCGCTGCACATGGCCGGCGACCCGGGGCGCCTCAACGTGGCGCAGCAGGTCTTCGCGATGACCGGCGGCTACCAGGCCCCGAGCCCCTACGACCCGCTCTTCGAGCGGCGCGACGGGGACGGGCAGATCACGACCCGCCTCGACATCATCAGCGCGCTCATCGACTGGTGGGACTACGACACCCAGCGCACGAGCTTCGACCCGGGCGCGAACCGGGTCGACAGCAACGCGGGCGGCGAGGACGACATCTACCAGTCGTTCCGCGACCCCTACCGACCGCGCAACGCGCCCTTCGACTCGCTCGAGGAGATGCGCCTCATCCGCGGGGTCGGCGACGACTTCTGGGCGACCTTCGTCGAGCCCGACCCGGACGACCCGACCTCGCGCACGCTGACGGTCTACGGCTCGGGCAAGGTCCACCTCAACGAGGCACGCGCGGAGGTCCTGCTCGCGCGCACCTGCTCGATCATCCCCGAGCAGCCGCTCTGCTCCAACCCGGCCGAGGCGGCGAAGTTCCTTCAGGTGATCAACACGGCCCGCGCCCTCGCGCCCATCCCGTGGTTCACCAACGTGCAAGACTACCTGCGCTTCCTGGAGGGCGGCGGTCAGGGCACGGAGCTGCGCCCGATGCTCGAGGCGATCCCCGGCGCCGACCAGATGCTGCCGGCCCCCGTCACGGTCACCGCCGAGCAGCGCCAGGCCTTCAACCGCGTGTTCCTCACCAGCGCCGCGATCATCTTCGTCCAGAGCACGGGGCGCGTCGGCGCCTGCAGCGACGATCCGGAGGAGGCGGGCCCCGGCCGCTGCACCTCGATCCGGATCCGCTCCGTGCTCAACTTCGATCGCCCCTGGACCCCTCCGCCGCCGAACGCAGGCTCGATGCCGCGCCTCGGCGTGTTCCACTACTGGAGAGTCGACTGATGGCCATCATCCTCGGGCTCGACATCGACCCGACGACCGCGCGCGGCGCGGTGCTGCGGACCGCGCTGCGCAGCGCGCAGCTCATCAAGTACGTCTCGGTCCCGATCGCGCCGGCGGACTCCCCCGAAGGCAAGGTGGAGGCCCAGGCGAACGCGGTGCGCACCCTCCTCGCGAGCCTCCCCCAGCCGGCCGACCGGGTGATCACCGAGCTGAGCGGCGACGAGGTCTCGATCCGCAAGCTCGCGTTCCCCGCACAGGTCGTGAAGAAGCTCGGCGAGCTGCTCCCGCACGAGCTCGAGGGGCAGGTCCCGTTCGACCCGACGGAGTCGGTGGTCGACTACCAGCCGATCGAGACGGTCGAGGGGACCCTCCGGATCCTCGCCGCGGTCGCGCCGAACGAGAAGGTGCGCGCCCACCTCGACGCGATGAAGGCGATCGGGGTCGACCCGCGGGAGGTCGCGGTCGGCGCGGTGGCCCTCGACGGGCTCGCGCCGCTGATGGAGTCCCTCCGGACGCCGGGGCCCCACTGCCTGATCGACATCCACCCCGAGGGCACCGACGTGTGCATCCTCCAGGGCGGCAACTGCCACTTCGCCCGCACCGTGTCGGTGAGCACGCGCGACATCGACGCGGGCCAGACCGAGCGGCTCGGCCGTGAGCTCCGGCAGACCCTCGCCGCGTACCGCATGGAGGGCGGCGCGAGCCCGAGCACCTTCTACGTCTGCGGCGCGATGGCGCTGCGCGACGGCACCGCCGACTGGCTCGGGCAGCTCCTGCGCGCGCCGGTCGAGACCCTGAGCCTCCCGGCCGCGCCGGGCGCCGACGCGTCGGAGCTCCCCGCCTACGCGCGGGCGGTCGCGCTCGCGGGACGGACCCTCGCGCGGTCGCGTCGCCTCGACGCCCGCCAGGGGAGCTTCGCGGCCGCGCAGACGGCCACCGCGCTCCGCCGCCACGCGCCGCTCATGGCGGTGTGTCTCGGCGTGATCGCGGCCGCCTTCGTGTTCTCCGGCTACGCGCGCTACTCCGTGCTCCAGGCGCGGCACCAGCAGCTCGAGGACGAGCTCGCGCGGGTGACCGAAGAGTACTTCGGGGTGGAGGCGCGGAGCGCCGAGCAGGCCTCGCGGCTCCTCGAGCGCGGCGTCGGCGGCAACGACCCGATGCCGAAGTTCGACGCCTACGACGCGCTCGCCTCGATCAGCGCGGCGATCCCGGAGTCGATCACCCACGACGTGCGCCAGCTCCAGATCGACCTCGGCGACGGGGACGAGACGGGGCGCTTCTCGCTGCGGGGCACGGTCGACAGCGAGAGCGACTTCGACGCGGTGGTGACCGCCCTCCGCGACGCGCGCGTCGTGCGCGGCGAGGGAGACAACCAGCAGCGCCTGGTGTGCTTCCGCAACCTCGAGCCCGGCGACACCTCGGAGACGGCCGAGCAGCGGCGCGCCTACCGGCTCGAGGGCGAGATCGGGTGCCGGCCCGAGGGGCAGGCCGAGCAGGACGAGGACGAGGACGACGACTCACCGCGACGCCGCCGCAGCGGGGGGAGGAACTGATGGCGCTCCGCGACAGCTTCGCCGGCATCATCGGCTACTGGGAGAACCTCACCGAGCGCGAGCGGCGGCTGCTGCAGCTCCTCGGCGGGGTGGTCGCCCTGCTGCTGATCCTCGCCCCCGTGTGGGTGCTGACCACGAGCATCTCGGACCTCGAGAGCGACAACGCCAGCCTCACCGAGGCGCTGCGCTCCATCCAGCGCGCGCGCGGTCAGCTCGCGGCGCAGCGCGCCGAGCAGGCCGCGGCCGAGCAGCGCTACGCGCGGCGCCCGCCTGCGCTGGGGTCGTTCCTCGAGGCCAAGGCCCGCGAGCAAGAGGGCCTGTCGATGTCGGATGTCCAGCGCGAGCCGGAGCGCGAAGAGGGCCGCTTCCGTATCCATCACACGCGCGCGCGGCTCCAGGGCGTCGGCCTTCGCCCTGCCATCCGGATGCTCGCCTCGATCAAGAACAGCACCTACCCGATCTCCATCGAGCGCATCCACGTCGACCACATGCGCGCGGGCGATCAGTACAACTTCCACATCGGCGTCCTGTCGTTCGAGCGCCAGGGCAGCCAGAGCCCCGACGCGGGGGTCGGCGGCGGCGGCGGCGACAACGAGGACCGCGGCGGCCGAGCCGGCCCGCCGGATCCGGAGTGAGCCATGAGTGATCGACTCAAGCGGAACCTTCTGTGGGGCCTCGCCTGCCCGCTCTTCACCCTCCTGTCGGTGGTGCTCGGCGTCTACTGGACGTTCCCCTACGACCACCTGCGCGACTGGATCATCCAGGAGGCCGAGCGCGGCGGCACGATGCAGCTCGAGATCACGAGCCTCGAGCCGAGCTGGCTGACCGGGGTCCACGCGGAGGGCGTGACCGTCCGGATGCTCTCGGACGAGGAGGGCGCGCGCCCCGCCGAGCTGATGATCCGCGAGGCCGACGCGCGCGTGTCGCTGCTCTCGCTGATGGGCGGCACGGTGGACGTGGACTTCGACGTCGAGGTCGACACCGGCGGGACCCTCGAGGGCAACTTCGCGCAGTCGGAGGAGGCCACCCACATCGACGCCGAGATCCACGGGCTCAACCTGCGCGGCGTGGGCCCGATCCGCTCCGCGATCGGGCTGCCGGTGTTCGGGATCGCCGAGGGCACGATCGACATGGACGTCGGGACCGAGGCCGCGAACACGAACGGCACCATCAACCTCACCGTCGCCAACGCGGCGGTCGGCGACGGCGAGTCGGCGCTCCAGATCCCCGGGCTCAGCACCGGCCTCACGCTCGAGCGGCTCAACCTCGGGACCCTCCAGTTCCAGCTCGAGTCCGAGCGCGGCAACGGAACGATCGAGCGGCTGCGCGCCTCGGGCGAGCACGCGCGGCTCTGGGGCACCGGCTCGCTGCGGCTCGCGCGCCCGTTCGATCGGAGCACCATCGACATGCTCGCGCGCATCGAGTTCACCGACGCCTACCGGACGTCGAGCCCGCGCATGGAGGGGCTCTTCATGATCCTCGAGGACAACGCCCAGGTCCGCCCCGCGCGCACCCCGGGCGGCGCGTTCCAGTGGCGCATCCAGGGCTCGTTCGGCGGCCGCACCCGCATGGTGCCGTCGGGCCGGGTCCCGATGCCCGAGGCGGACGAGTAGACGACAACGGTCCCGACCGCGGCGCAGGGGCGTCGCGTCGGCGCGCTCAGCCTGGCGGGATCACGACCTCGACCGAGGTCGCGAGGCTGAGCCCGCGCAGGGTGTCGAAGCTCGCGCCGCCCGCCGTCACGATCGCGCCGCCGGGCACGCCGACCGAGGCGTGGAAGAAGCGCTGCTCGGACAGGGACACCGCGCGGCTCGAGTCCGTGATCGCCTCGCCCGTGCTCGAGACGCGCCCGGTGAACAGCTCGATGCTCGCCTGCCCGCTGAACGCGATGTTGGCGATCCCGCCGACGAACGCGACCTCGCCGGTGCGCTGGGACACGAAGGGGTTGTCCTGGACGTTGGTCTCGTTGGGCCGGCTCCAGAGCCGCGCCGCCGCACCGAACGCGCGGGGGCGCGCCCCGGTGCCGGTGGTCACGCCGCTGCGCGAGACGGTGAACGAGGTGCGTGCGCCGCCAGCGCCCGGAGAGTTGCAGAGCTCGGTGACGCCGTCCTCGAAGAAGACCGGGGTCGTCATCCCGACCTCGCACTGCGTGCCGTACCAGCCGACCGCGAGCGCGCGGTTGCCGCCGTCGACGGCCGCGACGGTCGGCCGGACGAGCCCGTAGCGGGGCTCCTCGACGACCATCCCGGCCGAGGCGGCGGGGAACTCGGTCGCGTCGGACGCGACCGCGACCGAGCCGTTCGGATCGGCGCCGGCGCTCCACACCTCGGCGAGGCCGGCGTTGTCGCGCGCGTAGGCGCCGCCGAAGATCCAGACGTCGTCGCCCAGCCCCACCGCGCCAGGCATCGGGCGCGGCACCGCGAGGGCGCCGCCGCCGCGGTAGACCCCGAAGCCGCCCGCCTTCTCGGCGTCGAAGACCTCGTACGACTGCGCGCCGCCGCCGAGCCCGCCCACGAGGACGACCTGGGCGGGGGCGCTCGGCACGGTCGCCGCGGCGTGCATGAAGCGAGGCGCGTTGAGCGCGCCCGGGCTGGCGGTGCCGCTCGTGCCGAGGAAGCGCCCGCGCGCCGGGTCGCCGTCACCCTCGGGGTCGGCGTCCTCGCCGTCGAGGTAGGCATCGAACAGCTCGAAGCTCGCGTGGGCTCCCGCCTCGCCGTCCTCCGTCTGGGGGAAGAGCTGGACCTCGAAGCGGCCGGAGTCGACCGCGCCGATCGGGCTGAACGCGGCGATCGCGCGCGGCGCCCCGCCGGCGATCAAGACCCGGCCGTCGGGCAGCTCGGTCGCCGTGTGCCCGCCGCGCGCCTCGAGCAGGCGATCGCGGAGCGGGGTGACGCGCCGGCTCGCAGGGTCGAACGCCACCGCGCGGTCGGTCGCCACGAGGTCGTAGCACCGCGTACCCATGGGGAGGCCGAGCTCCATCGGACACTCGCCCTCGGTCGCGGAGTCGAAGCCGCCCGCGATCAGCACGCGGCCGTCCGGGAGCATCGAGGTGGTCGGGAGCAGGCGCGGCAGGTCGGCGTCGAGCGACGAGGCGGAGCCGACCGGGTACATGAAGATGTCCACCTGGCGCCGGCTGCCCTCGCCGAGCACCAGCGGGCCCGCCTGGCCGATGTACTGGTACGCGGAGCCCGCGCGCCCGACGAGCGTGAAGGACACGGGGACGCCGGTCCGGAGCTCGCGGCGCACGAGCACCGGGCGATCGCCGAACGCGTCGGTGCCCTCGGCCGGGCGGCACGCGTCGCTCTCGCCCTCGCCCGTGAGCGCGGCGAGGCTGCACTGGTTGCGGTCGCACTCCTCCTCGTCCGCGTAGCAGATGTAGACGACGACCGTGTCGACGTCGGAGGGGAGCGCGGAGGGCTCGCCGAGCCCCCACTGGACGGCGATCCCCACCGGCGAGGGCGGGCCGGGATCGGTCGCGCACGAGAGGCCCGCGCACCCGAGCGCGGAGACCAGGAGAGGCCAAGCGAGGCGGTGCACGGTGGGAGGCTATCACGCCTCGATCGCGAGGGCGTAGACCTCCCGGACGGAGAGGCCGTGCGCCTTCGCGAGCTCCTTGGCGACGTCCTTCGTGCGCTCGCCGGCCCCGACGCGGGTGCGGATCTCCTGGGCGAGCGCCTCGAGGTCGACGGGCGCCGGCGCGACCTCGCCCGCGCCCTCGACCACGACCGTGATCTCGCCCCGAGGCGCCTCCGCGTACCGCGCCGCGAGCTCCTCGAGCGAGCCGCGCGCGATCTCTTCGTGGAGCTTCGTCAGCTCGCGGCAGACCGCGGCGCGCCGCGCCGGCCCGAGCGCGTCGCGCAGATCCGTGAGCAGGCGGGGCAGGCGCGGCGGGGCCTCGAAGATCACGGTGGCGTCGGGGCTCGCGACCAGCTCCTCGAGGGCGGCGCGCCGCTTGGCGCCCGTGCGCGGGAGGAAGCCGACGAAGCGGAAGCTCGCGACGCGCAGCCCGCAGGCGGCGAGCGCGGCCAGCGGCGCGGAGGGCCCGGGGATGGGCACCACCGAGACGCCCGCGTCGGAGGCCCGCTCCACCAGCCGGGCGCCGGGGTCGCTCACGAGCGGCGTGCCGGCGTCGGTGACCAGCGCCAGGTGAGCGCCCGCCGCGAGCTCCTCCACGATCGCGTCCACCTTCGGGTCGGGCGTGTGCGCATGGAAGGCCCGCAGCGGGGTGGCCACGCCGTGGCGCGCGCAGAGCTTCTTCGTCTGGCGCGTGTCCTCGGCGAGGATCGCGTCGGCCTCGCGGAGCACCCGCAGCGCGCGGAGCGTGAGGTCCTCGAGGTTGCCGATCGGCGTCGCGACCACGCTCAGACGTCCCGTCACGGCCGCGAAGGTAGCAGGCCGCGGGGCCTCGATCGGGGGGCGCTCGCGTGATCGAGCCGATCGCATTAGGCTTGCCGTCCCCATGGCAGCCCAAGATCCCGACATCCGCGACCCGGACGACAGCCAGGACGAGGAGCGCGACGAGGACGAGGAGCGCGACGAGGACGAGGAGCGCGACGAGGACGAGGAGCGCGACGAGGACGAGGACTTCGAGGAGCCGGACCTCGTCGACGGCGAGGTCGACGCGGAGGTCGTCGACGAGGTCGACGCCGCGGCCGCGCTCCCGGTCCCCGCCCGACGCAAGGGGAGCCGCGGCGGTCGCGCGTCGATCGCGAAGAACGACCCGCTCCAGGCGTACATGCAGGACGTCCAGCGCTACCCGCTGCTCAACCGCGAGGAGGAGCACGCGCTCGCGGTCCGCTACGTCGAGACCGGCGACGTGCAGGCGGCCGCGGCCCTCGTGACCGCGAACCTGCGCCTGGTCGTGAAGATCGCCTACGACTACCGGCGCGCCTACAAGAACCTCCTCGACCTGATCCAGGAGGGGAACATCGGCCTCATGCAGGCGGTGAAGAAGTACGACCCCTACAAGGGCGTCAAGCTCTCGAGCTACGCCGCGTGGTGGATCCGCGCGTACATCCTCCGCTTCATCCTCAACAACCACCGGCTGGTGAAGCTCGGAACCACCCAGGCGCAGCGGAAGCTCTTCTTCAACCTCAAGAAGGAGAAGGCGAAGCTATCCGCGATGGGCATCGAGCCCACCGCCGAGGTGATCGCCAAGCGCCTCGACGTCCCGACGAAGGAAGTCACGAACATGGAGCGGCGGCTGTCGGGCGGCGAGATGTCGCTGGACGCCCCGGTCAGCCAGGCGGACGGCCGGCCCACCGCGCGCGTGGAGCTGATGCCCTCGGCCGGCGAGTCGATCGACGATCAGCTCGCCAACGAGGAGGTCTCGCGCCTCATGACCGAGAAGATCCACGAGTACGGCGCGACCCTCACGGGCAAGGAAGAGGTCATCTTCCGCGACCGGCTGGTGGCCGAGGACCCGCGCACGCTCCAGGACCTCGGCGACGAGTTCGGCGTCAGCCGCGAGCGCGTCCGACAGATCGAGAAGCGCCTCCAGGGCAAGCTCAAGAAGTACCTCGAGCGCGAGGTCGGCGACGTCTGAACGACCGACCGCGATTCGAGGACAGGGAGACCGGGGGGGCACCGGGGGCCGCGGCCAGGGCCGGAACGACCCGGACCTCGGACCCGCCCGCGCCTCAAGGCGCCGCCCGACACGGCTCGCTGGCGCCGAGCGTGCGCGCCGCGCGCATCGCGACCTCGTCGGTGCACTCCTCCGCGAGCAGCGTGAGCAGCGTCTGCTCCGCCTCGGGGCGACGGCCGTAGCGTCGATCGAGGAGCGCGTTCTCCAGCCGGAAGCTGCGCGCCAGCTCGGGCTCGTGGTCCGGGTCGGCGAGGTACGCGACGCGCGCGTCGTAGAGCGCTCGCACCGGCGCCGGCATCGACGCGGCCGGCGGGTCGCCCACCACGCCCTCGGCCAGCGCGCGCTCGAGGGCGAGACCGTGGGCGTGAACCGCCCGCCGCAGGCCCTCCGCTCGGCGCGAGGGGACCGCGCGGGCCATCTCCTCGAGGACAGCGGCCGCCTCGCTCGGTCGATCGGCGCCGAGGAGCGCGTTGGCGAGCTCGCTGCGCGCGCCGGGGGCGGCGGGAGAGTCGGGGAAGTCGTCGACGTAGAGCCGGTAGTAGTCGGCGGCCCGCGCGAACCGGGCGACCGCCCGCGCGCGCTGCGCGATGGGAGCCCGCGGCGCGTCGAGCCCCTGCGCGATCCGGAGGTGGGCCCAGCCGAGGTTGAGGATCGAGTCCATTCGCAGCTCCCGCACCGGCGCGGGCTCGGTCGCGGGCCGCGGCTCTCCGAGGGTGGCCGCCTCCGCGTCGGCCGCGCCGGTCAGCGACGCGCGATCGAGGCTCTCCACGAGGAGCGCCCGCACGCGACCCGCACGCGGATCGTCCGGCGCCAGACGCAGGAACGTCGCGGCCACGCCGGCCGCCCGGCGGAAGCGCTCGATCGCCTCCGCGCGGCGACGAGGCTCGAGCTCCCGCGCGCCGTTGAGCCACGCCCGCGCGTAGAAGAAGAGCTCCGTCGGCAGATCCTCGCTCAGCTGGGAGGTCGCGTCGCTCACCAGCTCCTCCGGCTCCACGCGCCGGGACGGCCGTCGCCTCGGGCGCGCCGCCACGCAGCAGCCCCACGGGTCCCGGCCCTCTCCGCGCCGGCACGCGCGGCGACACTGCGCCTCGGCGAGGCGAGGGCCCGACGTCAGGGCGAGCGTGGTCAGGAGGAGCGCACCGCGGGCGAGCCGGAGAGACACCAGCCCACGATAGCAGCCTCGTTTGCCTCGGCCCCGGCGCGCCGCGTACGATCCGGGCCTCGGTGAGCGACCCGCGTGATCAGCCGACGCAGCCGGCCTCGGAGACCGGCACGGCGCGGCCCGAGGGGCCCCGCGTGGTCGCCCTCACCCTCGCGTTCCATCGCGACGCCCGGCGCGTCGGGGAGCGCGCGCTCGTCCTGGAGCAGGAGTCGGGTCGCCCGGTCGCGCTCGGCCGTCACGCGCTCGAGCTGGCCCACCCCGGCGAGGCGGAGACGCGGCCGCTGCTCGATCCGCGGATCAGCCGCGAGGTCGCGCAGCTCACGGCGCGCGGCGGCGCCCTCACCGTCGAGCCCGCGTCCGGGGCCGCGCTCACGATCGACGGCCGTCCGGCGCGAGGACGCACCGCGATCGACGCGACCGCCCTCGCCCAGGGCGTCCTGATCGAGGTGAGCCGAAGCGCGCTCCTCGTGGCGCACCACGCGACGGTCGGCGCCCGCCCGCCACGTTTCGGGATCACCGGCGAGAGCCTCGCGGTCGACGAGGTCCGCCGCGCGATCGCCAAGGTCGCGGATCTCGCGGTGCCGGTGCTCGTGCGCGGCGAGACCGGGGTTGGCAAGGAGCGCGTCGCGCGGGCGCTGCACGACGCGAGCGGGCGCGCGGGCGCGTTCGTCGCCGTCAACGTGTCTACCCTACCTCCGAGCCTCGCGGCGGCGGAGCTCTTCGGGCACGCGCGGGGCGCGTTCACCGGCGCCGCGACCCCGCGAGACGGCCTGTTCGCGCGCGCGGACGGAGGCACGCTCCTCCTCGACGAGGTGGGCGAGCTCCCGCAGGAGGTCCAGCCGATGCTCTTGCGCGCGCTCGAGCGCGGCGAGGTGCGCCCGGTCGGCAGCAGCGAGGCGCGCCCGGTCGACGTGCGGGTGGTGAGCGCCACGGACGCCGACCTCGAGGCCGCGCAGGCGCGCGGCGAGCTGCGCGAGGCTCTGGTGCACCGCCTGCGCGGGTTCGAGATCCGGGTGCCGCCGCTGCGGACGCGGCGCGAGGACATCGGGCGGCTCGTGGTCGAGCTGCTGCGTCAGGAGCTCGCGCCGCTCGGTGAGGCGGGCCGGCTCGACGTGGAGGGGCGCTGGATCGAGCCCGCGCTCATGGCGCGTCTCGTGTCCCACGCGTGGCCCGGCAACGTCCGCCAGCTACGCGGCGTCCTGCGTCAGCTCGCGGTCACGAGCCGCGGCGCGCCCGCGCTCCGGGCCGACGCGTCGGTCGAGCGTGCGCTCGCGGAGCGCGCTCCCTCCGAGCGGCCGCAGGCGCCCGCACCGACCGACGACGAGATCCACGACGCCCTACGCGCCCACGACTTCTCGTTCAGTCGGGCCGCGCACGCGCTCGGCCTGTCCAAGACGGCGCTCTATCGGCGGGCCGAGACGCACCCCCGGATCCGACCCGCGAGCGCGCTGGATGCGCCCGCGATCGAGCGCGCCCTCGCCGCCCACGGCGATCCGGAGGCGGCCGCGGCGTCCCTCGAGGTCTCGGCCCGCGCGCTCCGGTTGCGCATGGCCGCGCTCGGGATCAGCTCCCCACCGGGCGGAGCATCAGGAGGCTGAACTCGATGCGCCGGTTGAGCGCATGATCCTCGGGGGTGTTCCCGGTGGCGAGCCGCTGCTGCGATCCGTAGCCGACGATCTCGAGGCGGTCGCGCGGCACGCCCATCCCGACGAGGATGTCCGCGACCGAGCGCGCGCGCTGCTCGCTGAGCGCGAGGTTGTCGCCGTCGTTGCCGCGCTCGTCGGTGTGGCCCTCGATGCGGACACGCACGACGTCGTCGCGACCCTGGACCATGCGGACCGCCTCCTCGAGGAACATCCGCGATCGCACGTCGACGTCGGTGCCCCCGGTCGCGAAGTGGATGCTCCCCGGGAGGTGCCACCACTCTTCGACGGTGGCGGTCGGGGCCTCCGAGCCCGCGGTGGTGGTGCACGCGGGGCACGGGGCCTGGGCGGGGCAAGGCTCGGAGCTGCCGCACGCGGCGAGCAGCGAAGCGGCGAGGAGCGCGAGCGGGGTGAAGAAGCGCGAGACGTTCATGGGCTCTCCTTTCGGGTTCGAGGGAGCGCCACAGCAGGGAGCGTTCCAGCCGCCGCGCGCGACCCTGCGCCGGCGTTGGGCCGGTCACGGGCGTCCGCGGACGGTCCGCGAACCGTCCGATCAGCGCGCGCAGCGGAAGCCGACCTCGCGCTGGACGCGCTCGGTGGCGGGTGGACAGTCCCCGGTCGCGCAGAGGGGCACGCGGTGGGCGAGCTCGGCGCCAGGCGGGGGCATCCATCGCGAGCGGACCTCGACGGGGAGCCCGCGCACCGCGCGGTGGCTGCGGCCGTCGGCGGTGACCCAGGCTTCGACCTCGCCCGTCGCGTCCGCCCGGAACAGCTCGCGCGTCCACTCGCGCGCGTTCCCCGCGAGGTCCCAGACCCCCTCGGTCGTCCGGTCCGCCGTGCGGGCCCCGACCCGACCGATCGGCGCGCCGGCGCCCACACCCTCCGGCGCCCCGAGAGCACCGCGCGCTCCGCGCGCCGCGCGCTCCCACTGCGCCTCGGTCGGGAGGTCCGCGTCGAGCGTGCGGCAGAACGCCCGGGCGTCGGACCAGTCGACGCCGGTCGCCGGCATCGCCGCGTCGCTCCCCTCGGGGACCGGGCGCCCGTTCGCCTCCAGCCACGGCGCGAGCTCGCCCCAGGTCACCTCGTGCCGCTGGATCTCGAAGCGCGCGGTGGGCCCCCGCTGATCGGCCGCCGGGCGAAACCCGCTCTGCTCCTCCGGCCGAGCGTCGGGCACGCCGAGGACGAGATCGGGGGCGGCCTCGATCTCGATGAACTCATTGACATCGGCCGGGGCGCGAGCCGGCTCGGAGGTTGGAGGCGGGTCCGGGCGCGCGGCCTTCGTGATCGCGACCCGTCGCGGCGGCGCGCTCGCCGGGTACAACGCCCACGCGCCGGCCGCCGCGGCCAGCACCGCGGCGGCGATCATCCACCCCGACGCGCGCGGTGGGGCCGACGCGGGCGCGCCGTCCATCGCGCCGGCGAGGGCCCGCGCGTCGACCGGTCGGCGCTCCGGCTCCTTCGCGAGGCACCGCCCCACCAGCCGCGCGAGGGCCGGCGCGACGTCGGGCGCGGCCTCGGACAGAGGTACTGGATCGCGAGTGAGGATCTTGGTGATGATCTCGTTCTTGCTCGGCGCGTCGAATGGCGGCCGCCCGGCGAGCGCCTCGTAGAGCATCACGCCGACCGACCACACGTCCGCCGCGGGCCCGACGTCGCGCGCCTCGGTGGCCTGCTCCGGGCTCATGTAGGCGGCCGTGCCGAGACCCGCGCCGGTGTCCGTCACGTCGGTCCCCGCCCCGGAACGGCGCGCGATCCCGAAGTCGAGGAGCTTCACCTCCCCGCTCACGGTGACAAAGACGTTCTCTGGCTTGAGGTCGCGATGGACGATCGGCGGTTCGAGCGCGTGGGCCGCGGCGAGCGGCTCGAGGAGCGCGCGCACCGCGGCGACGCGCTCGCCCGGGGTCATGGTGGGCATGCGGTCCCGGAGCGACGCGCCGTCGAGCAGCTCCATCACGAGGAAGAGCGGCCCGTCGTCCGGCGCGCCCCAGTCGAGGAGCCGGACGACGCCGGGGTGCCCGATCCGCGAGGCCGCCTCGACCTCCCGCGCGAAGCGACGGCGCGCCGCCTCGCGCCGATCGGGGCGCGCGAAGATCACCTTCAGCGCCCCGGTCTCCCCGTCCCGCTCCGCGCGCCAGACCTCGCCCATCCCGCCGCGTCCGATCCGCTCGCGCAGCGTCCATCCGCCGATCACGTCCAAGGGCGAGAGCACGCCTCGAAGCTACCGCGTCTGTAAGCTGCGCGGCGGACGCGCGTTGGGGGAGCATGCAGAGACTCGTCGCTCGCGCCGCGCTCGCCGCTGCGATCCTCCTGACGGCCAACCCCTCGGCCCGGGCACAGGACCGAGAGATCCGCGCCTCCACGCAGCACGCCTGGGGCACGTTCTTCGGCCACACCGGCGCCGCCCTCGGGGCCGGCCTGGCGACCGGGGTCATCCTCGCCGAGCCCCACGATGACGACACCGTCGCGATCGTGGCCGCGGTCCCGATGCTGAGCGGCACGATGAGCCTGCTCGGGTGGGTGGCCGCCGACGAGGGCTGGGACCCGCACCTCGGCTGGGCGCTGGCGGGCCTCTACCCCGGCGTCCTCGCGGGGGCGGCGATCGGCCTCGGCGCGGCCACGCTCGACGCGCCCGGAGCACAAGCGGCGGCGTTCGAGGGGGTGGCGATCGGCGCGCTGAGCGGGGGCGTCTTCGGCGCGCTCGGGCTCCTCGCCGAGTCCCTCGACGGTGGGCGGCCCGGCGCGGTGGTCGGCGGCTTCTACGGCGGCTTCGGCACCGGGCTCCTCGCCGGCATGCTCCCCGTCGTGGTCTCGGACGGCCCGGAGGCGCGCGCCGCCCCGTTCCTCGCCGCCGCGGCCGGCAGCCTCCTCGGCGTCCTCGTCACCCTCGCGATCCGCGCCGCGACCGACTGAGCTCCCTACGCGGCCGCACGCACCGGCGCGCTCAGCGCCTCGAGCCCCTGGGCGACCCCGATCACCGGCGCGTAGCCGAGCTCTCGCTTGGCCTTCTCGCAGACCACCGTCTTGTCACGCGACATCATGTAGGCGGCCAGCTTGGTGAGCGGCGGCGTGCCGCGGAGCCCGAGCACCGACCAGACGGCCTCGAGGGTCGTGGCGGCCGCGCGCGCGAGCGGGCCCGGCAGGGAGCGCTCGGGCAGGCTCACCCCCGCGCTCCCCGCGTAGGCGGTGACGAACTCGCGGATCGTGCGATCCTCGTCGTCGGTGACGAAGTAGGCCTCGCCGCCGGCGCCGCGCTCGAGCGCGAGCTCGATGCCGCGCACCAGGTTCGCGACGTGGGTCGTGGAGGTGAGCCGCGCGCCGCGGTCGAGCCACGCCCAGCCGCCGTCCTCGGCCATGCGGATGATCGCCGGGAGCACCGAGTTGTCACGCGGGCCCCACACGAAGCACGGGCGCACCGAGACGGTCCGCATCGCCTCGCCGTTGGCCGCAAGCACCAGGCGCTCGGCCTCCGCCTTCGTCTCCGAGTAGAGGAACCGGTGCCGGGCGGGGTAGGCGCGGGTCTCGTCCACGCCGACCAGCGGCGAGCCGTCGAACAGCGCGGCCTCGGTCCCGACCAGCACGAAGGTGCGCACGCCGGCCTCGCGCGCCGCCTCGAGGAGCTGCGCCGTGCCGGTCACGTTGGCCTCCCAGTACTGGGCGCGCGTGCCCCACTCCTCGACGAACGCGGCCGCGTGCACCACCGCGTCGCAGCCCTCGAGGTCGCGCGGCGAGACCGCCCCGAGCGCGCACTCCACCGGCGCCGCGCCGAAGCCTCGGACCGCCTCTGCGCTGCGCGCCGAGCGCGCCATCGCGCGCACTTCGTGACCCTGACGCGCCAGCGCCTCGATCACGTGGCCCCCTACGAACCCCGACCCTCCGGTGACGAACACGCGCATCGCGACTCCCTCCAGACGCCCCCACTGTGACCCCGCCTCGCACATCTGTCGCATCGATAGCTACTATCCCTACATGCACGAGCCGAATGTGCGCGCCTTCGACCTCAACCTCCTCGTGGCGCTCGACGCGCTGCTCGAGGAGCGCAGCGTCACGCGCGCGGCGCGCCGGGTCGGCCTGAGTCAGCCGGCGATGAGCCACGCCCTGGCGCGGCTGCGCGCGGAGCTCGACGACCCGCTGCTCGTGCGCGCGGGGCGCGGGATGATGGCCACGCCGCGGGCCGAGCGCCTGCGGGCCCCCACGCGGGCGGTGCTCGGCGCGATCGCGCGGCTGCTCGCGGACGAGGGTGGCTTCGAGGCGGCCACCTCCACGCGCACCTTCGCGCTCACCTGCCCCGACCTGCTCGCGCCGCTGCTCCCCGACCTGCTGGCCGCGATGAGCCGCGAGGCGCCCCGGGTCCGACTCGAGGTCCACCCGCCGCCCGGGCCGGACCTCGCCCAGCACGGCGACCTCGCGCTCGGTCGCGGCCCGGTCGAGGGCGCGGGCCTGGTCGGGCGGACGCTCGGTCGCGTGCGCTGGGTGGTGGTCGGCCGGCGGGGTCACCCCGCGCTGCGCGGGCGGATGACCGTCGCGAAGTGGACCCGCTACCCTCACGTGCAGATCCGCACCGGCGACCTCCGCTCGAGCGTGGTCGACCGCGCGCTCGAGCGGCAGGGCATCACGCGGACCGTCGGGCTGACCGTCCCCTCGTTCCTCGCCGCGCCCGAGGTGGTCGCGCGCACGGACTACCTCTTCACCGCGGTAGAGGAGCTCGTCGCCCCGCTCGTCGATCGCCTCGGGCTCGAGGCGAAGCGCCCGCCGGTGCCCATCCCGGACACCCCCGTCGCCGCCTCGTGGCACGAGCGCGTCCACGGCGACCCGGGCCAGCGCTGGTTCCGCGAGGTCGTGATGCGCGTGATCGAGGCGAGGCTCGCTCGACGCGGTTGAGGGGGTCGCGTCTCGGGCGGCGGGCGCGAGCGACCCGCGGGGCGGAGGGGCTGCCGGTGAACGCCCTGGGGCGCCCTTCGCCAGCCGTCAGAACATGCCGGTGACGCTGACGGAGATCTCGGTGCGGATCTGCTCGTCCACCCGGAAGGTGTTGCCGGGCAGATCGATCGCGGCGCGGTGGTGCGGGTTGATGATCCCGCGGCGACAAGTACCCATGCGCGGGTCGATCACGTCGTCGGCCGTCCCGGGCAGCCCGTCCGCCCCCGGCTGCGGGGTCACCGGGTTGGGGGTCACGTTCGGGTTGCACGCGTCCGCGTAGGTGATGACGTAGGGGCTGATGTACCACAGCCCGGCCGCGAGCTGGAACCGCACGTAGCGCGCGGCCCGCATCTCCAGCATCAGCCGCGAGCCGAGCTCCGCGTGCTGCTGCATGTCGGTCAGCCCGAAGAACGGCACCCGCCGCAGCCCAGGGTTGAGCGTGTCGCTGTACGGGTGCGGCGCGCCCTCGAGGTTGAGCTCGGTGAGATAGGGGCTGTTCGAGGTGCCGAGCGCGTCGAAGAGCGGCGAGTAGCCGTGGCCCTCCGACACGTAGCGGCCGGTGAACCGCAGGTCGATCGCGAAGCGCTGGAACCCGCCGCGGTCCTCCCAGGGGATCACCGCGAGGCCGCCCGTGAGCTGGCCGATGATCGGCGGCTGCTCGTTGATGAAGCCGCGGATGTTGCCCGCGGGGAGGAAGAAGCGCTCCGAGGAGCCCGGCCACTCGATGCCGAAGAGGAGCCCGCCGTAGGGCTCGACGTAGCGGGTGCGCCACGACGCGCGGGTCTCGATGCGCAGCGCGTTGGTGCCGCGCGACTCGCCGGCGTCGCTGCCCCCGTCGCGCCGGGTCCAGTCGTCGCCCGAGCTGGTCCACTGACGGCAGCTCGTGCCGCTCGTACCGTCGCAGGCGATCATCGGGTCGCCCACGTTCAACCGGCCCGAGATGAGGAGCACCCAGGTCGGCAGCTCGCGCTCGCGGTGCTGGTTGAAGATCGACCACGCGAGGCCCACCTCGACGTAGTCGAGGCCCGAGCGGGTGGGCGAGTTGAACGGCACGCGGAAGAGCGGGTCGTCGTTGGTCGGATCGCCGTCTCCGTCGGCGTCCGCCCGCAAGAAGTCGTTCGCGTCATAGCCGCGCGCCGAGGACGCGGTGCCGAGGCTGCGGTCGTCGCTCAGGATGATGGGCATCCGCGCCCAGAGCGCGAGGTCGCGGAAGATGCCCACGTCGAGGCCGACGTCGAGGATGTTCTGGGTGTGGGTGTGGTGGGCGATGTCGCGCCAGTTGCGCGTCGCGCGGTTCGGATCGGCCGCGCTCGCGTTGTCCTCGCGCTGGATGTTCCCGAACTGGTAGCGGTTGCGGTAGCCGACCGTGACGTTGAGGTCGAACGGGTCGTCGTCGTCGAACGCGTCCACCACGTCCACGTAGGAGTGGGGCTCGGCCATGAGGCGAAGCTCGCCGTCGTCCTGCGCGAGCGCGGACCCGGCCGGGACGAGCGCCGCCGAGAGGGCTGAGAGCGCGAGCGCGACCCTTCGCATCGCGGCGAGCATACGGTCGCCGCCGAACGACCGTCAAGGAACGCGGCGCCATCAAAAGGCCGCGCCTTTCGTGGGGTTAGGGGGCTCGCTGGCTGGCCCAGGGGCGGCTCAGAAGCCCAGCAGGCCCGCCACCCGGTCGGCCCGCGCCGCCACCGGATCGGGGCTGGGCGCGGCGTCGAGCAAGCCGAGCCAGAGCCGCTGGGCCCGCACCCGCTCCCACCGCGCATGCGCCAGCCGACGCAGGCGGTACAGCTCCTGGGAGTGCGCGACGAGCTCGCGCTGGAGCCGGCGGGACTCGTCCTGCTCGCTCGCCTGCACCGCGGCCCGGTGCTGCGCGGTGAGCTCGCCGCCGTGCCGGGTCTCGGTCTCCAGCCAGCGGAGCGCCTGATCGAGCCGCTCCACCTCCGCCGCGAGGCCGCGCGCGCCCGCCTCGGGATCGCCCTCGCCGACGCCCTCGCCGGCCGCGAGCGCCGCCGAGGCCGCCCGCGCGGCGGGGAGCCGGGCGGGGCCCTCGGTCGGCTCCGCGATCCGCCCCGCGACCGCCACCGCCTGCCCCTGTGCGAGCTCGGTCTCCCGGAGCCGGCGGCGGCTGTCCGCCTCGCCGGTGGAGACGGTGGCCGCGCCGTCGAGCGCGGCGACCCACGCGGTCCCGTTGCCGAACGCCGCGACGTAGGCCGAGCCGGAGCCGCCGATCTCGAGGGTCCCCGCCGGGGTGGCCACCCTCAGCGGCGGCCGCGCGCTGTTGCCCGCCGCCGGCTGGGTGACGAACCCGCCCCCTCGCACCAGCAGCACCTGGGCCGGCCCCTGGGTGACCACCCGCGCGATCGCGCCGGGCTCGAGCTCGAGGCGGGCGCCGTCTCGGAGGACGAGCACCGCGGTCCCGTCGGCTGGCACCTCGACCGTCGCCTCCGCGTCGACCCCGACGCCCGCCCGCGCGGCGGCGCCGTCCACCGTCACCGTCCCGCTGAGCCGCGCGAGCCGCGCCGGCGGCGCCTCGGGGCGCGGGCCTCCGTGCCCCGGGTCGTGCGTGCCGTGACCGTGCGCACGCGGCGGCGGGTCGTCGTCCACCGGCGCCGGCGCCGGGTCTCCCTCCCCGCAGGCGGCGAGGAGGAGCCCGAGCAGGAGCCCCAGCGCCCGCGGCCCCCTCACGGCTACTCCGTGTCCAGCAGGATCCCGGTGAGCTCGGCCGACTCCTCGTCGAGCTGCTTCTCCTTCGCCTCGCCGAGCTGCGCGTTGGTCACGCGGAGGCGCTGGGTGAGCACGCCGAGGAAGCTCCACAGGAGCTTGACCGCGATCGCGTGATCCTTGCGGATGATGTCGAAGAAGTCGCGGCGCCGGATCGCCAGGAGCTTGCTGGGCGCGGCCGCGCTCACGCTCGCGCTGCGCGGGGCCTTGTCGACGAGCGCCATCTCGCCGAAGTGCTGGCCCGGCCCGAGGTGGGTGAAGACCGCGTCCCCGGAGTGCACCTTCACGCTGCCGGTGAGGACGATGAACAGCTCGTCCCCCTCGTCGCCCTCGAGCACCACCGGCGCGTCGACCTCGAACTGGCGCACGTCGGTGATGTTCAGCACCCGCACCAGCTCCTGATAGGTCAGGTGCCGGAACAGGGGCATCTTGTGGAGGACCTCCATCTTGAGGTTGACCTCGCGCGCGAGCCGGTCGACGCCGCTCTCGGCGTCGGGGACCTTCACCACGACCGCGGTGATGTTGTCCTTGCCGCCGCGCTCGTTGGCGAGGTCGATGAGGCGCTGCGAGAGCTGGTCCTCGGGGGTCTCGGCGAAGAGCCGCGCGAGCTCGGCCTCGTCGAGGTAGCCCGAGAGGCCGTCCGAGCAGAGCAGGAAGCGGTCGCCCTTGAGCACGTCGAAGTCGAGGGTGTCGACCTCCACCGACTCGTAGACGCCGACCGCGCGCGTGACCGCGTTCTTGTACTGGAGCTTCTCGATCTGCTCGCGGCTCAGGCGGCCGCGCTTGAGCAGCTCGTTGATCAGCGAGTGGTCCTCGGTGAGCTGGTGGACCGCGCCCTGGCGGTACAGGTAGACGCGCGAGTCGCCGACGTGGGCGATGAAGCCGCGCGTGCCGATCAGCACCAGCGCGTCGACGGTGGTGCCCATGCCGCGCTTGGACTCGTCGGCCTGGCCCTCGCCGTAGACCTGGGCGCAGGCCTGCTGGACCGCGGTCTCGAGGAGCCGCAGGACGTCGTGGCGGCTCGTACCCTGGCCGGACTCGAACTCGTGCAGCATGTCGGCCTGCTGCTTGAGCACCTCGCGGATGGTGTGGCAGGCGACCTGGCTCGCGACCTCACCGGCCGCGTGGCCGCCCATCCCGTCCGCGACGATGAACAGGTTGAGCTTGCGGTCGACGAGGAACGAGTCCTCGTTGTGGTCGCGCACCCTCCCGACGTCGGTCAGCGGCCAGAAGGAGATGGCCTCCTCGTCCGAGGCGGCGGGGGGATCGCTCCTCTGGGCGTCCTGGTCGCTCATGGGCCCTTCCTCATACCCGGGGACGCTCGAAGGAGTCAACGCGCCAGCGCGGAGGAACGAGCCTCGGCGGCGGTCGCCGTCGGTTTGAACCGGCTCCGAGGCCCCACTACAGTGCCGCCGCCGTACGGAGACGGTAACGGCGCGCCGAGCCCCTGCGTATCGGCCCCCCATGGAGCACCCCCGCATGAAGACTCGCCTCGTCTGCTTGGCCCTCGCGGGCCTGACCCTCGGCCTCGGCTGCACCGACTCCCACGACGAAGACCCGGACGCCGGCGGCATCGTGTTCGACCCGCGCTTCGCGGACGCGGGCACCGACGCGGGTCCCCCCGAGTCCCCCATCGGCGACATGTGCACGGGCGACGCGGAGTGCGGCGACGTGGGCACCTGCTTCACGGACTGGCCCGACGGCTACTGCATCGCGGACTGCAGCGCGGGCGAAGCGTGCCCGGCGAGCTCGGCCTGCGTTCAGGTGGGGCGCGGCACCTCGTGGTGCCTCGACAACTGCGACCCGACCATGCTCGGCGCCGACCAGTGCCGCCCGGGCTACGGCTGCGCGGACACCGGCGAGGTCGACCCCGACACGGGCAGCCCGCTCGGGGTGTGCGTGCCCGGGTGCGAGGAGGACTCCGACTGCGGCGGCGGCCTGACCTGCTTCCCGGACGGCCAGGGCGGGAGCTGCCGCACCGCGGGCACCCCGATCGGAGCCATGTGCGACGGCAGCCAGGAGTGCGGCGAGGGGCAGAGCTGCATCGACGAGCGCTTCGGCTTCCCCGGCGGCACCTGCGGCCTGCTCTTCGTCGACTGCGACGCGGCGACCGACGCGGGCTGCCCGACCGGCTCCGCCTGCCTCACCTTCACCGCGCGCTTCGGCACCTTCGGCGCCTGCGTCGCCGGCTGCACCGGGGACTCCGACTGCCGCGCGGGCTACGAGTGCACCGCGCGCGACGACGGGAGCAGCTACTGCGGGCCGGCGTTCAACGGCGCCAACCTCGGCCAGGTCTGCTCCGCGGGCCGCGGCGACTGCTCGGGCGGCGTGTGCCTCTCCGAGGGCGACACCGGCTGGCCGGACAGCTACTGCGTCGACACCGGCTGCGACCCGGTCGCGAACACCGGCTGCCCCGGCGACGGCGTCTGCGTCGCAGGCACCGACGGGACCGGCATCTGCCTCGACGGCTGCGCGAGCGCGACGGATTGTCGCGCGGGCTACGACTGCCGCCCGGCGGACCTCGAGAACCCGGCGAGCCCGACCGCGTGCCGCCCCGGCTGCGACGACAACTCGGTGTGCGGTAACATGGGCTTCGTCTGCAACCCGGGCACCGGCCTCTGCGCCGAGGGCTTCAACCCGGTCGCGCTCGGCGAGCCGTGCGGGAACACCGCGGACGACTGCGTCGGCGGGCGCTGCCTGAGCGAGGAGGACGCCGGCTGGCCGGCGGGGACCTGCGCCTACCCGGGCTGTCGCCTGAGCGGCACCGGACCCGCGATCACCTGCCCGACCGGCAGCGTCTGCGTGGACGACGCCTCGGGCGACCCGGAGATGGGCGTCTGCGTCGAGTCGTGCACCATGCCGACCGACTGCCGCCCCGGCTACGCGTGCACCGGCGGCGCCTGCGTGCCGGGCTGCACCGCGTCGGACTGCGGCGCCGGCCGGACCTGCAACACCACCAGCGGCCTCTGCGAGTGAGCCGCGGGCGGGCTCAGCCCTCGCGGACCGCGAGGGAGAGCCCGCCGTAGCCGGCCTGCCCGAGGCTGAACACGACCTTGCGGACCACCCGGTAGTCGACGTCGCGCCCGGCCTGGATGATCACCTGGCCGTTGAACGCGTCGTTCGGGTGCAGCAGATCCCAGTTGTCGCGCAGCACCTCGAGCTGCGCGACGAGCGGCTCGATGCGCTCGAGCTCCGCCCCCACCGCGAGCTGCCGGGTGTCGCCGACCGCGCGGCCGTCCAGCGTGACCACGTCGTCGTCGATCGTGACGATCGGCGCGAGCTCGAGGTCCGCTCCGTTCACGGCCACCGGCAGGTCCGGCAGGGTGCAGCTCTCGCCGCTCACGGAGAAGGTCATCAGGAGGAAGACCACCACCGTCAGCAGGAAGTCCACGAACGGGATGAGCGCGATCGGCGCGTCGACGCGCTTGCGGCCCTGTCCAGACGACTTGACGAACGACAGCGGGACGTCGCGCAGCAGGCGCGCCCCCGGGCTACGGATCCCCATCGACCACCTCCGCGCGGTCCGACAGCGAAGGCGCGGCGAGGTTCCGGCCGTCTCGTGGTCAGCCGGGGACGTAGATCCAGCTCGGCATGAACAGGAGCACGAAGAGGAGCAGCGTGCCGACCGCGACGAGCTTGCGGCCGCGCGAGAGCGGCTCCGGGCCGGTCGGCGGGTGCTCGCCGCCGCTGAACCGCATCAGGCCCGCGAGGACGATCGCCCAGACGACCCAGTGCAGGCCCGCCATCGCCTCGCCGACGAGGGCGTCGCCGCGCTCCCCCGCGAGGTACGCGGGGACGAGGTAGGCGAGGCTCACCGCGAGCCCGACGAACGGGAGCGCTCGGTGCACGCGACGGCTGTAGATGTCCTGCCGCTCGCCGAAGAGCGCGTAGGCGACGTGGCCGCCGTCGAGCTGGCCGACCGGGATGAGGTTGATCTGGGTCACGAGGAGCCCCGCCCAGCCGGCCATCGCGGTGGGGCTCAGCCAGATGTCGGCCCCCTCCGGGAGCGCGCCCTTGGTCAGGTACATGAGCCCGAGGTAGAGGAGGCCGCGCCCCTCCACGAAGACCTCGCCCTCGACGTAGAAGTCGGCCGCGGTCCCGACCCGCGAGACGAGCAGCCCGTACACGAGCACCGGGATCGCCACCACCATCCCCGCGAGGGGGCCGGCCGCGCCGATGTCGAGCAGCGCGTCGCGCGTCTTGATCGCGCCGCGCATGCGGATCACCGCGCCCATCGTCCCGAGCAGGAAGATCGGCATCGGGATGAAGTAGGGCGGCGAGATGTCGACGCGGTGGATCTTGCCGGCGACGTAGTGACCCATCTCGTGCGCGATGAGGATCGCCATGAGCGGCACCGCGAAGGTCCAGCCGGTGAGCAGCGCCTCGGGGTGATCGAACAGGTACGCGGTGAGATCGACGAACGGCCGGTCGAGCTCCTTGAGCTTGAACAGGCCGCGCTTGGCGAGGCCGCCGAGGAACATCCCCGCGCCCACGTAGAAGGTCGACAGGAACGTCAGCGCGAGCAACAGCAGGGGCCGGCGCCACTCCTGCCAGACGCTCGGGGGCGCCTCGGCCGCCTCGCTCATCGCGCGCCCTCGTCGCCGAGCGGACGCGACCGGCCCAGCGCGGCGAGCAGGCGATCGATCCGAGCCTCGATGCGGCCGTCGACCTCGCCGAGGGACGACTCCACCACGCAGTCGCCCGGGCCGAGCGAGGGATCGGCCAGCACCTCGACGTCGAGGCCCGCGACACGGGGCGCGTCGGCGGGGCAGACCCGGAGCGTGACCTGAGTGGCCCGGCGGACGCGCGCGAGCGCCTGATCGGCGAGCGCCTCGACGCGCGCAGGATCCACCTCGAGCGCGTCGAGCACCGCGCGCCGCGCGACCTCACCGCTGAGCGTCACCAGCTCGGCGCGCAGCGCGTCGAGCGCCTCGGACCGCGCGCGCTCGAGGGAGGCCAGCACCTCGACCGCGTCGGGCCGGGACGCGCCTCGGATCACCCGAGCCAACCCGCCTCCTCGGCCTCCCTGAGGGAGGCCCCGACCCGCCGCCAGAGCCGCGAGGCCCGATCGCCGCCTGGCGCGCCCGACGCCCCGAGGAGG
Organism: Polyangia bacterium; assembly: GCA_030426845.1. Taxonomy (GTDB): domain Bacteria; phylum Myxococcota_A; class Polyangia; order Polyangiales; family Sandaracinaceae; genus JAUHXR01. Next base: position 356 of record JAUHXR010000039.1, on the reverse strand, counting down.
AGCGCGCCCCGGACGCGCGCGGGGTCACCGTCACCCAGCCCCGCCGCCACCGCGTCGAGCCGGGCCCGCCGCGCCGGCTCGAGCCCGTCGAGCGCCTCGACCGCCGCGCGCTCGCGGGCCTCGGCGTCGGGGTCTTGCGGCGCAGCGAGGCGGCGCAGGGTGTCGCGCAGCCCGCTCGGCCGCGCGTAGCCGCGGCGCACCGGGGCCGCCAAGGGCTGTCCCTTCACACTGGGCAGGATTTCGGCCCAGGCGGCACGATGGGCCGGCTTTCGTAGGTCGATGTCGTAGACGCCACGCTGCGACGCGGGCACTTCGCCACGCTCGACGGCCGCGACGAGCTCGGGCAAGAGCCGCAC
>JAUHXR010000408.1 GCA_030426845.1 Polyangia bacterium | reverse complement strand
CGCATTCTTGGACGGTCGCGGTCGGACGGTCGCGGTCGGATGCTCGCGGCTGGACGCTCGCGGTTGGGCGGTCGCGCTGGGTCGGTCGCGGGGGGGACAGGGGCAAAGTAGGTTGCGTGGCTCAAGCGGTCACCACGAGGTCGTCCTTGTGCACGAGGGCGTCCCCCCCATGGAACCCCAGGCGCCGCTCGATCTCGTCGCTCCGCGCGCCCGCGAGCTTGGCCGCGTCGGCGGTGCCGTACCGGCAGAGGCCCCGGCCGATCTCGCGTCCCGCTCCGTCGCGGAGGACCACCGCGTCACCCGGCGAGAAGCTGCCGCGCACGCCGACGACCCCCGCCGGGAGGAGGCTGCGCGAGCCCTGGCGGATCGCCGCCACCGCGCCGTCGTCGAGCAACAGGTCGCCGCGCGGGCGCAGGGTGAACGCGATCCAGTGCTTGCGGCTCGCGAGCCGGTCGCCGACGGGAGAGACGAGCGTGCCGACGTCCTCGCCGTCCAGCAGCCGCGCGAGGACGCGGTCGTCGCGCGCGTCCGCGATCACCACCGGCACCCCGCGCCGCGCGGCCCGGCCGGCCGCGTCCAGCTTGCTCCCCATCCCGCCGCTGCCGAGGTCCGACGTGGGCGCGGCGACCAGCGCCCGCGCCGCCTCCACGTCGTCGACCTGGGGCACCCGCGCGCCCTCCGCGTCGAGCAGGCCCTCCACGTCGCTGAGCAGCACGAGCAGGTCCGCGCCCGCGAGGGTGGACACCATGGCCGCGAGCTGGTCGTTGTCGCCGAAGCGGATCTCGTCGACCGCGACGGTGTCGTTCTCGTTGATGATCGGCACCACCCCGAGCTCGAGCAGCGCGTCGAGCGCCCCCCGCGCGTTGAGGTAGCGCTCGCGATCCTCGAGGTCCGCGTGGCTCAGGAGGAGCTGCGCCACGTTGATCTGCCGGCGCTCGAGCGCGTGGGCCCAGCCGTTCATCAGGCGCGTCTGGCCGACCGCCGCGCAGGCCTGGAGCGCGGCCACCGCCTTGGGCCGCGCCGAATAGCCCAGCCGCGCCCGGCCGAGCGCGACCGCGCCCGAGCTGACGACCAGGACCTCGCGGCCCTCCGCGCGCAGCGCCGCGACCTGGGCCCCGAGCGCCTCGAAGCGCGCCCCACCCTCGTCCGCCGCGAAGTGAAGCGACGCGCCCACGATGGAGCGGCTCCCGATCTTGACGACGATCCGACGCGCGCCGCGGAGGGACGCGCGAGCCTCGGTCACGGGCGGCTCCGGTTCGCGTGGCTGCGGTCCGCGCCGCTCACGGAGTCCCCCCGTCGCGCTCGAGCGCGCGATCGAACTGCAGCGTCAGCGTGTCGACCAGGTCGTCCGGCGCGTCCGCGAGCCCGTCGAGGACCGCGTCGACGAACCGCTCCACCACCGAGCGCCCCTCCGCGTCCGCCGCCACCACCGCGTCGGCCCCGCGCTTGAGGATGCGGAACGCCCCGAGCGGGACGGTGCGGATCGCGTCGAAGCCGGCCTCCGCGATCGCGATCTCGGTCGCCGCGCGCACGCGCCGCGCCTCGGCCTCGGTGAGGGTCGCGCCGTTCGGCCGATCGGGCCGGCGCAGGAAGTGGTCGAGGAGCATCGCCGAGAAGAGCGTCCCCACCGCGTCCTCGAGCCTCGCCGCCACCCGGAAGGGCGCGAGCACGCTCGAGAGGGCCATCTTCACGAGGCGGCCGCGGTCCGAGCTCGTGGCGTGGACGGTGCCGGCGGACGACAGGACCGCGCGCGCGTCGCTGGTGAGCGCGACCCCGTGCCGCCGCGCGACCCGCCGCATCGCCGCCCCGCGAGACAGCTCGCTGAGCATGGAGTCGAGGAGCGGCACCGGGATGGCGCCCGCGAGGCCGGTGACCGCGGCGTAGACGGTGACCGACGCGCCCGCCTGCCGGGCGAGCGGGGTGCCGGAGCGGACGGCCGGCTCCGCCGCGCGGGGGGTCTCTTCCATGCGCGCGACCATAGCAGCCGAGCCGACCCCGCTCACGGCGGAAGGCCACGCTCTCGAGCGCCCCTCCCGGGAATGCGCACGCGTCGCGGATTCGTTCTGCGACCCGGTTGGGCGGTAGGCTCTCCGCCGTGCTCGTCTCGGATCTTCCCCCCTGGTTCTATCGCGGCCTCGCGCTCGTCTTCGGCGCGCTGTGGGGGAGCTTCTTCAACGTCGCGATCCACCGCTGGCCGCGCGAGATGAGCGTGGTCAGCCCGCCGAGCCACTGCCCGCACTGCCGCACGCCGATCCCGTGGTGGCGCAACCTGCCGATCGTCGGCTACCTCCTGCTCCGCGGTCGCGCGGCCTGCTGCGGGCAGAAGCTCACCCCGCGCTACCTCTTCGTCGAGATCGCCTCGGCGCTCCTCTGCCTCGCGGTGGCCGAGCGCTACGTGATCGAGCAGCCCGGGGCCACCGCGCTCGAGGACGCGCTCGTCACGTCGCTCCTGTTCTTCTTCTTCATCGGCGGCCTCCTCATCGCGACCTTCGTCGACTTCGAGTGGCTCGAGATCCCCGACGAGGTCTCGATCGGCGGCACCGCCCTCGGCCTCGCGACGGTGACCCTGCGCAGCCCGGGCCCCGACGTGGTGGACGTCGCGATCGGCGCCGGCGCGGGCTTCCTCGCGGTGCACGTCCTGCTCGTGTGGAGCTGGGAGCGGCTCACCGGGCGCCGCGGGATGGGCGAAGGCGACCCCAAGCTCCTGATGTTCATCGGCGCGTTCCTCGGCTGGAAGGGCGCGATCTTCGCGCTCGTCGGCGGCGCGTTCCAGGGGATGCTCTTCGCCGCGGTGAGCTTCGCGCTGCGGCGCGGCAAGGGCGAGGACGACGCGCCGGCGGCCAAGGACGACGAGCACGCGGGCGACACCTGGGTGCCGCCGCCGCCGCTCGAGCTGAGCGACGGGACCACCGCTCGGTTGAAGGACGGCGCGCGCCAGCTCGAGGTCGAGGACGACCGCGGCCGGCTCCTCTGGGACTACCGCGCGGTCGCGCCGGCCGACGATCCGCTGCGCCGCGCCCTCCCCTTCGGCCCGTTCCTCGCGCTCGGCGCGCTCGAGTTCCTGTTCTTCGGCGAGCGCCTGGTCGACGCCTACCTCGACCTGTTCACCTGACGTCCTCGGGGTCGGGCCCGTCGAGCGTCGGCCCGTCGTCCGGCAGATCGAGCGCGGCGGCGAGGCTCGGCATCGTCGGCCGCGCGTCGAGCCGGCGGCGCACGTCGGTCGGCAGCGACTCCTCGATGAGCGCCGAGAGATCGTGGCGCGCGGTGACCTCGCTGATGGCCGGCGCGACGTTCTGGGCGATGAGCGCCTCGATCTCGGCGACGCGGGCGCGGTAGGTCTCGCGGTCCGGGTGGCGGATCGCGAGCACACGATAGAGCGCGAGGGCGGGCTCGGTCTTGCCGAGCTTGAGCAGGAGCTCGGCCTCGTCCGCTGCCCCGAGGACGTCGGTGGGCTCGTCGGCGTCGTCGTCCCCGTAGCGACCGTAGCGCGCGACCCCCGGCTGCCAGCCGCCGCCGTCGGCCCGCCGGGTCTTGTTGAGCCAGTGGACCGACGCGGCCCGCGACGGCATCGGCTCGACCTCGTCGCCCAACGCGCGCCGCACCTCGAGCACGTCCGCGAGGATCGCCCGGGTGCCCTCGTCCGTCTCATCGGCGGCGAGAAGCCGCCGCAGGCTGCCGTCGGCCGCGTCGAGCGCGCCCATGCGGAGCTGGAACAGCGCCATCCCGCGCCCCTCGATCGGCAGCGTCCCCGCCGCCCGCGGGTCGGACACGATCTCCGCCTCCTCCGCGCTCGCCTCGACCAGCCGGCTCAATCGCTCGGCCAGCTCGCCCGCGCCCGACACGCGCGCCGCCTCGAGGGCCCCCGGCAGATCGCGCTCCCGCAGCCGCTCCAGCACCGTCTCGCGGGTCATCGACCCGACCGGCGCCAGGGCCTCGCGCCACGCCCCTCGGACGAGGCCCGCGAGCGCGGCGTGCCGATCGCGCAGCCAGCTGGGCGCGTCCGGGAGCTCGGTCAGCACCTCCTCGAGGGCCCGCAGCGCGCCCGACGCCTGGCCCACCCCGACGAGCTGCAGCAGCGCCTCGTAGGACGGCTCGGCCTCGGCTGGCAGCGGCGCGAGCACCCGGTCGAGCAGCTCCCGCAGGGCCGGCGCCCGCTCCCCGGCCGCCTCGACCGCGCGCAACAGGCACCGCGCCTCGGCGTAGCGGTGGCGCTCCACCAGCGCGTGGGCCAGTGACAGGTCGAGCGCCACCGGCGGCTCCTCGGCCCGACCGAGCCCGCGTCCGTCCCGCAGCGCGTCGAGCTGCTCGGCCAGGATCGCCCGCCTCGGATCGCCCCGCGCGATCGCGGCTCGCGCGAAGTCCATCGCGGCCGACGCCAGCCCCCGCCCGAACAGCGCGGCGACGACCCGATCGGATGCGACGAGCGGACCCCCGGACATGCCCCGGGTCACGCTATCACGGGCCGAGCCCGGAGGAACGCCCCGCGCCGCGTCAGGCGATCGGCTTGATCGGCCGGAACCAGCGCACGATCAGCGCGACGTCGATCGCGATGAAGAGCAGGCAGAGCAGCGCGAGCAACGCGGCCCAGGCGTAGGTCCCGGGCGCCTCGTCGGCGAGCACGAGGAACGACGCGTCCGACACGGGCAGCTCCATCGGCCCGGCCAGGTACTCCTCAAGGGTCGACACCCGGCCGCCGAGCTCCCCGAAGGTCACGAGCCGACCGCTGAACTCCGTCCGCGCGAGCGCGTTCGGCCCGTCCTCGACCTGCACGTAGATCGTCCGTTGCCCCGCGAGCGGGAACACCACGTAGGCCCCGCCGCTCAGGATGCGCCGGTAGCGGACCGCGCGAGACACCATCGGGTGCCCCGTCACCGACACGTGGGTGTTGGTCGTGAGCCCGCTCGGATCGACCCCGATGGCCGGGCCGAGCTCCACCGTCTCGCTCGACGAGAGGAAGTACGCGAGATCGTGGCGCAGCGAGAGCGCGAGCGCGGCCGCCCCGACCACCACCAGCGCCATCAGGGCCAGCGTGAGCGTGCGCCGCCCCTGGGGCGGGCTCGGCAGCTCGAGCAGCTCCGGATCGAGGGCGTCCCGGTCGGGGAGCCCGTCGGCGGTCTCTTCCATCGGGGCCACGGGGTTACGACACCCACTATCGCCAAAGGTTCGACTCGCGCAAGAGCCTCGCGCAAGAGCCTCGCGCTGGGGTCTGGCGCTAGGGCCTCGCGCTGGGGCCTCGCGCAGGGGCCTCCCGCAGCGACCTCGCGCAGGGGCCTCGCGCTGGGGCCTGGCGCTAGGGCCTCGCGCTGGGGCCTCCCGAAGGGGCCTCCCGCAGCGACCTCGCGCAGGGGCCTCGCGCACGGCCCACGCGCGGACGCCCCGGCCGCTCTGAGCGGTCGGGGCGGGCGGGCGGTCGGGGCGGGGCGCCAGCGGGCGGGGCGCCAGCGGGCCAGGGAGCAGGAGGCCGCTGGGCTCAGGCGCGCTTCTTGGAGGCGCGGTAGTGGTCCCACAGGCGGGGCACCGGGTACCGCTCGAGCCGCTCCCGGTAGCCCGGGTCCTTGCGCTTCTCGACGTCGCAGATCGCGTCGATGAGCTTGGCCCGGGTGCCGAACTCGTCCTTCACCGCGGTGAGCACCTCGTGGAGGTGGAGGAGCTTGGCGTTCGAGACGCGCTCGAGGCCCTTGTCTTCGTTGACCTTGTCGAGCCAGAGGTCGTCGCCGGCGAGGTCACGGACGGCCTTGACCAGATCGTCCTTGGAGCCGAAGCGGTCCTTGACCTGCGCGAGAGGGGAAGCAGTCATTTTCTTACTCCTGGCGGGGGGGTCGAACGCACCCCGCGGGGGCGGTGCGCTTAGCACGCAGCCTCCGCCCGGCGCAAGGAGCACCTCGGCCGCGACTCGACCAGGCGGCGGCCGGGAGCCGCGCCCGTTGCCCGCCCCCGGACGCTCGTTCAGTATGGCCCCTCCCGATGCCCCAGGCGGAGTTCGCCCATCTCCACGTCCACTCCGAGTTCTCGATGCTCGATGGGGCGATCCGCCTGAACGCCCTCGTCGATCGGGTCCGCGCGCTCGGCATGGGGAGCGTCGCGCTCACCGACCACGACAACATGCACGGGGCGGTGCGCTTCTACCGCGCCTGCAAGGCGGCCGAGATCAAGCCGATCCTCGGCTGCGAGGTCAGCTTCACCCCGGGCGACCGCCGCGACCCGTCGAACCGGCGCCAGCACCACCTCGTGCTCCTCGCGGCGAGCCAGGAGGGCTACCAGAACCTCGTCCGCCTCAACTCGCTCGGCTGGGTCGAGACGGGCACCCGCCCCCGGATCGACGAGGAGATCCTGCGCGCCCACCGCGCCGGCGTGGTCGGGACGAGCGCGTGCATGGGCGGCTACGTCGCCCAGGAGATCCTGATGAAGGGCGAGGCCGCGGGCCGCGAGGCGCTCGGCCGCCTCAAGGACTGCTTCGACCCCGGCCAGTTCTTCGTGGAGCTCCAGGACCACGGCTTCCCCGAGCAGGGGCCCCTCAACGAGATCCTCGCCGAGCTCGCGGCCGCCCAGGACCTGCCTCTGCTCGCGTCCAACGACTGCCACTACCTCGAGCGCGCCCAGGCCCGGCCGCAGCTCACCTTGCAGTGCATCGCCACCGGCGGCCGCCTCGTCGAGATGGAGCGCGCCCACCACGGCTCGGACCGCATCTTCCTGCAGAGCCCCGAGGAGATGGCCCAGGCGTTCCGCCACGTGCCCGAGGCGATCACCAACACCCTCCTCGTGGCCGAGATGTGCGGCGGCGCGTGCGACCCGCTGTCCAAGCCGAAGCTCCCGCGCTTCGACTGCCCCGACGGCCTGGCCGAGGACGAGTACCTCCGGCGGCTGTCACACCAGGGCCTCGACGCGCGCTTCGACGAGCTGACCCGCCTCGGCCAGTCGCTCGACCACGCCGCCTACCGCGCGCGCCTCGACCTCGAGCTGTCGATCATCAACTCGATGGGGTTCCCGGGCTACTTCCTCATCGTCCAGGACTTCATCAACCAGGCCAAGCGCATGGGCATCCCGGTCGGCCCCGGCCGCGGCTCGGGC
>JAUHXR010000038.1 GCA_030426845.1 Polyangia bacterium | reverse complement strand
AGGAGCGTGACCTCGCGGACCCCGCCCGCGATCATCGCCCGGACCTCGCCCACGATCGCGTCGGCCGGCCGGTAGCGCTCGGGTCCGCGGGTGTGCGGCACGACGCAGTAGGTGCAGCGCTCATCGCAGCCCTTCATGACCGTCACGAAGGCGGTCGTCTCGAGGCGCCCCGCGGCCGGGGTCGCGTTGAGGAAGGAAGGCGCGTGGACGTCGAACACCGTGCGGGTCGCCGGCCGAGCGCCCGCGCGCGCGTCCTCGACGAGGCCGGCGAGCTCGCCGATGTTGTCGGGCCCGATGACCACGTCGATGTAGGGCGCCTTCTTGATCAGGCGCTCGCCCTCCTGCTGGGCGACGCAGCCGGCGACCGCGATCACCACCGAGGGGCGCTCCTCCTTGAGGGGCCGCGCGGTGCCGAGCGCGCTCATCAGCTTGTGCTCGGCCTTCTCGCGCACCGAGCAGGTGTTGAAGACGACCAGGTCGGCGAGCTGGCTGTCGTCGGTCGCCTCCCAGCCGGCCGCGCGCAGCACCTCCTCGATCCGACGCGAATCGTGGACGTTCATCTGGCAGCCCATCGTCTGGACGAGGTAGCGCTTCATGGCCGAGGTCGGACGTTTGCATTCGCGATCCGGGCTGGCAAACCGAGGCGGTGCCCGACGCCCCCCCCTCCCCCTCTGACCTCCGCTCCGCCGACGACGTCGACGCGCTCGCGGCCGCCCTCTACGGCGCGCCCCCGCCCGCGCTCGACGGAGTGCTCCACGTCACCGCGGTGGCCGAGGTCCGCGGCGCGCGCCGCGTGATCAAGATCGGGCAGCACAGCCCCAAGAGCGCGCTCGACCTCTTCTGCCTCCACCTCGCGCGGGCACGGGTCGACGCGATCCTGGTGAGCGGCCAGGTGCTGCGCGACGAGCCGACCCTCCGCTACGAGCTGCCGCCGCCGCTGCGCGCCTGGCGCGCCCGGCGCCGCCCCGAGCCGCCCACGCTCGTGGTCCTGAGCCGCGGCGCGCTCCCCGCCCAGCACCCGGTGTGGTCGAGCGAGGCCCGCCTCGTCGTCGTCGTCCCGCCGGACGCCGCGCCCGCGGCGCGCGCGAGCCTGCCCGACCGGGTCGAGGTGGTGGGCGTCGACGACACGCGGCCGCGGGCCGTGCTCGCCTGGCTGCGCCGCGAGCGGGGCGCCCGCGCGATCAGCGTCGAGGCCGGACCGAGCGTGGCCGTGCCGCTCTACGAGACCCCGGCCGCGATCGACGAGCTGACGCTGAGCGTCTACCGCGGCGCGCTCGACCCGCGCGCCGAAGGGGCGCCCTTCCCCGACGAAGCCACCCTCGCGGCGAGCCTCACCCGGGTCGGCGGGCGCGTGGACGGCGACTGGAGCTTCAGCCGGTGGGTCAGCCGACCTGCTCGTCCAGGAACGTCTGGAGGCTCTCGTTGACCTTCTCGAGGTTGGGCGTGATCAGCCCGACGATGAACTTCTCGACCTTGGGCTTGAGCCCGCCCGCGAGGAGGCGCGGGACCCCGGGGATGTTCTTGAGGTCGATGTCGAGGTCGCCCTCGAGCACGACCTTGGTGCGGTCGTCGCCCGCGGCCACGAACGAATTCGTCCCGCTGCAGGTGACCTGGTCGGTGAACACGCGCAGGCGGAGCTTCCAGTAGACCTTGCCCTCGTCGTCGCGCCAGTCGGCGAAGTCGTCCCAGCGGAGCATCTCGGGCTTGATGAACGCGCGCGCGAAGACGGGGACGTCGGAGTCGCTGATCCAGACGTTGTGGATCTTCACGCCGCCGTCGACCGGCTCGCGCTTCTCGACCTGGATCTCCTTGACGTCCGACATGTACGCGGCGATCTCGGAGAGGCGATCGCGGTAGGCCTCGTACACGACGGGCTGCGGATGGCTGATCACGGACTCGCTGTGGATGCGCATGGCGGGCGAGCGTAGCAGAGTCGGCGCGGGCGCCACGACGCTGGAGTCTCCATGGGCCGAATCCCCCACCTCGATCCCGACCGCGGGGGCGCTGCTCCCGCGATGGCCCGCGAGGCGCTGGGCGACGGCTGGGTCGCGTTCGATCCGGCGTTCGTCGAGGACCACGCGGCCTGGATGGCCCGCCTCGTCGACGAGCTGCCGCTCCGCCAGGAGTCGCTCGTCCTGTTCGGCCGCCCGGTCGCGACGCCGCGCCTCACCTCGTGGCACGGCGACCCGGGGGCCCGCTACCGCTACTCCGGGCGCACGTTCGAGCCGAGCCCCTGGACCCCGACCCTCGCCTCGCTGCGCGACCGGCTCGAGGCGCGCACCGGCGTCGCGTTCAACTCCGCGCTCGCCAACCTCTACCGGGACGGCGCCGACTCGATGGGCGCCCACGCGGACGACGAGCCCGAGCTCGGCCCGCGGCCCGACGACAAGCGCATCGCGTCCATCTCGCTCGGCGCGCCCCGGCGGTTCGTGCTCCGCGCGCGCGACGGCAGCGCGCGGCGCGAGTGGTCGCTCGGCGAGGGCTCGCTCCTCGTGATGGGCGGCCGCCTGCAGGAGGGCTTCGTCCATCACGTGCCGAAGACCCGCCGGCCGGTGGGCCCGCGCCTCAACCTCACCTTCCGGGTGGTGACCGTGGCGGCCGCGCCCTAGGAGCTTGGTGAGCGCCCGGGCCAGCGCCGCTGGCCCGTAGCGAATCAAGCTCCTAGATTCGGTCGATGTTCTTCTCGTCCAAGAAGCTCGAGATGCCGCGCCCCGAGGACGCCCTGCCCGGGCGGCAGACCCCCATGCCGGTCGCTCCCGCCCACGCGGTGCTGGGCCACCCGCTCGAGGGTCCGTTCCCCGACGGCGTCGCGCTCGCGATGTTCGGCATGGGCTGCTTCTGGGGCGCCGAGCGGAAGCTGTGGCAGGCGCGCGGGGTCTACTCGACCGCGGTCGGCTACGCGGCGGGCTACACGCCGCACCCGACCTACGAGGAGGTCTGCTCGGGCCTCACCGGCCACAACGAGGTCGTGCGGGTGGCCTTCGACACGAGCGCCACCTCCTACGAGGCGCTCCTCCGCGTGTTCTGGGAGAACCACGATCCGACCCAGGGGATGCGCCAGGGCAACGACCGCGGCACGCAGTACCGCTCGGGGATCTACGTCTACGACGCGGCCCAGCGCGAGGCCGCCGAAGCGAGCAAGCGAGCTTACCAGGCCCAGCTGCGGGCGGCCGGCCACGGCACGATCACCACCGAGATCCTCGACGCGCCGACGTTCTACTTCGCCGAGGACTATCACCAGCAGTACCTCCACAAGAACCCGAACGGCTACTGCGGCCTCGGCGGCACGGGGGTCAGCTGCCCGGTCGGCCTCGACGCCGAGTGATCGCCTCCAGGGAAGCGACCGTCCCGGGTTGAGCGGCGCGCACGCGCTGCTACTCTTGCGGTCTCGTGCTCGTCCAACCCCGGCCTTCCGCGAACGCCCGCGCCTCCCAGGTGGAGAGGCACGGAGACGTGCGCCTGCGCCGGCGGCCCGAGTAGCTCGTCCTCCACGAGCCTTCGCTCTCGAGCCCCCTCCGGCGACGCCAGAGGGGGCTCGCTTCGTTTCTCTGTCTCTTTCCCTTGTTTGTCTGTCTCTCTCGACCCGACCCCTGGAGAACTCCGATGCCGATCCTCGCGATGAAGGTGACCGCGGTCGCCGACCACCCCAACGCCGACAGCCTGCGCGTGTACACGCTCGAGGCGCCGGGACGCGCCGCCGTGCAGGTGGTCGCGAACCAGGAGCACACCTACGCGGTGGGCGACGTGGCGATGGTGGCGCTGGCGGGAACGACCCTCCTCGACGGCACCGCGATCCGCCCGGTGAAGCTGCGGGGCGTCTCCTCGCGCGGCATGGCGATGGGTCCGGTCGACGCCGCGCCGGGCACCGACCTGTCGGAGGGCCGCTGCCAGCCGGAGCGCTCGCTCGCCGACGGCCAGCTCCTGAAGTGGACCAAGATCGAGCTGCTCCACAACGTGCGGGGCGAGGCGCTCGCGCGTGCGGAGGCCCTCGGCGAGCCCCCGCCGGTCGTCACCTACCGGGCCAAGGTGAAGCTCCACGGGACCAACTCCGGCGTCCAGGTCACGCCAGACGGCGGCGTGATCGCACAGGCGCGCAACCGGGTGATCACGCCCGCGGAGGACAACCTCGGCTTCGCCGCGTGGGTGCTCGCGAACGAGCCCGCGTTCGCGGCGCTCGCCCGCGATCGACACCTCACGCTCTACGGGGAGTGGTGCGGGCCCGGCGTGCAGCGCGGGGTCGCGGTGACCCGGCTCGACCGGCGCGTGTTCGTGATCTTCGCGGCGATGCTCGGGGACCCGGCGCGCGAGGCGGCGACCCTCGTCATCGAGCCCGAGGCGCTCGCCGCGCTGGCGCCCACGCACCCGGACGTGTTCGTGCTCCCGTGGCACGGCGCGCCGATCGCGATCGACTTCGCCGATCCGGAGACCGCGGTCGCCAAGCTCAACGCGGAGGTCGAGGCCATCGAGTCGATCGACCCCTGGGTCCGCGAGACCTTCGGGTTCGAGGGCGTCGGCGAGGGGCTCGTGCTCTACCCGACGCTCGGCGGGGAGCGCGCGACGGACCGCGACGCGATCACGTCGCTGATGTTCAAGGCCAAGGGTGAGCGCCACCGCGTCCGCAAGGCGGGCGCGGCGGTCGAGGTAGACCCCGCGGTCGCGCGCTCGATCGAGGAGCTCGTGGAGACCTTCGTCACCGACGCGCGCCTCGAGCAGGGCCTCGCCGAAGCCTGCCCGGACGGCGCGAGCCCGAAGGCCCTCGGGGCCTTCCTCAAGTGGATCGGCCAGGACGTGCGCGCGGAGAGCGGCGACGCGCTCGCGGCCGCCGGCCTCGAGTGGAAGGCGGTGGGTCGGGCGGTCACCCACGCGGCGAAGGCCTGGTTCCTCGCCCGCGCGCGCGCCTGAGCCGGGAGTGACGCCGCGGCGTCGGCCGCTCCTCGCGCGCTCGACGCCGCGCGGCGCGCCCTGGCCTCGACGAGCGCGGCCGCGGTTGCCATTCTCCCGGGGATGGACTCCACGGCCGACGTCGTTCGCCTGCGTGACGTGAGCCCCGCGCCTCACCTCGCGGACGCGGCCGCTCGGATCCTCGACGACTGCCTGCGCGTCGCCTCGTCGAGCCGCGTCCTCCTCGCGCACGAGCCGGCCTTCGAGGGGCTCGCGGCGGCCGCGCTCGCCGCGCTCGACGGGCGACAGATCCCCTGCTCGGTGATGCGCGTGGCCCCGGAGCGCTCGAGCGCCCCGGCCCTGATCGACGAGGCCCGGGCCCGCCTCGCCCTCGCGGATCGCTCGATCCTGATCTGCGGCCGCGGCACGGTGCGCGAGCTGCGGACCTGCTTCACCGAGATCGACGGGAGCGCCCGGCGTCACGCGCACCTGCTGGGCATCAACGACGCAGTGGTGCGGCAGGGGCTGCGCGCCGACTTCGAGGCGATCGAGGCGCTGGGCGCGCGGCTGCTCTCGCGGCTCGGCCCGAGCAGCGAGATCCGCGTGACCAGCCCGGGCGGCACCGCGCTGACCGCGCGCCCGGACCCGACCTGCGTCTGGCACAACCAGAGCGGGATCCTGCGCGGCCCCGGCTGGACGAACCTCCCCTCCGGCGAGCTGGCGACCTGCCCCGCGAGCGTGGACGGCGTGTTCGCGCCGGACGGCGGGGTGTGCCTCACCGACGGAACGCTGTTCGACCGCGCCGACGCAGCCCGCCTCCGCGTCCACCTTGAGGGCGGCCGGGTGACGCGGGTCGAGGGGCCCGCCGAGGCCGCGCGGCGGCTGACGGAGCACCTCGACGGCGACCGCGACGGCCGGCGCGTCGGGCAGATCAGCTTCGGCACGAACACCGACGTCCTCGCGACCATCGGGGTGGTGGCCCAGGACTCGAAGCTCCCGGGCTTCCACCTGACGCTCGGCTTCACCGCCCCGCAGTGCACCCGGGCGGGCTGGTGCGGGGGCCTGCTCGTCAACCTGCTCCAGCGCCGCGCGAGCGCGACGATCGACGGTCGCCCGGTCCTCGTGGACGGGCGCTACCCCGACGCCTGACCGGGCCCGCTGTAAAGGGCCTGCAAAGAACCCCGCGGCCGAGGCGGCCCGAGGAATACCGCGCTCGCGCGGGCAGTAGGCTGCGGCATGGACACTCCCCGCACTGGCCCGTGGGCCTTCCGCAGCCGCTCCGAGTGGGCGCGCTACCTCGTCAGCCTGATCGCGGTGGGAGCGGTCGCGGCCGCGACCCTCCAGTTCAACACGACCTTGGGCTACATCGAGGGCGCGCTTGTGATCCTGGCCGGCCTGGTCATGGTCATCGACCGACCGGACTTCCACGTCTTCGTGCGCGCGATCCTCTGGGGGACCCTCGCGTTCGGGGGCCTGAACACGAGCGAGGTGCTCCACGAAGCCCCCACGGAGAAGTGGGCCTGGCTCGCGATGACCGTCGGCTCGGGGGTCGCGCTCCTCGCGCTCGGGAGCCGCGGCCTCACCTCCGAGCGTGGCGGCTTCGCGCCGGTCGCGATGCGCCGCAGCCTCCTCACCATGATGGTGGTCGGCCTGTCGGTCGCCCACGTCTTCACGGTCACCGCGGTCGTGACCGAGATGGTGAGCCACGAGGTGCTGAACCCGATGATGTGGACCACGCCGGCCACGCTGTTCGCGCGGATCACGATGTTTGCTTCCCCGGTGCTGCTCGTGCTCGGGGTCGTCGGCCTCAGCCGCACCCGCACCTGGGGCCTGCTCGCGTACCTCGGCTCGCTCCTCAGCGTCGCGGCGACGATCGCGCTCGCCTTCAGCTGGGCCGACCAGGTCGGCTACGGCGCCATGTGGGTGGTCGCGATGGCCATCCTCTGGGGGGCCGGCGCGACGGTCGCGCTCGGCGCCGCGCTGCCGGTCCTCGCCGCGCTCGTGTTCAAGCGCCCGCCGGCGAGCGGCGCGCCCAGCCCGGCCGGCGCGATCGCCCACGCGGCGCTCGTCACGCTGGCCCTCGGCGGCGTGGCCGCGCTCCGGCTGATGGGATGACTCTGAGCCGAAGCACTGAGGCTCAGCGGTCGGCGGTGATCCGCAGGCCGCCCTGGATCTGGAAGGGCCGGTTCGGGCGCGCGCCGAAGGGCCGGCGCGCCGCCACCACCTGCGTCAACGTGAGGTTCTCGCCGCGCACGTAGAGCCGGAGGTTGTCGAAGACCTGGAGGTACACGGTCGCGTCCAGGAGGAACTGCGCGTCGGTGTGCACCACCCCGTCCTCGCCGAAGCGGCCGGCCTGCTCGAGCATCTCGGTGACGTAGGTCGCCCCGACGTTCACCCCGACGTCGTCGTGCTCCAGGCCCACCTGAGCGGCCACCTGGTGCTGCGGCAGGTAGGGCAGCGCGTCCCCCTCCGTCGCGCCCGCGAAGAGCGGGCTCGGCGAGTCGAGGACGTCCTCGCGGAACTCGCTGAAGGTGAAGGTGTAGGAGGCGCGGAGCGGAAAGCGCAGGCTGCCCACCCGGGGCTCGACGCCGACCCGGACGTCGAAGCCGGCGACGAGGGGCCGCCCGCCGTTGGCCTGATCGTCGATGTCGTCGTTGGCGCAGCCCGACGAGAACGAGCACTGCTGCAGGTAGTTCGAGTAGTCGTTGACGAAGCCCGTCAGGAGCGCGCTCGTCCGGGACGGCGCGTGGGTGAAGCGCGCCCCCGCCTCGTAGCTGATCGAGTCCTCGGCCTGGACCGACGGGGCCTGCCCCGGCGCCACCGGCGCGAAGCCGCGCATCACCCCGGCGAAGACCGCGAGCTCGTCGATGATCCGCCACTCGGCGCTCGCCCCCGGGAGCACCGCGGCGCGGAACTGCTGCGGCTGCCGATCGCCGCTCTGAAGATCCTCGAAGCGCGTCCAGATCAGCTCCGCGCGGACGCCGGGCGTCAGGGTGACCCGGTCGAAGAGCGTGAGCGTGTACGCCGCGTGGAGGCTCAACGCGAGCGACTCGGCGTGGGTGAGGCGCGTCGTGTAGCTCTCGTCGGTCGCCCGCACGAGCTCGCCGCCGATCGTGCTGTAGGCGTCCTCGGTGTGGTTGCGATCCACCGCGTCGTGGTGGAGCCGCGCGCCGACCTGGATGACGTGCGAGAGCGGGCCCGTCTCGAAGCGCCCGGTGCCCACCGACTGCACGCCGGTCGCGCCGAAGTAGCGCGCGTTCGTCCCGATCAGGACGTAGTCCTCGGCCGTCGGATCGAGCCCGCCGTCCTCGACCCCGCGCAGCACGCTCGCGTACAGCGCGTTGACGCCGCGATCCGCCTCGTTGAGCACGTCGAACAGATCCACCCGCGACTGCGGCACGCCGGGGAGCGGCAGGCTGCCCATGGCGTTCACCTTGAGCCACGAGCGGTCGAGGTCGTGCCGGTAGGCGGCGCTGCGGAGCACGAAGCCCTCGCCGACCTCGAGGGTGTGGCGGAGCTGGAGCTGGGTGCGCCACCAGCTCATGTGCCCGAGCTGGCTCGCGGGGTAGCGCTGGTACGGGTCCTCGGCGAAGTCCGCGTCCGTGAGGCCGAGGTAGGTCTCGCGGCTCGACTCGCCCGCGAAGCCGAGGCGCAGCTCGAGCCGCTGGTACGCGTCGCCTGGCAAGGAACCGTGCAGCTCTCCACGCAGGACGATCTCGCCGCGATCGAAGCCGGTGTCGGCGTCGGGCGCGAGCCGGATGTGCTTGAAGCCGTCGCTGTGGAGGTAGACGCCCTCGAGGGCGAAGCCGCCCCAGTCGTTCGAGGCGCCGACCCAGCCGTGCGCCCGCCCGAAGAAGTTCGCGCCGAGCGCGAGGTCGAGCGCGCCGTCCGCGTCGCGCGGGATGTCGCGGTTGCGCAGGTCGATCGCGCCGCCGACCGTGTTCGGGCCGTAAGGCACGGTGGCGGCGCCCATGTACACGTCGACGCCGGTCATCCGGGTCATCACGGGGAAGTAGTAGGCCGCCGGCGCCGCGTAGGGCGCGGGCCCGAAGAGGATGCCGTCCTCCATCAGGGTGATCCGGCTCGAGCGCTCGCTCGAGACGCCCCGGAGCCCGATGTTGGGCCGCAGGCCGTAGCCGTCCTCCTGTCGCACATAGGCGCCCGGGACCTGCTGGAGCACCGCGTCGGGGTTGTCGTAGTTGAAGCGCTCGAGCAGCTCCTCGTCGAGCCGCTGCACCGCGCCGCCGGTGTCCGGCGCGCGCTCCTCGTCGATCGCGCGCGCGGTGACCACGACGCCGGTGACCTCGAGGTCGCGCTCGTCGTCGACGATCTCGCCGAGGCTCGGCGTGTCCTCGAAGTGCTCGGGCGGACCGTCGTCCGCGCCGCCACCGAGCACGTCCTCGTCCGACAGGTCGAACAGCGAGTCCCCGACCTCCTCGTCGCCGTGTTCGCCGCCCTCGTCCTCACCGGCGTCCTCGCCCGCGCCGTCCCCGTCGGCCAGGTCCCCCGGCGGTCCGGCGTCCGGCGATCGGTCCGGCGGTCCGGCGTCCGGCGATCGGTCCGGCGGTCCGGCGTCCGGCGGTCCTCCGTCCGGCCCGCTGGCCGGCACGCCCGCGTCCGGCACGCCCGCGTCGGCCTGAGCGGCCGCGGTCGAGGCGACCGAGGCGAGGCCCACCACGAAGGCGGCGACACCGAGCCAACCCATACCCACGCGGGTCACCGCGCCTCCGCGAGCTGCTGCCGCGGCGTGTGCGGCGGCGCGGGGAGGATCCAGGCGGCCGGCGCGAGGCCGTCCTCCACCCGGGCGAGGTCCACGTCCGGATCGATGAGCCGCGCCGACGGCCTCCCGTTGAGCGCCGCCCAGGCGTCGACCCGCACCTCGACGCCGGTCCGCCCGCGCGCCTCGTAGTCGTCGCGGATGTGGTGGGCGAGCTGGAGGATGAGGTCGGGCTGCGCGGAGAACTCCTGCGCCTGATCGACCGTGAGGTAGTCGCGCGGCGCGACGTGGAGCTCACGCTCGCGTCCGTCGAAGCGCACCCGGTAACGAACCGTGCCGTTCTTCTCGTGAAGCATCACCCGCCAACCCCAACGCATTCCTTGCTCGTGCCACAGGTGGTCCCCCGCGTAGAGGTAGACGCGCAGCGGCACGAGCAGCTGCGCTCCGACGTAGGCCGCGAGCAGCGCGGCGCCCCACGCGGGCACCCGCCACCGCGCCGCGAGGTCGCCCCCCGCGTCGGGGAGCACGCGGCCGAGGCGGCGCGCGAGCCGGCGCGGCCAGTCCGGCTCGAAGAACACCGTCGCGGCCACCGTCATCACGAGCGGGAAGATCCCGATGTAGAAGAGCAGGTGCGTCGTGAGGTGGAACGCGCAGAGCACCGCGAACGCATACGGGCGCGTCCGCCGCCACGACAGCCACCCGACGATCGTCAGGTCGTAGAGGCACCCCGCCCAGCTCATCGCGAGCGGCATCCACGGCAGCTCGAAGAGCGGCCCGAGCACCGGCAGCTCGGTGCGCGCGCCGAGCCAGATGGTCAGCGGCTGCGCGTGGAGCAGCCAGTCGGGCCCGACCTTCGCGAGCCCCGCGAAGACGTAGACCACCCCGACCTGGAAGCGCACCACCCAGAGCATCCACGCCGGCACCGTGCGCGCGGCGAGCGCCGGGTCGCGGCGCGCGTCGAGCGACCACGCCGCGTGGAGCGGGAGGACCGCGAAGAGCGCCGCGAGGAGGACGACGAGGTAGTAGTGGTTGAGGTAGCGGGTGACGTCGAGGAGCGTGACGTAGGTGAAGCCGAGGAAGAACACGGGCGCCGCCACCCGGTAGAACAGCCCGAGCGCGATCAACGCCGCCGCGAGGATCAGCGCGATGAAGAGCCCGCTCATGAACGGCTCGGGCAGCGGGCGCACCCAGCCGAAGCCCCAGTACTGGAACGTGAACGTCGGCTGCACGTAGAACGCGTCGACCCAGCCGTTGACGAAGTAGCGCGCGAGCGCGCCGACCATCAGCAGGCCGAACAGGACGCGGAGCGCCGCGAGGGACGCGACGTCCGTGGGCCGATGGGCCCGCGCGCGGAGACGCTCGATCACGCCGCCTCAGTCGTTGTCGCCGTCGTTGGGGCCGCTCGGCTGGACGTCGAGCGCGGTGAAGACGTCGCCCTTGAACAGCCGCAGCACCTCGCTGATCGCGTCGTAGGCCGCCATCACCGCCGGCATGTCGGTGGCGATCGCGTCCTGGAGCGAGGGCCCGAGCGCGTCGCAGGCCGCGACCGCGGCCTCGACCGCGGCCGAGAGCTCGACCTCCAGCGCCGCGTTGCCCGTCTCGACGAGCAGATCGTCCCACCCGAGGGTGTCCGCCCCGGTGCGCGAGCCGTAGTAGACGTACGCGAAGGCGCGCATGTTGATCGCGATCGCCGCGCCCCCGTGCGCCGCGTGGGGCAGCTCGAGCGCCGAGGGGCACGTCGCCTCGAGGCAGCCAGCGATCCCCGCGGGCTCGGCGAGCTTCATGTCGCGCGTGTCGCCGTCGAGGTAGAGCATCGCGCCGGCGAGCTCGTTGAGCGCGGTCTGGGCGGCCACGTAGGCGTTGCCGTCGAGGCCGGCCTCCGAGAGCGTGGTGAGGTGGGCCCCGCCGGTCGGCGCCCACGCGGCCTGGAGCCGCACCGCCTCGCGGGAGACGAGGGTCGCGGCCGAGGCGGCGTAGGTCGCGCGCGCCGCCCGCACGCCGTCGGTCCCGAGCGCGGCCCAGGTCCCCTCGGCGTTGATCGGGGTGAGCGCGCTGCAGGCGTTCTCGTCCGTGTCGACGAACAGCAGGTACTCGAGCGCGTCGAGCCCGCGCACGTTCACGAGCTCGGCCGCGAGCAGCTCCGGATCGCCGTGGGCGGCCTCCACCGTCTCCTGGTCGATCCGGCACGCGCTCGTCTGCTCGTAGGTGAAGATCTCGTCGCGGACGTCCATGCCGCCGACGATGCCGGTCGTGATCCCGCCCATGCCCGCGGGCCCGATCTGCATCACCTCGACGAGCTCCCACGCGTCGATCGCGGCGCGCCACGCCTCCTGGGCCGCCGCGCGGTTCGCGTCGGTCGGGTCGGCGGCGAACGCGGCGGTCGCCACCTCGAGCGCGGCCGCCGCGGTGACGAAGTCGTCCTGCGAGGGGACGATCACGTTGGCGCCGATGCTCGCGAGCACCATCCGTGTGAAGTCGGCGCGGCCGTCGGGCGGCCCCGCGTCCGCGGGGTCCCCGCCGTCGCAGCTCACGAGCAGGAGGAGCGCGATCGCAGGCGCGAGAGATCGGGCAAGCACGAGGCTCGAGCCTAGAGCGCCCGCCGACTCGAAACCACCGGAAACCACGGGTGAGACGGCCGCGCGGCGCGGCCCTCGGCCCATCGTCGAGGCCCCGCGCGGTGCCGTCACCTCACCACCCCCCGTTGCCGTCGTCGTCGCCGAGGTTGGCCGCGTCGAACCCGTACCGAGCCGCGAGCAGCGCGCGGGCGTCGCGCAGCGCGACCCGGTAGTCGGCCGCGGCGGTCGCCCCGTCGGCCTCGAGCACCGGGCGGTCGCCGAGGAGGGTGTGGAGCATCGCGAAGTCGGCCTGGCTCAGCGGCGAGCGCGGGTTGAACTGGAACGCGAGCGCGAAGCCCTTCATCTCCGACCACGCCTTGGCGTGGTCGAGGAAACGCGCGTGGTCGTAGGCCGGCGTCTCGAAGTCGGCCATCACCTGAAGGGTGTCGTTGAGGTAGTGGATCACCGTCGCCGCCATCGCCGCCTCCCACGCGCCGATCGCGCGGTCGCGCTCCACGACGAGCGCGGCCTGCTGGTCCGTGTCGAGCGCGCCGCCGGCGGTGGAGATGATGTGCCGGCCGCGGCGGAACGCGTCGCCCGCGGTGCCCATGAAGTCCGTCGCGACCATCGCGCCGTTGTCGCGCTGCGCCGCGTAGACGCTCACCCCGAAGTTCATCTCCGAGGTCAGATCGATCGCGCCGTCCATGTCGCGATCGACGTACGGCGGGCCCGCGGCGAGCTCGGCCGCGGTCTGACGGTTGTACGACGCGGCCGCGCCGAAGTAGCCGTACGCCTCGTCCCAGGCGTGCTCGAGGCTCGTGTAGGGGGCGTCGCCGTCCGCCGCGGTGTTGTCGGCGCGCAGGCCCTTGTCGGCGACGTCGTCGTCCGTGTAGTCGTCGGCCGCCTGGTGGAAGGCGAGCGCGCCGAGGAGGAACTTCTTCAGCAGCTCGGCGAGGTCGATGCCCTCGGGCGTGACGTGGACCGGCAGCGCCTCGGGGCTCGCGACCGGGCTCATCGCGGGGCTGCCCGCGCCGCGCGCGACCCCGGCCGCGTCGAGCGTCGCGAACATCGCGCGCACCAGGCCGGTCGGGTTGCTCACGTCGGCGCCCGCGGCGAACACGCTCGCGTCGTTCCAGCCCACGAAGTCGGTCGACCAGTCGCGGAAGTCCGTGGACGTGTCGTTGCCCGCGAGCTTCTCGAGCAGGAACGCGCTCCCCGAGACGTCACCGTAGGTCGCCTGCGCGAGGGGCGGATCGGTGGTGAACCGGATGGGATCGTCAACGCGGTCGGCGCCCGGGACGCTGAAGAAGTACTCGAGGCCCGCGGTCACCTCACCCGCCTCCACGCCGTCGGCGAAGGGCGGGTCGCCGCTGTCGATCGCGAGGGTGAGCCCCTCGACGTACCCCTCCATGTCCTCGAGGAGCACGTGCCGCGCGGCCTGGCCGCCGTGGTTCACGCTGCTGGTGCCCGGGCTGAAGCGACTGTCGAACACGTAGTCCGAGGGGACGGCTCCGGGGGGCCCAGCGTCGGTCACGACCGGGCCCGCGTCCCTGCCGCCGCCGTCGACCTCCACGTCGCCGTCGTCGCAGCCGACCGCGAGGCCCAGCGACGCCACCCCGAGCGAGGCCAACCCGATCCACGCCGAGCGCGTCGCGCGCCCGGCCCGCGACGTCCCGCGCTGCGTCCGCGACTCCGACCCCGACTCCGACCCCGCTGCGCCCACGGCGCGCCCCGAACCCATGCTTCCCATGCTCAAGTCTCCCGACATTGATTCTGATTCTCAATACCGGGTCTGAGAATGAGAATCAACCGCCAGGTGAGAGGCCGGTCACATGCAGGCGGTCGACACGCAGTCCGCGATCGACGGAGTCAGAAGTCGACCGGAGTCAGAGGTCGACGGAGACGCCGAGCTGGGCGCTCCAGTACGCGCCGACGAGACCGGAGCGACCGGTCGGAGTGACGACCACGACCCCTTCGTGGGCCGTGCCGACCTCGGCGCCCATGAGGAGGGCGACGCGGTCGGCGATCGCCAGGTCGAGGCCGACCGCGATGCCGAGCCCCACCTGAAGGTCCGCGCCTTCGCGCCGCACGGTCTGTCCGCCGTCGGACACCACCCAGCCGTGGGCCACCCAGAACCGCGGGCCAAAGCGCAGCCCGAGCTCGCGAACGGCGCGAGCGTAGACCGACACCGACAGGCCGCCTTCGAGCCAGCCGAGCGTCAGATCCTGGGCGGCCCCTCCAAAGGCAGCCACCACATCGACCCTGGCCACCAGGGGCACCTGGGGCGCGAAGAGGAGGTCGAAGAACGCGACGACTCCTCCGAGAACGGCCCCGGTGTCCGGGCTGTTGCGGAGCCCCAGCGCCGCCCCGAGCTGCGGGGTGACCCAGGGTGCCTGCTCGCCTGACGCGTCGGCCGGGTCGCCCTCCGACGGCGCGGCCTCCCACCGCGCGGCCTCCGACGAGCCCTCGGCGCGCGCCCCCTCCCCCAACGGCGCCACGGCCGGCTCGCGGGCCGGCGCAACCGACGCGCCCTGCGCCGCACTGTCCGACGGCGCCGCACTGTCCGACGGCGCCGCACTGTCCGACGGCGCCGCATTGTCCGACGGCGCCGCATTGTCCGACGGCGCCGCATTGTCCGACGGCGCCGCATTGTCCGACGGCGCCGCGCGGCCGCCGTCGGCGGCGGGATCGGGCAGGGTCGAGGGCGACGCGCGCAGCAGCTCGGCCATCTCGAGCGCGAGCGCCCGAGGCACCCCGCGCAGCGGGACCTCGGAGACGTCGACGTCGACCTCGCGGGCCACGCCGCCCGTCTGGAGACGCAGCAAGAAGACGGCGGCGCCCGGCACGCACTCGCGCGGCACGTAGCCGATCACCCGGCGCGATCCGTCGACGAGCGTGATCCCGTCCAGCGCCAGCTCGAGCGCGAGCAGCCGACGCACCTCGAGCGGGGCGAACGGCAGGTGCGCGCACGGCGGCGCCTCGAGCGTCACCTCGTCGGCCCGCGCGGCCGCGGGGGCAACGCCCGCGAGGAGGCCCGCGAGGAGGCTCACCAGGAGCCCGACGAGGAGCGCGCGGGAGCCCCCCGCGATCGCCCGCTCGCGATCGCGACCGCCGGGCCTCACGGCGTGGATGCGCGGACCGTCGACGCGAACCTCCCGTCGGGATAGTCGCGGAGATAGGCCTCGGCCGCCACCCGCGCCGCGTCCGGTCGACCGGCGCGGCGGAGGGCCTCCACCCGGCGCGCGGCCGCGTCCTCGCGCAGGCGCGGCGTCAGGGGCAGCGAGAGCGCGCGCTCGAACGCGCGCGCCGCGCGGTCGGGACGAGACAGCGCGCCGAGCTCGAGCCGGCCGAGCGTGAACGCGGCGAGCCCGGCCGACGGATCGCCCGGTCGCCGCGAGGCGCGCTCGAGGAGCGTCGCGGCCCGCTCGAGCTGACCGCCGCGGCGCGCCTCGTCCGCGCGGGCCATCAGCGCCTCCGCGTCGAGCGCCGCACGCGGCTCCTCGACCTCGCGCGCCTCGGCGGTCGGGCTCGTGGCGACGGGCCCGTCGGACGGCGCGGACGGCCCGACCTCGGTCGACGCGGACCCGGTCGACGCGGACCCGGTCGACGCGGACCCGATCGACGCGGATTCGGCGCGCTCGGTCGGCTGCTCCGCCGGTACGACCACCGACTGCCCGCGCGTGAGCGCGACCGCGCGGTCGGGCACCCGCTCGCCTCGCACCAGCACCCTCCCCCGCTCCACC
Organism: Polyangia bacterium; assembly: GCA_030426845.1. Lineage (GTDB taxonomy): Bacteria > Myxococcota_A > Polyangia > Polyangiales > Sandaracinaceae > JAUHXR01. Next base: position 26,420 of record JAUHXR010000038.1, on the reverse strand, counting down.
GCAACGCGCACGCCGACCTCGTCGCGGGTCACCGTGAACACGGTCCCCACGACCTCGACCGTCGCGAGGTCGGTCTCCACCGTCCACGTGCGCGGTCCACCCGGGGTCACCTCGAAGCGCGCCTCGCCCGCGTGGAGGTGCCAGGCGACCGCGCGACCGTCGTTGGCCAGGAGCGCGAGGCGCCCGCCGTCCGAGACGCGGATCCGCGAGCGGTCCGTCAGCTCGACTGTCCCCACGACCTCGGCCGGGAGCCGGCCGCCGCCCGCGAGCGCGAGCGGCCCCCCGGTCGCAGGCCCGCGCGAGCTCCACACGAACGCGACGATCGCGGCCGCGGCGGCCAGGACGGCCGCGCCCATCGCGAGGCGCGCGCCTCGGCGACGCGGCGCGGGGGCGCGATCGATGTGTCGCCACATCCGTTGGACGCGGGCCTCATCGGCGGTGTCCTCGAGGACCTCCGAGATCGGGTCGGGAAGCTGGGTCATCGTCCGTCTCCCTCGTGCGCCCCCACGTGCGCGTCGATCACGAGGCGCGCCTCCCGGATGCGCCGCTTGGCGGTCGCGAGGGAGACGTTCAGGGCGGTAGCCACCTCGGTCAGCTCCCAGCCTTCGACGTAGCGCAGCGTCCAGGCCATGCGCAGATCCACGTCGAGGGTCTGGAGCAGCGCGTCGATCCGGGCCAGCTCCGCCCGCACCTCGGGGGACGCCGCGTCGCTGGCGAGGGACTCGAGGCTGACGTCGTCGGTCTCGCGATCCAGGGCGAGGCGCCGAAGCCACTTGCGCTTGCGCAGCCGCATTCGCACCTCGTTGACCGCGATGCGGGCGACCCAGCCGCGGAAGGCGGCCGGCTCCCGCAGGCGCTCGAGCCGCGAGAACGCGGTCAGGAACGTCTCCTGGACGACGTCCTCGGCCTCGGCGGTGCGGCCGATCATCCGGGTCACCGCGTTGGTGACCCGGCGCACGTGGCGGCGGTAGAGGGTCTCCATCGCCCAGCGATCCCCGTCCAGGGCGCGCTCGACGAGCGCGGCGTCCCCGATCTCGTCGGGGCGGGCGACGGGGACGGGCCGCGGGAGGGCCTCGATCAACGCGAGCATGGGCTGGGGATGCGCCAGGTCGTGGAGACGGCTCAGAGATAATCGAGGAAGCGCCGGGACGGGGGCCGAGCCGAATTGAGCGCGCCCCGGGCTCACGGGGTGAGCGTCGGGGCGCGTGAGGATCCCGTCGGGGACCGGACCGCGTCGATCAGTCCGGACCGCCAGGCGGGTCGACCCGCGGCGGGATGAGGAAGTACACGATGCGCGCGTCGAGCGGCGAGTCGTCGCCGTAGACGGTCAGCCGGGCCCGGAAGACCTGCGGCACGTCGACGATCGGCATGACGGTGTCGTTCTGGCGCGGGACGACCCGCCAGCACACGGGGGTGCCGGGCAGGAGGGCCGGGAAGGCGTCGTCATAGCCGTCGCCGTCCGTGTCCTCGATGGGCCGGATGGCGGAGCAGCGGCCGCCGCTGATGTCGACCTCTAGGTAGTCGATGAACTGAAGCGCGTCGCCGTCGTCGCCGGGCTCGTCCGTCGCCTCGATGGTCACGCGGAGCGGGATGCCCTCGACCACCTCGTTGATCGCGCCCGTGACGACCGGCACGACGCCGGTGCCCACCCCGTCGAAGACGAGGGGCGCGAGCGTGCGGTCGACCGACTGCGAGCGGATCGCGAGGTCGACCATGTCCTGGCGCTGCGTGGAGCCGGCGCTGCCGGCCCACACGCCGATGAAGGTGACGCCCGCGTCGAGGAGCGCCTGGCCCGCCTGGTCCGTCGTCTCGGCGCCGTCGCTGTCCTCGTCGCTGAAGGTGACGAGGATCCGCACCGCGTTGCTCCGGTAGCCGACGCAGCCGATGCGGTCGGGCGCGGGCGCCGAGCAGCCCGTCTCCATGATGGGCGAGGCCGCCGGATCGACGACGCTCCAGACGGCCCCGTTCATCTGCTCGGTGCCGCCGAAGGTGCTCACGTTCAGCGCCGAGGCGGTGGTCGCCGGGGTGTCCTGCAGCGAGAGCAGGTTGACCATCGGGATCTCGTAGTAGCCGCCGCCCGTCCAGGGGCTCGCCACGCAGGAGCTCATCGAGGGGTCCTCGATGCAGCTGCCGGTGAGGCTGCAGACCTGGCCGACCGCGCAGTCGCCGTCGGTGCGGCAGCTGGTGCCGAAGTCCATGCAGGTCAGGTCGTCCATGATCATCGAGACCGCGTCGCGCAGGCCCGTGATCGTGGAGAACATCGACCCGGAGATGTCGAACAGGAAGTAGGTGTCCGCGAACTGGATGCTCGTGCGGAACTCGAGGGTGTCCTGGCTCGGGTCGGGCGGCATCATGTAGTCGACGGTGAACACGAAGTCGCCGCGGGTGAGCGGGCTCTCCTCGGGATCGTTCGGGTTCGTGCTGGCCGCGATCTCGAGCAGGTCCGAGACCCCGTCACCGTCGGAGTCAATCGCGGTCGAGTCAGTGCCGAGATCGTTCTCGAGCCGGTCCGAGAGGCCGTCGTTGTCGCTGTCCGTGTCGCGGAAGTCCGGGATGGAGTCGCCGTCCGAGTCGATCGGCGGGCTGAACAGGTCGTCGTCGCCCGCCTCCTCGCGGTCGGTCAGGGTGTCCTGGTCGGAGTCCAGGTCCTCCTGGTCGAAGAGGCCATCCAGATCCGTGTCGGCGCCGAACTCGTCGCCGTCCAGGATGCTGTCCTCGTCGCTGTCCGGGTCCCGGAAGTTCGGGAAGCCGTCGCCGTCGGTGTCGATCGGCGGGAAGATGCCGTCGAGCTCGTTCCGGTCGAGCACGAAGTCGTTGTCGTCGTCGATGTCGGCGTAGTTCGGGATGCCGTCGAGGTCGAAGTCGCCCGCGCCTTCCTCACCATCGAGGAGGCCGTTCTGGTCGGAGTCGAGGTCGCGGAAGTCGGGGACGCCGTCGTTGTCCGAGTCGATCGGGGAGGTCGAGAGGTCGGAGTCGCCGGCCTCGGTCAGGTCCGGGATCCCGTCGCCGTCGGAGTCGTTGTCGAGGTAGTCGAGGATCCCGTCGCCGTCCGTGTCCACCCGGTCGAATCGGTCCTCGTCGACGTCCAGGATGGAGTCGAGATCCGAGTCGGCGCTGGGGTCGACCATCGCGTCGCCGCCGCCGTCGGGGTTCGTGCCCCCGGTGTCGCAGCCGGCCACCGCGAGGCCGACGCCCGAGAGGACGCACAGCACTGCTAGAAAGCGAACCTGAGTCATGGAGCGGAGCCTAGCCGGTGAAGCCTCCAGGGAAAAGGCCGCTCGCCCGGAAACCGTGGGGTTCCACATACCGACCCTTCGCATGCTTCCCGAACAGTTGTAAGTTCCCGCCCATGAAGCGGACTCTCCCTTGGATTCTCGTGGCGTCGCTCACGGCCCTAGCGCCTCTGAGCACCGCCTACGCGGTGGACCTCCTGACGTCGGGAGGCTTCACCTTCGACGTCACGGAGACTGGCAACGGCTACGTCTCGGGAGCCAACCCCACCCAGGACCCCTACGACTTCATGTTCTGGCTGAGCGTGGACGGGACGAACTACACGGCCGGCGGCACCGCGGCGGCGACCTCCCTCGGCGGACGCCAGTACGACATGGCCGAGATCACGATGGGCTCCCTGCAGGTCTCGCGGCACGTCTACGTGCCTTCGTCGGGCGGCAACTGGATCCGCTACATCGACACCTTCCGGAACCCGACCGGCGCGGCCGTCACCGCGACCGTGCGCATCTACGGGCGCTCCGGCGCGGACGCGACCCTCACGATCACCGGGTCCTCGACCGGCGACACCACCGTCAACCCGATGGACAACTGGTTCACGGTCGACGACAGCATGGCCACCGGCGGCGACGTGCCCACCGGCTACGTGGTGCAGGGCCCGAACGGCTCGCAGCGGGCCACCGCGATCTCCGCCATGGTCAGCGGCATCAACGCGGACATTGGCTGGACCTACGACATCACCGTGCCGGCCGGCGGCTCGGTCTCGCTCCTCACCTTCGGGATCCAGGAGTCGGATCGCGCGAGCACCATCACCACCTCGCAGCAGCTCTCGAACCCCGCCTGCGTGCCCTCGGGCGGCGCCGATCCCCTGCTCGGCCTGGATGGGGCGCTCCGCAGCAGCATCCTCAACTTCGCGCTCGCCGGCGCGCCGATCCCCTGCTTCACCACCGTGGTCGAGGCGCCCGAGGGCGACGCGATCACGGTCGAGGTGGCGGTCACCGACTACGAGATGGACCCGACCGTGACCTGGAGCTGGGACATCGACGGTGACGGGACCTTCGGCGAGATGGCCGACACCACGATGATCACGGTCCCGATGGGGGTGAGCGACGGCCCCGGCCAGTACCCGGTCGGGATCGAGACGTCCGACGGCACCAACACCCGCCGCTCGACGCTCGAGATCAACATCACGAACATCGAGCCGACGATCGTCTCGACGCCGCCCCTGATGGCCGGGGTGAACCGCGAGTACCGCTACGAGCTCATGGTCGACGACCCCGCGGGCGCGCTCGACCCGATCAACTACGTGCTCACGTCGCGCCCGATGGGCATGACGGTCGACGCGGCCGGCGTCATCACCTGGACGCCGGACCAGAGCCAGCGCGCGATGACCTTCCCGGTGATCCTGCGCATCGACGACGGCGACGGTGGTGAGGATCTCCAGATGTGGGAGATCGCGGTGGCCGAGAACACCGTCCCCAGCGCGCCGGTGCCGATGTCGCCGATCGATCGGACCTACGTCTCGCCGGACAGCCCCCCGACCCTCACCGTCACCAACGCGGTCGATGAGGACAGCGACACCCTCGTCTACTTCTTCCGGCTCTCGCAGAACTCCAGCTTCCTCAACGCCGACGTCTTGGGCTCGGGCGAGCTGGACGAGGGCACGGAAACGACGTCGTGGGCGCCGGCCGAGCCGCTCGCCCCCGGCCTCTGGTACTGGGAGGTCTGGGTCAACGACGGCATCGGCGACAGCGCGCACCGCTACGCGCAGTTCATCGTCGGCGAGGAGACCGTGGCGATGCCCGACGCAGGTCCCCCGGTGCTCGCCGACGGCGGCTCGGCGGACGCAGGCACCGTCGACGGCGGTGGCGGCTGCAGCGCGGCTCCGGCGGCGCCCAGCTCGCTCGGCCTCGCGTGGCTCGTCGGCCTCGCCGGCCTCGCGCTGTTCCGGCGCCGCCGGCGCGCCTGAGCGACCTTCGGCCTCGCGCCGACCACCCCTGAGCGGCCCTCCCTCGCTACGCGAGCGGAGGGCCGATTCAATTCTGTCCCCGCGCGTCGGTCCCCGCGCGTCGGTCCCCGTCGGTCCCTGCGCGTCGGTCCCCGCGCGCCGTCGTCCAGCGGCATCCGCACGTAGTCACGGGGAGCGCGGGTTGGTAGAGTCCGCGCCGGTGGACGAGCTCCTCAAGTTGCTCGAGGTGGTCCGGCGTGAGCTCGGAGCCGACGACTCGCGGGCGGAGATCGGGGGCCGCGAGCCCACCGGCGATCGCGTCGTCGTGGGCCGGCTCGGGGAAGGCTGGCGGGTCGTGGTGACGTTCGACGCGCCGCCTCCGGATCCCACGGCCAAGAAGGCGAAGCTCGACACGCTGCTCGCGCCGTTCGCGGAGCTCGCCCGGACGCCGGAGACCGCGGCCGGGAGCGCGGAGAAGCAGCTCGCGCTCGACGCGGAGCTGGACGCCCTGGCCGAGCGCGCCGGCGCGCGCGCCGCCCTGGTGTTCGACGAGGGCAGCCCGGTGCTCTGGGGCTGCTCGGCCCCCCGCGCCAAGGGGTGGGACATCGTCGCGATGGAGGAAGCACATCGCCTGGTCGAGGCGGTGACGGACACGGGCGCCGATCCGAGCGCCTGGCTCGCCCGCGGCGCGCCTGACGACGCGACCCTCGCCGCGCTCGGGCCCGACGAGACGATGGCCCGCCGCTGGACCCACCGCGCGCGCCGCCTGCACGAGCTGGCGCCGACGTGGACGGCGGCGGAGTGGGCCGAGGCCCTGCAGATCGCGGCCGCGGTGAGCCACGCGCGCAACGAGTGCCGCCAGGGCGAGGCCCCCGAGCGCTACGTCGCCCACGAGGACGGCTGGGGCGTGTTCGTGCGGGGCTTCGCGCAGATCTACATGGTCGCGCTGATCTACGACGGCCCCTACTCCGAGCTCCACGCCGAGGGTCCCGCGCTGCGGGCGCTGCCGCACATCGAGAACCTCACCCTCGCGTTGCCCCCCGTCGAGCCCCCGCCAAGAGGCGCCAAGGTGATCGCGCTGCGCCGCTAACAGCGGCGCGGAGAGCGTCCTCGCAGCGGCGCGCCCCGCCCGCACCCGCGAACCCCGCACCGCTTCCGCGCCCCCTCGATCGCCGCACCCCCAGCGCCGCCACCGCCGCGCCGCCCTCACGGCGATTTTCCTTGCCGCGTCGGCCCCACGGACACCATGGTCAACCCATGCTGACGCTGCCGATCGAGACCGAGCGCCTGCGGCTGCGCAAGCACGAGCGACGCGATCGAGACGACTTCGTCGCGCTGGTGACCGACCCTCGCTTCTACGAGCACCTCAACGTCCCGGAGCGCCAGCGCAGCAAGCAGGGCGCCGGCGAGGTCTTTGACACGATCTGCGCCTCCTACGACACCGAGGAGCCGGTGTGGGGGCTGACCGTAGCCGACAAGACGTCTGACGCATTCCTCGGCACGGTCGCGCTCCACCCGATCCCCTTCGGCGACGCGCTCGAGGTTTTCTACGCGGTCGTCCCGCGCCGCTGGGGCGAGGGCCTCGCGACCGAGGCGCTGCGCGCGCTCCTCCAGGCGGTCCCCGGGCGGGCCTTCCTCGCGCTCACCTCGCCAGCCAACGAGGCGTCACAGAAGGTCGCGCTCGCGGCGGGCATGACCGACGCGGGCCTCGAGACGCCCCTCGGCGGGCCCGAGCGCCACCGCTTCGAGCGCCCGCCGATCGCCTGAGCGCTCCGGTGTCGCGGCCTCACCGCAACCTCGCGCGGTTCCTCGCGGGACGGCTCCTCGCCACGGTCGCGTTCCAGATCCAGAGCGTCGCGGTCGGGCTGCAGGTGTACCGCGCGACCCACGACGCGATGGACCTCGCGTGGGTCGGGCTGGTGCAGTTCCTCCCGCTCCTCGTGTTCAGCCCGTACGCCGGCACCGTCGCGGATCGCCACGACCGCCGCCGCATCGTGGCCACCACCAGCGGCGTCTTCGCGCTCGGCGCGCTCGCCCTCGCCGCGCTCGTCCTCTCGCCCGGCGCCGACCGCCTCGGCGTCGCGCCGATCCTCGGCGTGCTCGCGCTCCTCGGCGCCACCCGCGCGTTCTCCGCGCCCGCGACCTGGGCGCTCCTGCCGTGGCTCGTCCCGCGCGACCAGCTCCCGCGCGCGATCCCGATGAGCTCGGCGATCTACCAGCTCGCGACGATCGGCGGGCCGGCGCTCGGCGGCCTCCTCTACGCGCTCGGCGGCGCGGAGCTGGCCTACGTCGCCAGCGCGGTGACGAGCGGGGGCGCCGCGGTCCTCTTCCTCACCCTCCGGCCCGACCGGCCGCCCCGCGCGGCGAGCGCCGAGACGGGCTGGCAGCGCGTGCTCGGCGGCCTCGCGTTCCTCCGCTCGCAGCGAGCGCTCCTCGGCGCGATCAGCCTCGACCTCGCGGCGGTGCTCCTCGGAGGCGCGGTCGCGCTGATGCCGATCTTCGCCGAGGACATCCTCCAGGTGGACGAGCTCGGCTTCGGGCTGCTCCGCGCGGGCCCCGCGATCGGGGCCGCGGCGATGGCGCTGATCCTCGCGCGCTACCCGCTGCGGAGGCGCGCCGGAGCCTGGATGTTCGGCGGCGTCGCGGTCTTCGGCCTGGCCACGATCGGCTTCGGCCTGAGCGAGCGCTTCGCGCTGAGCGTCGGCCTCCTCGTGATCCTCGGCGCGGCCGACATGATCAGCGTGGTGGTCCGCCAGTCGATCATCCAGCTCGGCACGCCGGACGAGCTCCGCGGACGGGTGGCGAGCCTCAACATGATGTTCATCGGCGCGAGCAACGAGCTCGGCGAGTTCGAGTCGGGCCTGACGACCAAGTGGCTCGGCAGCGCGGTCCGCGCCACCGTCCTCGGAGGCGTCGGGACTCTGATCGTCACCGGGCTCTGGGCCGCGTGGTTCGGGGAGCTGCGCCGGGTCGACTCGCTCGACGAGGTCGGCGAGGGGTGAGCCCGCCGACGCTGCGCCTCAGCGGACCGCCGCGTAAAGGTCGCTCATCGTCTTGTCGGCGCCCCCGAAGAGCATGAAGGTGTTCTCGTGGAAGAAGAGCGGGTTCTGCACGCCGGCGTAGCCCGAGCCCATGCTCCGCTTGAACACGACGACCTTCGACGCGTGCCACGCCTCGAGCACCGGCATCCCGTAGATGGGGCTCGTCTCGTCGTCGAGCGCCCCCGGGTTCACGATGTCGTTGGCGCCGATGACGAGGACCACGTCGGTGCTCTCGAAGTCCTCATTGATGTCCTCCATCTCGAGGACGATGTCGTAGGGGACCCCCGCCTCCGCGAGGAGCACGTTCATGTGGCCGGGGAGCCGGCCCGCGACCGGGTGGATCGCGAAGCGCACGTCCACCCCCGCGTCACGCAGGCTCCGGGTGAGGTCGTGCACCGAGTTCTGCGCGCGGGCCACCGCCATGCCGTAGCCGGGCACGATGATCACGCGCTTGGCCGCCTTGAGCCACTCCGCCACCTCGTCGGCCGAGGTCTCCTGGACGTCGTCCTTGCCCCGCGTGTCCACCGGGCCCGAGCCCGAGTCCGCCGTCCCGAAGCCGCCGAAGACGACGTTGAGGATCGAGCGGTTCATCGCGCGGCACATGATGATCGAGAGGATCGCGCCGCTCGAGCCGACGAGCGCGCCGGTCACGATCAGCAGATCGTTCTCGAGCACGAAGCCCGCCGCCGCGGCCGCCCAGCCGGAGTAGCTGTTCAGCAGCGAGACCACGACGGGCATGTCGGCGCCGCCGATCGCCATCACCAGGTGAACGCCGAGGAAGCCCGCCAGGCCCGTCATCGCGAGCATGTAGGTCATCGACATCGGCCCGTGCGGGTCCTGGAGGAACGGGACCATCAGGCCGAAGATGCCGAGCGCGACCACGAGGTTCAGGAGGTGGCGGCCCGGCAGGAGCAGGGGCTTGCCGCTCATCGTCCCGCGGAGCTTGGCCCACGCGATCACCGAGCCGGTGAAGGTGAGCGCGCCGACCGCGATGCCGATCCAGATCTCGACGATGTGGATGCTCTCCTCGATCCCGGTGAGCTGCTCCGCCGGGTTGAGATGCGACGAGATGCCCACGAGCACCGCGGCGAGGCCGACGAAGCTGTGGAGGATCGCGACGAGCTCGGGCATCGCGGTCATCGCGACGCGCTTGGCGAGCACCGCCCCGATCAGGCCGCCCACGACCAGGCAGCCCACCAGCACGCCGAGCGACGTCGCGTTGAGGCCCGCCTCGCCGCCCAGCAGGCGGGGGTGGAACGCGGTCGCGACGAGCGCGAGCGCCATGCCGACGATCCCGAAGGTGTTGCCGCGCCGCGCGGTCTCCTGCTGGCTGAGGCCGCCCAGGCTGCGGATGAAGAACACCGCGGCCACGAGGTACGCGACGGTGAGGACGCCCTCGCTCATCGGTCGTCGCCCTTCACGAACATCTGCAACATCCGTTGCGTCACGAGGAAGCCGCCGCTGATGTTGATCGCGGCCACGAGGATCGCCACCGCGCCGAGCAAGGTGGCCACGTCGAGCTCACCCGAACCGACCTGGAGCATGCCGCCGACGATGATGATCCCGCTGATCGCGTTGGTGACGCTCATCAGCGGCGTGTGCAGCGCGGCGGTGACCGCCCAGACGACCTGCCAGCCGACGAAGCACGCGAGCACGAACACCGTGATGTGCTGGAGGATCCCGCTCTCGGTCGGCGCGAACTGACCGGCCGCGAAGAGCGCGCCGATCGCGAGGAGGCCGAAGATCGTCCCCGCGCTCGAGGGCCCCTTGGGCTTGGCCTCGTGCTTGACCTTCTGCGATGGCGGGGTCGCCTCGGGCGCCGGTTTGGGCGGGCTCGGCGGCTTCACCTCGGGGGGCGGGAGCACCTCGCCCGCGTGGGTCTGCGTCGCGCCTCGGACGATCTCGTTCTCGAGATCGATGTCCCACTGCTGGGCTCCCCCGAGCTCCTTGAGGAGGTTCACCAGGTTCGCGCCGAAGAACCGGCTCGCCGAGCTCGCCATCCGGCTGACGAGGTCGGTGTGGCCAACGATCTTCACGCCGTTGTGGTCGACCACCTCGCCGGGCTTGGTCAGCGCGCAGTTGCCGCCCTGCTCGGCCGCCATGTCCACGACCACCGAGCCCGGCTTGAGGTTGGCGACGACGTCCTCGGGGACGAGGAGCGGGGCCTTCTTGCCGGGGATCAGCGCGGTGGTGATGATGATGTCCACCTCCTTTGCCTGATCCCGGAAGAGCTTCATCTCCGCCTCGATGAACTCCTTGCTCATCACCTTGGCGTAGCCGCCCGAGCCCTCACCGGACTCCTCGAACTCGAGCTCGAGGAACTTCCCGCCGAGGCTCTCGACCTGCTCTTTGGTCGCCGCGCGGGTGTCGAAGGCCCGCACCTCGGCGCCGAGCCCGCGCGCGGCCGCGATCGCGGCCAGGCCTGCGACGCCCGCGCCGATCACGAGCACCCGCGCCGGCGGCAGCGTGCCGGCCGCTGTCACCTGCGGCGCAAAGAACCCCTGGTAGAGCGCCGCCGCCTCGAGGACCGCGCGGTAGCCCGCGAGGTTGGCCATCGAGCTGAGCACGTCCATCGACTGCGCGCGCGTGATGCGCGGCACCCGATCGAGCGCGACCGCCGTCACCCCGCGCTTCGCCAGCTGCTCGAGCAGAGGCTCGTTGGCGGTCGGATAGATGAGCGAGATCAGGGTCGATCCGTCGCGCAGCCGCTCCGCCTCCTCGGCGCTGGGCGGCCGCACCTTGACCACCACGTCGGCCTCCCATGCCGGCGCTTCCCCGCTCTCGCGGTAGGACGCTGCCGTGGTGGGCTCGACGATCGTCGCCCCTGCCTCGATGTAGTCCGCGTCGGAGTAGCCCGCCCCCGCGCCGGCGCCGCGCTCGACGACGATCTCGAAGCCGAGCTTGCGGAGCTTGCCGAGCGAGTGGGGCGCGACCGCGACCCGTCTCTCTCCTTCGTGGGCCTCCCGAACGATCCCCAAGCGAATGACGCACCTCCCCGGTCGGCGCGGAGGATACCCCAGAGCAGGGGCGCGCCGGCCCACGAAAGCTCACAGCTCAGCGCGCGTTGACGGACCAGTCGTAGTCGACGTGGGAGATCGTCCGCGCCTCGTCCCGGACCCGGGCTGCGTCGGCCTCCGGGAGCTGCGAGGCGACGAACGCGCGGACGCCGCCGACGCGCGCGAAGTCGGCCGCGTACCAGTCGAAGATCGCGCTCAGCTCGACGCGGCGATCGGTGACGCGGGTGGTCCGGCGCACGAACCCCTGCGCCTGCTCGGCGAGCTGGTCGTCGAGCGCCTCGGCCACGTACGGCGTCGGTCGGAGCCAGGGGCAGCCCGCGCTCGCGCAGTTGACCGCGAAGTGGATGCGCGGCTCGGCGAACTCGTCGGCTCGGATGATCGTGTTCTCGAGGTGGTTGAGCGTCATCGCTTCGCCGGCCACCTCGTGCGTCGCGGCGTCGAAGAACCCGTCGACCCTCATCACGCTCTCGATCGGCCACGCGTCGACCACGGCCTTCACGGTGAGCGCGTTGTAGGCGTTGAGGAAGAAGGCGAGCCGGGCGTCCCGGCTCCAGCGCGACGGGTCGCTTGCGCCGATCTGCTGCGTGACCGCGTCGAGGGCGGCGCGCGCCTCCCGGTCGTCGCGCAGCGCCGCGTAGCGGAAGCCGCCGTCCTCGGTCGCGTAGTCCGCGAGGATCGCGCCCCACGCGTCGGCGATCGCGCGGCCGGGATCGGAGGCGCCCGGCGCGAGCTCGTCCGGGGAGCGCGGCGCAGGCTCGTCCGGGGAGCGGGGCGCGGGCTCGTCCGAGGGGGACGAGACGGGCGGCTCGGAGGGCGCCGGCGCGGCCGCGTGGCCACCGTCCGACGAGCCGCAAGCCGAGAAGACCAAGGCGGCGAGGGCGATCGAGGCGCGACGGATCATGGCTCGCATGTGCGTCAGTCCCCACCCTCGTTACGCGCGTATTGCTCGGCGAGCGCGCGCTCGACCGCGAGGCGGAAGTGCGAGTAGCGGCGCGCGCCGTGGAGCAGCACGCCGTTGACGAAGAAGCTCGGCGTGCCCAGCTCGAGGTCGAGGGCGTCGATCGCCTGCCGGTCGCGCGCGATCACGCCCGCGTGCTCGCCGCCCTCGAGGACCTCCGCGAGCCGCGCCTCGTCGACGCCGGGGAGCCCGCGCGCGTGGGCCAGGATCGCGTCGCGATCGAGCCCCGCCTGATCGTCGAACAGCCGGTCGTGGTAGCGCCAGAACGCCTCGTCGCCGCCCTGCCGGTAGACCTCCACCGACACCCGAGCGGCCGGCTCCGCGTGCGCGTGGTAGCCGAGCGGTCGGTGCCTCCACACGAGCTGGACGCAGTCGCCGTACTCCGACAGCAGGCGATCGATCGTCGGCCGCGCCTGCGCGCAGTAGGGGCACTCGAAGTCGCTGAACTCCTGGATCACCACGCGCGGTCGGGCCGCCCCGCGGCGCGGCGCGAACCAGGGCACCGGGACGCGGTAGCCCCGCGACTCCCAGGGCGCGGCCTCGCCCTCGGGCAGCGGCGAGCAGGCCCCCGGCGGGAGCTGCGGGCGCTGCGAGCCCCCGCAGGCTGCCGCCAGCACGGCGACCAGCACAAGGACCGGCACAGCGACCGGCACAGCGACCGGCACAGCGACCGGCACAGCGACCGGCACAGCCGGGAGCACGATCGACGCCGGGGCCCTCACGCGCCGAGCATCCGGAGCAGCTCCGCCTCGTCGATCACCGCGACGCCGAGCTCCTTGGCCTTCTCGAGCTTGCTGCCGGCCTCCTCGCCCGCGACGACGAAGTCGGTCTTCTTGCTGACCGAGCCCGAGACCTTGCCACCCGCGTGCTTGATGCGGTCGCCTGCCTCCTTGCGCTTCAGCGTCGGCAGCGTGCCGGTGAGCACGAAGCTCTTGCCGGCCACGCCCTCGACCTCGACCCGCCGCTCGAGCACCGCCTCGACCTTCACGCCCGCCGCGCGCAGGCCGTCGAAGACCTCGCGCACCTGCGGGCTGGCGAGCTCGGCGAAGATGCTGTCGGCCGTCTTGCGCGCGAGCCCCTCGATCGCGCCGGTGCCCTTCTCCGGCGCGACGACCTCGACCGCCTCCGTGTCGCCCGCCGCGTAGCGCGCCGCGAACTCGAGGAGCGCGTCGGACGTGCCGAAGTAGCGCGCGAGGTCCTCGGCCATCGTCTCGCCGACGTGCCGGATCGCGAGCCCCACGAGCACCCGCGCGAGGCCACGGCCCTTGGCGCGCTCGAGGCCCGCGAGGACGTTCTCCGCGCTCTTGGTCCCCATCCGCTCGAGGCGCGCGAGCTGGTCGGCCGTGAGGGTGAAGAACTGGTGCGGCTTGTCGATCCGGTAGGCCGCGACGAGCTGCTCGATGAGCTTGCTCCCGAGGCCCTCCACGTCCATCGCGGCCCGGCTCGCGAAGTGCTCGAGCCGCTCCTGCACCTGCGCGGGGCACGCCGGGTTCGGGCAGTAGACGAAGACCTCTTCCTCGACGACGAGCGCGCCGCAGACCGGGCACTCCTTGGGACGGTGGATCGGGCGCGCGTCCGGCGGCCGCTTGGCGCGATCCACGCTGACCACCTGCGGGATGATCTCGCCCGCCTTCTCGACGTAGACGGTGTCGCCGATGCGCACGTCCTTGCGCTCGACCTCGCCGAAGTTGTGCAGGCTCGCGCGCGACACGGTCGTCTGCGCGAGGAACACCGGCTCGAGGTGCGCGACCGGGGTGAGCTTGCCGCTCTTGCCGACCTGGACGGTCACGTCGAGGAGGCGGGTGGGCTTACGCTCGGGCGGGAACTTGTACGCCACGCCCCAGTGCGGGTGGTGCCCGGTCTCACCGAGCCGGCGGTACCACTTGAGCTCGTCGATCTTGATGACCATGCCGTCGATCTCGTAGTCGAGCTCGGCGCGGCGCGGGTGGTAGCCCTCGCAGTAGGCGAAGGCGTCGGCCGCGTCGGTGGCGCGGTGGGCTTCCGACAAGTAGACGTGCAGACCCTGCTCTGCGAGCCAGTCGAGGATGTCGCTCTGCCGGACGGGGAGCGTGACCCCTTCGGCCCAGGGCACCTGGTAGAGGAACGCCTGGATGCCGGTCTCCTCGAGGCCCTCCGGCTCCTTGCGCTTCATGTAGCCGGCGGTGCCGTTGCGCGGGTTGATCACGAGCCGCTCGCCCGCGGCCTTGAGGCGCGCGTTGTAGGCCTCGAACGCGCTCGTCGGCCAGTAGAGCTCGCCCCGGATCTCCAGCTCACCCGAAGTGACCGACGCGAGCCGGGACGGAACGGCGCCGGTCTGCTGGACCTGCCGCGTGATCACGTCGCCGGTGCGTCCGTTGCCGCGGGTCACCGCGCGCGCGAGGCGCCCGCCCTGGTAGATGAGCGAGACGCCGATGCCGTCCACCTTCGGCTCGACGAGGAGCGGCAGCGGCGCGTCCTCGGCGAGCTCGAGCTCCTTCTTGCGGCGCGCGTACCACTGGGCGAGCTGCTCCCCGAGCGGGATCGGCGCGCCCGCGCTGTCCTTGCGCGCGGGCGAGAGCTTCTCGAGCGAGAGCATCGCGACCTTGTGCTCGACCGTCTCGAAGCCGTCGGTGTGATCGGCCCCCGGCGCCGCGTCGACCCGATCGGCGACGTCGATCTCCAGCCGGTCGGCGAGCTCGCCGTAGCGATCGACCAGCTCGTCGAACTCCGAGTCGAGGATCTCGGGCTCGCCGCGTCGATACGCCGCCTCGTGGTGCTGGATGTGAGCGGCGAGCCGCGCGAGCTCGTCCCGCTCGGAGGCCGCCTCGGTCGGGCTGCTCATGGCGGCGGAGTCTACTATGCTCGCTTCGATGAGGTGGTGGACGCTTGCCGCGCTCCTGCTCGCCGCGAGCCCGCTCGCGAGCGCGCGCGCGCAGGCGCCTCAGCCGGCACAATCCCCGACCGACGCACCGGACCGCGTCGACGAGGCGGCGGCCCAGCGGCTGCGCGCGGAGGGCCGGGCCGCCCTCGCGGCCGGCGAGATCGCCGACGCCTACGCGCGCTTCAGCGCGGCCGCGCGCCGCACCGCCGACCCAACGGTGTGGCTCGAGGTCGCGGCCGCCGCCGATCGCCTCCGGATCGACCGCCGCGCGCTCGAGGCCTATCGCCGCTACCTCGAGCTGCGCCCCGACGCCCCCGACCGCGCGGACGTCGAGGGCCGCGTCGAGGCGCTCGAGGTGATCGTGGAGGGCGGCCGCTTCGTCCCCGGGCCGGGCGAGACCGTGCAGGTGCTCCGCGGCTGGGACGAGGGCGCGCCTCCAGCACCCGCGCGACGCGACGAGCTCCACCCCGGCGGCGCCAGCGTGCTCGTCGACTGGTCAGGCCGCCCCCTCGAGCGGCGCGGCGACGTCCTGGCCCTCGCGGAGTGGGACGGCACGATCCGCGGCGGACGCAGGCCGGCGCGCGGGGCGCGCGAGCCCGACGGCCTCGGCCGGCGCCTCGGCGCCCCCTGATCGGAGCCGCTCAGAAGCGGCGCGGGACGATGTTCTGCTCCTCGTAGGGAGGTCGCAGGTAGGTCTCGCGCTGGCGCCGCGGGGGCAGCTCGATCGGCGGTCGGATGTGATCGCGGTAGGGCAGCATGCTCAGCAGGTGGTGGATGCAGTTGAGGCGCGCGCGCTTCTTGTCGTCCGACTCGACCACGTACCAGGGCGCCTGCTTGATGTCGGTGTACGCGAACATCTCGTCCTTGGCGCGCGAGTACTCGTCCCAGCGCGTGCGGGACTCGATGTCCATCGGGCTGATCTTCCAGCGCTTGGTCGGGTGCTCGATCCGCGCCTGGAACCGGCGCTCCTGCTCCTCGGGGCTCACCGAGAACCAGTACTTGAGGATGCGGATGCCGCTGCGCGCGAGCATCCGCTCGAACTGCGGGACGCTGAACAGGAACTCGCGGACCTCGTCCTCGGTCGCGAAGCCCATCACGCGCTCGACGCCGGCGCGGTTGTACCAGGAGCGGTCGAACACCACCATCTCGCCCGCGGCCGGCAGGTGGCTGACGTAGCGCTGGAAGTACCACTGGCTCCGCTCGCGCTCGGTCGGCGTGCCGAGCGCGACCACGCGGGCGATCCGCGGGTTGAGCGGCTCGACGAGGCGCTTGATGGTGCCGCCCTTCCCCGCCGCGTCGCGGCCCTCGAAGATCACCACGATCCGCTGCCCGGTCGCCGCGATCCAGGACTGCAGCTTCGCGAGCTCGACGTGCAGCACCGACAGCTCGGACTCGTAGTCGCGCCGCTTGATCCGCTTGCGCCCCTTGCCGGGCGGCTTTCGCGGGTGCGACGCGGCTGCGTCGGTCGGCTTCTCCACGCGCGGCGGGCTGCCGTTGGCCCCGTTCGTTCCGTTCTTGTCGGCCTTGTCCGCGTCGTCTGGTTCGCTCATTCCGGTCGAGGTACACGCGCGGCCGCCGATCTCAAGTCGATCGCGCGGGCGCTCAGCCTCCCGAGGGAGATCGACGCGACGGGGCGGGCCCGCGGGAGGCGCGCGCGAGCGTCTCCTCGACCCACGCCTCGCTGCGCGCCCAGAGCTGCGCCGCCAGGTTCAGGTCGAGGGTCAGGGGCGCGGGCGCCCGCGGCGCGAGGTGGGCGTAGAGGCCGCCGTGCGCGAAGCTCGGATCGGTCGCGCAGGCCACCGAGGTGACGCACGCGGCTTCGGGAGTGGGCATGCCGCGCGTGAGGATCGCGCGGAGAAGCCAGGGGACGTGACGGAAGGCGTCCGAGGCGACGTCGCCGGGGTCCACCGCGATGCTCCGCGCGCTCACGCCGTCGAGGCGACGCGAGAGCTCGTGGTGAAAGAGCATCACGCAGAGCTTCGAGGTGGCGTACTCGCGCACCCCCGTGAGCGTGCTCGTCGGTCGTCGGAACGCGTCGAAGCGCGGCCGGCCTACGCGCTCGTGCGAGCCGGATCCGAGGTGCACCACGACCCCGCCCGAGCGGAGCGAGCCGAGCAGGCGCCGCGTCCACAGGAAGTGCCCCAGGTGGTTGACGCCGAACGCGAGCTCGAAGCCGTCGACGGTCTGACCGCGCGCCCCGCCGACCCCGGCGTTGTTGATCAGCGCGTCGAACGGACCGACCGCCGCCAGCGCGTCGGCCGCGCGCGCGACGCCCTCGAGGCAGCCCAGGTCGACCTCCACGAAGCGCCCGCGCCCCGGCCCCGCCGCGATGGTCTCGAGGGCCTCGGCCGCGCGCGCCTCGGACCGACACGCGAGCCAGACCTCCGCGCCGCGCGCCGCGAGCGCCTCCGCGGTCGCGCGGCCGACCCCCGTGTTCGCGCCGGTGATGACGAACCGGCGCTCCGCCAGATCGAGGCTCACCACGGCGAGATCCCCGCGCCGACCGCGGCCCAGAACGCGGCCACCGGGAGCGAGCCGAGCGCGGCCACCCAGAGCTGCCGCAGGGGAGGGACGCGGCGCGCGCCGGCGACCGCGTTGGCGAGGTGGAAGCCCATGGGGAGCCACCGCACCGTGACGAGGAACCAGGGGCTCGTGACCGGCACGCGCCGCAGCCAGCCGGGCAGGCGCTCGAGCTTCGGCGCGAGCTCCAGGTCCTGCGCGCCGCGGCGGGCGAGCGCGTACTGGATCATCGAGCCGCCGATCCACCCGAGCGTCGTGATCAGGGTGCCGATCCAGAAGCCGTAGGCCGCCGAGCTCACGAGCGCGAAGAGCTCGCTCGGGAACGGCGCGGCGCTCAGGGCGGCCTGGATGGCGACCATCACCGCCGGAGCGACGACCCCGAAGCGCTCGATGAGGGGCGCCGGTCCACCGGACGCCTCCACCCAGCGGTAGAGCACGAACGCCCCCGCGAGGAACCCCGCGATGAGCCACGGCCCGGGACGCGTCAGCGCGCGCCTCAGCACTGGTTCACCCGCCCCGGCTCGACCTCGTCACGCAGGCAGCGCGGCGGCTTGAGCAGCCACTCGGCCAGGAACGGCCCGAACACCCGCGCGACGAGCCCGTCGCCCACGTCGGCGATCATCCCCCAGCTCACGATCGTGTCGCCCTCGTAGGAGGCGAGCTCGAGGAACCCGCGCCCCCCGTCGACGTCGCGGGGGCGGCTCGCGTCGAGCTCGAACTCCACGCGGTGGGCCGCAGCATCGAAGCGCATCGTCGCGTGGTACGCGGTGGTGCTCAGCGCGTAGCGGTGCTGCATCCAGAGGAGCACCTGCTCGTCGCGGCGCTCCACCACCCGGACCCGAGCGAGCGAGGGGATGAGCCGGGTGTAGCGGGCGGGGTCGCGGACCACGGCCCAGACCTCGTCGAGCGGCGCGCGCACGCGGATGAAGCTCGTGCCGCCGAAGAGGCGGCGGCCCTCGCGTTCGCCGGAGGCGTCGCGCCGGACGAGCTCCCCCGAGAGGAGGCGGCGTTGCTCCCCGGCGGAGAAGGCCCGCGACTGGGCCGAGGCGGTGGCGGTGGCGAGCGAGGCGAGGGCGAGCCAGAGGAGGACCGCCAGCGGGAGGGCGAGGGAGAGGCGTTGGGTCATGGGCGAGGGATGCAGCGACGCGCTCGGACGGCTCACGCGAGCCGCACGGACCTCCTCGCGCATCCCCGCCCCATGCGCCTCACCCCCGTCGCCTCCGCCTTCGCGCTCGCCGTACTCTCCGCCGCCCCCGCCCAGGCTCAGCCCCGCCTCGTCCTCCACGAGCGCCTCGTCGGCGTCGTCAACCCGATGGGCGGGGAGCACATGCTCGCGGCGGGCGCGCGGCTCGAGCTGGGCGACGGCTCCGATCTGCTCACCCAGGGCACCTACGCCGAGATCGCGGCGGTCAACTATCTATCCCCCATCTACTCGATGTCGGGCGGCTACGTCGAGGTGAGCCCGCTCGCGTTCCTCGTGCTGCGCGCCCAGCTGACCTCGGTGGACGTGTGGTCGATCGGCATGCCGGGCGCCGGGTACTACGGGAGCGACAACGGCGCGGTCCCGTCCCTCGCGCCCGACGCGGGGGGCGAGGCCCACGGCTTCAGCGCGCTCGGGGCCGCGACGCTCCAGATGGCGTTCCCCATCGACGACGCGCGACTCATCCTGTGGGACGAGCTCTCGGTCGAGCACCTCGGCCTGGGCGACGCGCCGTACCACTTCTCGGCCCGGCACGACGCGGTTCTCGCGCGGCACGATCAGATCTTCGGGAGCCACGCGATGGCGCTGCTCGAGATCCCGCTCCCCGACCGCTGGTCGCTCCGCCTCGGCGCCTACGACGAGCTGCGCGTCATCCCGCGCTCGGGCTGGCTCTCCAATCAGGTCGGCGGGATGGTGATGCTCGCGGGCGACCGCCCGCTCGACGTGATCGGGTCGATCACGCCGTTCGTCCGCGTCGGCGCCTACACCCACCACGAGCGGCGCGCGGGCGAGGTCGCGGTGCTGCTCGGCGCGATGATCCGATGGGAGCCTCTGCGCTGAGCTCGGCGATCAGGGCGTCGCGACCTCGCTCACGAACCGCGCGACCTCGTCGATCCACGCGTCCGCGTCGCGCATCGGGTCTCGCCGCGATCGCGCCAGGGAGTGGTCGCCGCCCTCCACCTCGACGAGGCGCGCGCCACGGACGCCTGAGAGCACACGGGCGAGCTCGCCACGATCGGCGAGCGCGTCCTTCGATCCCTGCACGAAGAGCTGCGGGACCTCGATCGCCCCGAGGTGATCGGCGCGGAGCTTGTCGACCCTCCCCGGCGGGTGGAGCGGGTAGCCGAGGTACACGAGCCCGCGCGCCTCGGCCGCGCCGCCCGCGGCGGCCAGCATCGAGGCGATCCGGCCGCCCATGCTCTTGCCGCCGATCACGATCGGGCCGTGCCCGCGCATCCGCCGCGTCCGGTCGAGCATCGCGCGCCACGTGGCGAGGAGCCGGGCCTTGCCGTCGGGGGGCCGCCGCCCTCCCTCGCGGTGCATCCGCTCCATGTACGGGAAGTGGAACCGCACCACGCAGAGCTCCCGAGCGGCCAGGCGGCGCGCGGTCTCGCGCATGAAGTCGCTCGTGTAGGGCGCCCCCGCGCCGTGGGCCAGGACGAGCAGCGGGCGGCCCCCGACCTTCCCGTCGCGGATCCAGCTCACCGGGAGGCCGTCCACCGTCAGCTCGGGCACGCCGCAGCATGCCACGCTTTGTTCGGTCGGCTCCGACCCGTATCCTCGCCCGGGGATGGACGCCGACGAAGAGCTGCTCTCCGGGCGCGCCGCGCGCCGCCGCTGGCTCTTCGCGCTCGTGACCGTGCCGTTCGTGCTGCTGATGGGGGCCGGGATCTACTTCTTCCTCCAGCGACGGCGGGCCGCCCTCGAGACGGAGCTGGTCGAGCAGACCACCGGGGCCGCCTTCGGCTGCGTCAGCTCGATGCGCGGGGACGCGCCGGAGCCGTGGGGCCTCGAGCGCGCGCTCGAGCACATGGCGCGGATGGCCCGGGTCACCGCGGACGCCCCGGACGGTCCGGAGCGGACGCGCTTCCGGCGGCTCGCCACCGACGCGGCGCGCGGCTGCGAGGCGCTCGGCGCGCTGATGCGGCGGGCGGGCGAGGAGTCGACCGACCTCTACTTCGGGGTCCCGGCCGCGCTCGCCCAGCCCCCCGACATGAACGACCCCGAGCGCTGGTACCGGCGCGCCCTGCCCTCGAGCCGGGAGGAGTCGGTCGAGCTCGCGCGGCAGATCCGCGCGATGGCCGAGCAGATCAACGCGCGGCGGACCGAGCGCGCGCTGATGGTCCAGGAGCTCCCGATCGAGGGTCGCGGCCCGAGCGCGCTCGCCCGGGTCATCGAGCTGGCGCCCATCCCGCGCGGCCGCGAGGACGCCCGCACCGAGGTCTGGCCGCTCAGCGACCACGTCGTCGCCCTGCGACGCAGCGCGCTGCCGCGCGTGCCCTGCGAGATGCGCTTCATCAACCGGCCGAGCTGCTTCGAGGAGAGCGTCCAGACGATCGGCTGGGACGGCGAGATCACGGAGCCGCGCCCGCTCCCGCGGCCGGACTCCGTGTCGTACTGGGCGAGCTTCGCGCCGACCCCCGACGGCGCGCTCTGGGCGCTCGGCGCCGACGAGCGCGGCCGGGGGGTGGTCGCGCGCTACCCGCCCTACGAGGGCCCGCCCGCCCTCTACCCGCTCGAGCACGACGTCGACGCGGGGGCCACGCTGTTCGCGGCCGAGCGGGGTCAGCTCGTCGCGCGCCTCTCGGACGGCTTGACCCTCGCGGCGAGCGTCGACGACGTCGCGTTCCAGCCGACCGAGACCCCGCCGCGCGCGCTGGTGATGGAGGCCGCGCCCGGCGAGGACGAGCGGAGCCTGTTCCTCGCGGACTTCGGCACGCTCACCCTCTTCGGCAGCGAGGCGCACGGCTGGACCTCGCGCCTGTCGGATCCGGAGGACGAGGGCGAGGACGTTCTGTTCCGGGTGCTCGAGGCGCACCGCCGGGTCAACGGGATCGCGAGCCTGCGCTCCCTGCCTTCGGGCAAGGTCGTCGCGCTCCTCCAGCGCTTCGAGTCGGCGCCCGACGCGGTCGTCCTCAGCACCGACTTCGGGCGCACCTGGCTCGCTGCCGCGGACGAGGAGTGAGTCGCCCCGTCACGCCCCCGGCGGAGCCGCTCCCGCGTGGGCGCGGGAGTCGATCGCGCGGCGGACCTCCTCGGCCACGAAGCCCTCGAGGATCTCGCCCTCCACGTCGATCACCGGGACGACGCGTGAGGGGCTGAGCTGCCGGAAGCGCGTCGCGGCCGCCGGCTCGTGCTCGACGTCGTGCTCCTCGAACGGGATCGATCGCTCGTGCAGCCAGGCGCGCGCCCGCGCGCAGACCGGGCACCACCCGGTGGTGTAGAGCACCACCCTCACCTGCGCGCGCTGGGCCGCGGTCGCCGGCGGGACGGCCGGCGCGCAGGCCGCGAGCGCGAGGGCGAGCGCGGGGAGGACGAGGCGAGCCATCGCGCCACGATACCGCGCCGGGGGACCACCCGGGTGGGCGACCCTCGCTTGGCCCGGCGAGGGCCGCGCCATGAAGGGCGATGGGCGGCTACCGGCTCCGTGCTATCCCCGCGGTCGGGGGCATGGCCATCCGCTGCGGGAACTGCTCGACCGAGAACCGGGACGGCGCACGGTTTTGCCTGCGCTGCGGCTCCCGACTCGATCTCGAGGGCGGCGCCGATCCCCTGATCGGCCGGCTCGTGATGGGCCGCTACCGCGTGGCGAGCGTGATCGGCGAGGGCGGGATGGGCCGCGTCTACCTCGCCGAGCAGCAGATGGGGGTCGCGACACGCCAGGTCGCGCTCAAGGTCCTGCACGAGAAGCTCAGCCGCGACGAGCGCGTGCGCCAGCGCTTCCACCGCGAGTGCGCGATCGTCATCAAGCTCAGCCACCCCCACACGATCCAGTTCTACGACTTCGGCGAGCTCGAGGACGGGCGCCTGTTCATCGTCATGGAGTACATCGACGGGCACTCGCTCGCCGACGAGATCGCCCAGGGCCCGATGCCGCCGGCGCGGGTCGAGCGGATCGTGGCCCAGATCGCGGGCGCGCTCGAGGACGCCCACCAGCAGTCGGTCGTGCACCGCGACCTCAAGCCCGACAACATCCTGCTCACCACGCGCGGGGGCGAGCGCGACTTCGTGAAGGTCTGCGACTTCGGGATCGCCAAGGCGGCGACCGAGGCCAGCGGCGAGCCCGGGATCACGATCGAGGGGACGATCATCGGGACGCCCCAGTACATGAGCCCCGAGCAGCTCTCGGGCGGCCCGATCGACGGCCGGAGCGACATCTACAGCCTCGCGCTGATCACGTTCGAGATGCTCACCGGCCAGCGCCCCTTTCACGCCACGACCCCGCTCGAGTGGGCCGCGCGGCACACGACCGCGGAGCCGCCGACGCTCGACGCCTACCCCGCCACTCGACACGCGCCCGCCCGCTACCAGATCGCGATCGGCCGGGCCCTCCGCAAGAGCCCCGAGCAGCGGCCCCCGAGCGCGCGCGCCTTCGCGCAGGAGCTGACCGGCTCAAGCCAGGCCCTGACCCCGCCGACGATGGCGATGGCGTCGTCGCCGCCCGGTCCGCCGGTCGTCGCGGCCACGGTGGTCGAGCGCCCCTCGGGTCAGCCCGCGCGAGCCGCCCCGACGCCCCTGGCGATCCCCAAGCGCTCGATGGTGCTGCCGCTGCTGTTCCTCGCGGGGACCTTCGTCCTCGCCGCCTCCGGCGTGACCGTGTTCCTGAACCGCGACCGCATCCCCTTCCTCGCGCGGGCGGGGGGCGACGCGGGCCCGCCCGACGCGGGCGCGCTCGACGCGGGCGGCCCGGACGCCGGTCCGGGCGAGCCGACCCCCGAGGAGTGGCTGCGCAACGTGCAGCTCGCGCGCGCGGTGGGGACACCGTCGAACGCGCTGGGCGCGCCGGACGGAGAGCACGCGGTCATCCGCCCCCAGGGGACGATCGTGCTCGAGGTCCCGGCGGGCCGGCGCATCCCGACCGACGGCAGCTCGGGGCCGGACGTCTGGATCGTGCTCGACGACGATCGCTCCGGGCCTTACCGGGCGGACGTGGGCACCGCGCCCCACGACTACACCACCGTCGGCTCGGACATGGTCGGCTCGCTCGCGCTCGACGCCGACCAGTTCGACATCACGCGCATCCGCTACATCCGCATCAAGAACCGCGGGACCCGCAACGTTTACCTCGACGCGGTGGGCTGCCGCGCGATGGTCCCCGGCGCCTGACACCGCGGGGCACACCCCGCCAGACGCGACGAAGCCCGGGCCCCACGAGGGGGTCCGGGCTCCGTGCTGTTCGGCTACCGGCTCAGCAGCTGCGGCCGCGGCCCGCCGGATCCGAGTTCGGCCCGCTGTCGGAGTCGCTGCACGGGCGGCCCCGGCCGTGACCCGACCGGTCGGCGTTGGGGCCGGAGTCGCTGTCGGTCCGGCCGGTGTGACCGCGCCCCGCCGGGTCGGCGTTGGGGCCCGTGTCGCTGTCGGTCTGTGCCTGCGCCTGCTGCGGCGCGGCCGCGACCGCCGCGGTGAGGCCGACCGCCCCGGCGACGCTCGCGCCAATGGCGGTGAGGGCGGAGCGACGCCCCACCTTGCGCTCGGACTCGATGGACTCCTCGCTCAGCGACTTCTTCTCATTGCTCATTCGGGCGCCTCCAGTGCTGCAACGTGCCCAACGGCACGGCTCAGGTCGATTTGAGACCGAAGCGGGTCCGATGATATTCGAATTTTTCTCCGGGACGCATCTCCTGTTCGCCGGTGTAACCTCCGCGACATGAGCAGCCCCGCACGCTGGGATCTGGCCCGCCTCATCCACCCGGAGGCCCCGGACGGTTTCCTCGACGACCACTACGAGTCGAAGGTGCTCCACGTCCCGCGCGAGGACGCCAGCTACTACGACTCGCTCCTGTCGATGGAGGAGATCGATCGGGTGCTGACCACCCTGCACCTCTCCCACCCGGCCGTCCGGATGGTGAACGCGGCCAAGCCGGAGCTGTCGACGAGCGACTACTGCTACCCGTCGGGGCTGATCGACGCCGCCCGGCTCTACCAGGAGTACTCGGACGGCGGGACCATCGTGCTCAACAACCTCGAGGGCTCGCTGCCCCGCCTGATGGACCTGTGCCGCTCGATGGAGGCGCGGTTCTCGACCCGCTTCCAGTGCAACATCTACGTCACCCCGCCCGACGCGCAGGGGCTCAAGACCCACTACGACACCCACGACGTGTTCGTGCTGCAGATCGCGGGCACCAAGCACTGGGCGATCTACGACACGCCGATCGAGGTCCCGTTCCGCGGCCAGGAGTTCACCCCGGACACGCACACCCCCGGCGACAAGACCATGGAGTTCGACCTCAGACCGGGCGACATGGTCTACGTCCCGCGCGGGGTGATGCACGACGCGGCGAGCACCGACGAGGCGAGCTGCCACATCACCCTCGGGGTGCTCCCCAACAGCTGGACGGACCTGCTGCTCGAGGCGGTCGCGCGCTGCGGCCTGTCGAACGCGGAGCTGCGGCGCTCGCTGCCCGCCGGCTTCGCGCGCCCCGGCTACGACCGCGACGCGGCGCGCGCGCACTTCAAGCGGCTGCTCGCGTCGGTGGTGGAGCACGCCGACTTCGACGCAGCGCTCGATCACTTCGCCGAGGACCTGGTCTCGACGCGCCACCCGCTGCTCGAGGGTCAGATGCAGCAGCTCCAGCGGCTCGACCGGCTCAGCGTCGACGACGTCGCGAGCGCGCGGCCGCACATCCTCTACCACCTCACCAAGACCGACGAGCGCGTCACGCTCGCGGCCTACGGCGGGCAGATCAGCCTGCCGATCCACGCGGCCGAGGCGCTCGAGCACGCGGTCAGCCACGAGGGCTACCGGGTGGGCGACCTGCCGGGCGATCTGGACGACGCGGGCAAGCTCGTCCTCGTCCGGCGGCTCGTGCGCGAGGGCCTCGTCGAGATCCACTGAATGGCGGCCGCGCCGCGAGGCGAGCCGGCCACGATCGCGCTCTCGGGCTGGCGGCTGCAGCTCGCGGTGATCCTCGTGGCGGGGGCGCTCTGGGCCGCCTATCCGAGCGCCACCTTCGGCGCCCTCGTGGTCGCTTACCTGCTCGCCTGGGCGCTGCTCGGCGCGCTCGACGCGACGCGCCGCCGGCTGGAGCCGCGGCTCGCCATCGGCCTCGCGGTCGTCCTCGCCGCCGCCCCGATCGCGCGCGCCGCGCAGCTCACGCGCGACTTCGCCGAGAACGAGGCGCTGGACGCAGGCCCCCACCTGATCGAGTCCGCGATCGCGCTCGAGGACACCCCCGCGATCTTCCCGCGGCTCGTCTCGCTCGACCGGGCGCAGACCTTCTACGCGCACGCCCCGGGGGCGTCTCGGCTCACCGCCCGCTTCGGCGCGGACGATCCGATCGAGGCGACCTCGCTCGGCCACGGGCTCTTCCGGATCGAGGTGCACGGCGACGCGATCCACCGGGCTGAGGGCGCAGACGCGGGGGCGATCGACGTCGTGCTCACCGCGGACGGATCCCCCACCACGCGCACCCTCCGCGCGGTGCGCCCGCTCCCCCACCCGCGCGCGCTCTCCCCGTCGCCGGACCGCACGCGGGTCGCGGCGGTGAGCGAGGAGACGGACGAGGCCTTCGTGCTGTCGGAGGACGGGGAGCTGGCGCAGTTCGACACCGACGACGCGCCGATCGGCGCGCAGTTCGTGTCCGACAGCGCGGTCGCGGTGGCCCACCGGGGCTCGACCCGGCTCCGCCTCTTCGGGATCGACGGCGC
>JAUHXR010000407.1 GCA_030426845.1 Polyangia bacterium | reverse complement strand
CGGGTGGTCGAGGACGAAGCGGCCGACGTCGAGGCCCAGGTCGCCGCGCGCAAGGCGCTCGCCCGTCTGCACGCCGCCCTGCAGGACCTGCCGGAGCGCCGCCGCGCGGCGTTCGTGCTCTGCGCGGTCGAGGGCCTCACCCCCACCGAAGCCTGCGAGGTCCTCGGCGTCTCGCCCAACGCGATGCGGAGCCTGCTCTGCCGCGCGAGGCAGCAGATCGAAGACGCCCTGGCCGACGATGACGAGCTCGGGCAGACGAGCCGTGGAGCCAACCGATGAGCCGCCTCGACGAGCTGTTGCGACAGGCGCAAGACGCCACCCCTGACGAGCTCCACCCCGCGCGGGTGGAGCGCGCGGTCGCCGAGGCCGCGGTCACCGGCCGAGCCCGCCACCGCGGCTGGGTGCTGCGGCGCGTGAGCGCGGTGGCCGGCGTGAGCGCCGCCCTCGCCGCCGCGGCCGCGACCGTCTGGATGCTCACCCCGGCCGCGCCGGCGGCCCCCCTCGCGTCCACCCCAGACGTTCCCGCCGTCGAGAGCTCCGAGGCCCCCGCCGACGACCACGCGGCGGTCGAAGGTGCGGAGACCCAGCGCGCCGAGGGGCCGACCCACCTCGAGCTCGACACCGGCGACCGTCTCCTCGCCACCGCGGGCGCGCGCTTCTCGGTCGAGCGCGCGACCCGGCGCGAGCGGCTGATCGAGCTCGGCGCGGGCACGATGCTCTTCGACGTGCAGCCGCTCGACGGCGGCCGCTTCACCGTCCTGACCTCCGACGCCCGCGTGGTCGTCCGGGGCACCGTCTTCACGGTCGAGGCCGATCGCCGCGGCACCACCGTCCGGGTCTACGAGGGCCGGGTCGACGTGCACGAGACGGACGGCGTCCGCTCGATCCGCGCCGGCGAGTCCGCCCGCATCGGCCGCGGCGCGCCGAGCCGCCGCGATCCCCTCGCGGTGCCCGCCGCCGAGGCCGCGGCCCGGCGCGGGGTCGAGGCCAGCACGACCGACCCCAGCGCGACCGACCCCAGCGCGACCGACCCCAGCGCGACCGACCCCAGCGCGACCGACCCCAGCGCGCACGAGCCCAGCGCGCACGAGCCCCGCACGGCTCCGACCGCCGACGTGGGCCCGCTGGCCACCCGGGAGCGCCCCGCGCGCCCGCGCCCTGCCACCGAGCCCGCGACCGAGCCGGTCGAGGCCACCCCCGCGGGGCCGACCCCGCTCGAGGTCCGACGCTGGATCGCGTCGGGCCCCGAGGGCGCCGAGCGCGCCCTCGCGGCCGTCCAGGCGCGGCTCGCCACGGGAGCCCACGACCCCTGGCGGATGCTCGAGGCCGACGCCCTACGTGCGGCCCACCGCCCGACCGAGGCGGCCGCGAGCTACGCCCTGGCGGTGCGCGAGTGCGCGTCGCCACGCCGCGAGCAGGCCGGCTACCTGGCGGCGCGCCTCCTCTCCAGCTCGGCCCCCGCCGAGGCGCTCCGCCGCCTCGACGAGGCGGGCGTCACCGAGCCGGGCTCGCCGCTCCGGGAGCGAGGTCTCGCGCTCCGCGTCGATCTCCTCGGGCGCCTCGGCCAGGCCCGCGACCAGGAGTCGGTCGCGCGCGCGTACCTCGCGCTCTACCCGGACGGCAGCCGAGCCGGCCAGATGCGCAGGCTGGTCGAGCCCTGACCCGGTCTCGCTGGACCTGCGACATCTGCCCTCGTGAGGCGCGAGCGCATCTCGAACGATCCGTAGCCTGCGCGATCGCGGTACCCTGAGCCGCGATGGCCGAGGGCAGCGGGGACGGGACGAAGGAGCGAGGCGACCCGACCGGCGAGATCTCCCTCGCCGAGATGGTCCCCTTCAACGGCGAGGACGAGCCGACGGGCGAGATCGCGCTCGTCGAGCTGCAGGAGGTGTCGGCCCCGCCGCCGCCGCCCGTGCCGGGTCGCGGACAACCGCGGCCGCCCCCGCCCTCGAGCGTCGACAAGACGCTGCACGGCGCGGCGGCGCCGCCGGACGAGGGCCTGGTCTCCGAGCCGACGCGCGTGGACGTACGCAGCCCCAGCTCCGACACCGAGCCTCACGTCGCATCGCTCGACGACCCCTCGGAGGCGACCGCGGTCAGCCCGCGCACCCCATCGCGGCGCAGCGCGCCGCCCCCGCGCGGCACGCTGCCGCCGAGCGCGCAAGTCAAGTCGACCGGCACCCGCCCACCCGCGTCCCCAGCCAAGCCCGCCCAGCCGAGCGCGCCGCCGCGCCCACCCCGCGCCCCGAGCGCGTCCAAGTCCGAGGTGGTCGCGGTCTCGTCGCCTCCCTCACCGACCCCCCAACCCAAGCCCGAGGCGCCTCCACCCGAGGGCACCCAGCCGGACCTCGACCCGCGGCGCGACGCCATCGAGCGGCTCCGCGAGACCTGCGAAGCCCAGCTCCAGGCCACCACCGATCCCGGCCGCAAGGCGCAGCTCTCCTACGAGCTCGGGCGGCTCTACGAGGTCGACCTCGGCGACGCCGCCAAGGCGGCCGAGCACTACCAGGCCGCGCTCCGCATCAGCCCCGATCACTCCGCCGCGCTCCGCGGCGCCCGGCGCGCCCTCACCGAGCTCGGCCGCGACGCCGCCCTGCCGGCGCTCTACGACACCGAGATCCAGATCACCCGCGACCCGAAGGGCCGCGCGCGCCTCCTCTACGCCAAGGCGCGCCTGCTCGAAGAGCGCCTGCGCCAGAGCGGCCCGGCCCTCGCCGTCTACCGCGAGGCGCTCCAGCTCGATCCCGGCAACCTCGTGATCCTCAAGGCGATCGAGCGATCGCTCCGCCGCGACAAGGCGTGGGGTCCCCTCGCCAAGACCTACGAGCAGCTCGCCAACGCGGTGACCGATCCGTCGCTCCGCGCGGCCTGGACGGCGGTTCGGGCGCACCTGACCGAGAACCAGCTCCGCGACCCGGTCCAGGCCGCCGCGCTGTACGAGGCCGCCCTCGAGGCCGATCCCCACGCCACCGCGGCGCTCGCCAACGTCAAGCGCCTCGGCGCCGCCCAGAAGCGCTGGCCCCAGCTCGTCAAGGCGCTCCGCAAGGAGCTGTCGCTCGTCGCGGACACCGAGACCCGGCTCGCGATCCTCACGACCGTCGCGCGCATCCAGGAGACCCGCCTCGGTGACGCCGAGGCGGCGGTCCGCACCCTCGAGGAGGCCCACGAGCTGCGGCCCCGCGAGCCCTCGATCCTCGAGGAGCTCGTCCGGCTGCGGCGCGCGAGCGGCCAGCACCGCGAGGAGGTCGCGGCCCTCGCCAAGCTCGTGGAGCGCGTCGAGGAGCCGGACGCGCAGGCGCGGCTCACCCACCGCGTCGCCCACCTCTACGAGCAGGTCCTCGACGACGTCGACCGCGCCCAGATCTGGTACGAGCGCACCCTCGAGCACGACCCGACGCACCGCGCGGCCGCGCTCTCGCTCGCACGGCTCCACAGCCAGCGCGGGCGCCACGAGGACGCGATCCGCGTGTGGGAGGCCCGCGCGGAGAACGGCGTCACCACCCCCAAGGAGCGCGCGCTCCTCCACCACCGGATCGGCGACCTCTACGAGCGCCGGCTCCAGCTACGCGAGGCGGCGGCCCGGCACCACCAGATCGCGATCGGCCTCGACCCCGACCACCACGAGGCGTTCGGCGCGCTCAGCCGCCTCTGGGCCGCGGCGGGCGAGTGGAGCAAGCTCGCCGAGCTCTACGGGCGCGCGCTCGACCGCGCGCAGCACGACGAGGAGGCGATCCTCTGGCTCTT
Source organism: Polyangia bacterium (assembly GCA_030426845.1). Lineage (GTDB taxonomy): Bacteria > Myxococcota_A > Polyangia > Polyangiales > Sandaracinaceae > JAUHXR01. The sequence continues at coordinate 3,345 of JAUHXR010000407.1, read as the reverse complement.
CCGCCTGGGGAGCATCCAGGAGGACCACCTCGACGATCCCTCCGCCGCGGTCGCGACGTACGAGCGCGTCCTCGAGCGCGACCCCAAGCACCTCGGCGCCCTCGACGCGATCGTCCGGGCGGCGACCCGCGCCGGCGACCACGCGCGCGCGGCCGAGGGCCTGCGCGAGGAGGCCTCGCTCACCAAGGACCCGGAGCGTCAAGCTGCCTTGCTACACCGGGCCGCGATCGTGACCGCGCAGGACCTCGGCGATCCCTCCGCCGCCACGCGCGCGCTCGAGGCGATCCTGCGCAAGCGCCCCGCGCACCGGCCGAGCCTCGAGAGCCTGACGGAGCTCCTGTCCCACGCCGGCCGGTGGCAGGAGGTCGTCAGCGCGACCCAGCGCCTGCTCCCGTTGACCTCGACCGCGGCCGAGAAGGTCCGCCTGCACGCGCGCATGGGCGAGATCTTCGAGAGCCAGATCGGTGACGAGGATCAGGCGATCACCGCCTACCGCGCCGCGATCACGCTCGACCGCGACTTCGAGCCGGCCCGCGACGCGCTGCTGGCCGCCCTGGAGCGGAGCGAGCGCTGGCCCGAGCTCGCCAAGGCCCTCGAGGAGCGGCTCGAGCGGCTGCCCTCGCCCCTCGCGAAGGCGCGGGCCGCCACCGACCTCGGCGCGCTCTACGAGGAGCGCCTCGACGACCGGGACCGCGCCCTCGCGATGTACGAGCGCGCGATCGTGGAGGCGCCGCTCCACCGCCCCGCGCTCGACGCGCGCGAGCGCCTGCTGACCGAGTCGCAGGACTGGAACCGCCTGCACGAGGAGCTCGAGACCGAGGCGAAGCTCCTCTCGGACCCGTTCCTCTGCGTGCAGACGAGCCTGCGCGCCGCGCTCGTCCGCGCCGATCAGCAAGGGGCCGTGGCGCCGGCGCTCCAAGCGTTCCGACCGGTCTTCGAGCTCCAGCCCGACCACCTCGGGGCGCTCCTCGCGGTCGAGGAGATCTACGCGCGCACCCGCGACGACGCCGGCCTCGCCGCGACGTACGAGAAGATGAGCGCGATCGTCCAGGACCCGAAGGCCCAGCTCGCCGCGCTCCAGGAGCTGGCCCGCGCGCGCGCCGCCACGGACGCCGAGACGACCTCGGTCCAGCGCAAGGTGCTGCGCCTCGCCCCCGATGACCCGGCGGCCCTCGAGGCGCTCTGCGCCGAGGCCGAGAAGACCGGCGACCTCGAGACCCAGCTCGCGATGCAGGCCCGGCTCGCCTCGACCGCGTCCGACCCGCGGGTCGCCGCCTATCACCAGACCCGGGTCGGCGACATCCTGCTGCTCTCCGACGACGCGCCGGCGGCCCTCGCGGCGTTCCGCGCCGCCCTCGCGCACGACCCGACGAGCATCTCCGCGACCCGCGGCCTCTCGCGAGCGGCCATCGAGGCAGACCTGCCCGAGGCGATGCGCGAGGCGGCCCGGCACGAGTCCGAGGTCACCCGCGATCCAGAGGTGGCGGTCGGGCTGCTGCTGCGCGCCGCCTACGGTCACCTCTCGCGCGACCAGCTCGACGAGGCGTCGAGCGACTACGAGCGCGCGATCGCGATGGCGCCGGACAACCCCCGGGCCGCGGCCGGCCTCTCGGCCACCCTGTCGCGGCCCGATCAGGCGCCGCAGCTGATCCAGCTCTTGTCGCGCGCCGCCGCCTCGGCCCGGGTGCCCGACCGCGCCCTCGACCTGCACCTCAAGGTCGCCGACCTCCAGGCCCGCTGGCTCGAGGACATGCCGGCCGCGATCGCCGCCACCCGTCGCGCCCTCGCGATCGAGCCGGACCACCTCGGCGGCCTCACCGCGCTCGCCGACTACCTCACGCGCAACGGGCAGTGGGAGGAGGCCGCAGCCAGCCTCGACCGGCTCGTGCCGCGCGCCGAGGGCAAGGCCGCGATCGACAACCACATCAAGCTCGCGACCCTCGCCGAGCATCGGCTGAAGGACCCGGACCGGGCGGCCCGCAGCCTCCGCGCGGTGCTGAAGCGGGACGAGGACAACGAGATCGCGCTCGCGGGGCTCGTCCGCCTCGAGCGCATCCAGGGTCGGCACGAGGAGGCGCTGCGGCTCGCCCGCAAGCTCCTCGGGGTGGTCGTCTCGCGCGACCGCAAGGCCCAGGTGCTGACCGAGCTCGCCCAGCTCGAGCGGACCCGCGGGGAGCTCCCGGCCGCGGCCGCGCACGCGTTCGGCGCGGTCGGCGTGCTCGGGCCGAAGTCCCCCTCGGCCACGCTCTACCGCGAGCTGATCGCCGAGGCGGCGGAGCACGCGACCTGGGACAACTACGTCACCGCGCTGATGACGTTCCTCGAGTCCGTCCGCGCCTCCCCCGTCGCCGCCTCCTCGACCTACCGCGAGCTCGCCCGCGTGTACCTCAAGGCCCACAACCGCCCGGACCGCGCGATCGCGATCCTCCGCGAGGGCGTCGAGGCCTGCCCCGAGGATCCGGGCCTCTCGATGGCGCTGGTCAAGTCGCTGCTCAAGGTCGGCGGGACGGACAAGGCGCTCTCGGAGATCCGCCGCTACCTCGCGGTCGACCCGTGGCAGCCGCACTCCTGGCGCGCCCTCGCCGACGTGTTCCGCAAGAAGGGCGAGGCGGACGGCGCGGCGATCGCGCTGGCGCCGGTGGTCGGGATGCGCGCAGCCAACGAAGAGGAGGAGCGGCTCGTGCGGGCGCGCCGGCCTCGCGTCGCCCAGGCGCCGCCGGGGATCCTCGGCGTCGACGGCCTGCGGCAGCTCATCGATCACAACGCCCTCGACGCGCCCGCGGCCTCGCTGACCCACGCGCTCACCGACGTCTTCGGCAAGATCGAGGGCCTCGAGCACGAGCGCTGGGGCATCACCAAGCGCGACCGCATCCGCCAGGGCGACCCGCACCCCGTGCGGGCCTTCGCCGACCGGCTCGGCATGACCTTCGGGGTGCCGGAGTACGAGCTGTTCCTCGTCGACAGCCCCGACCTGTCGCGCGCGGTGGTCTACCCGGGGAGCCCGCCCGCGCTGCTCGTGCCCCGCGCGGTGGAGTCGGCGCGCGACTCGGTCCTCGCGTTCCACCTCGCGCGGCCCCTCGCCCTGCTCTCGCGGCTCCTCCACCCGGTGGATCGGGTCGACCCGCTCACCCTCGAGCGGATCCTCGTCGGCGCCGCGCGCCACTTCGAGCCGGGCTTCACCCTCCACCCCGACGACGACGAGGCCGAGCTCGAGGAGGAGTCGCGCCGCGTCGGACGCGCGATCGGCTTCTTCAGCCGCGGGCGCATCCAGGATCCGGCCACGAGCTTCGCCGCTGCGCCGACCCGCGACGTCGGCCAGTGGGTGCTCGACGTCCGGCGGATGGC
>JAUHXR010000406.1 GCA_030426845.1 Polyangia bacterium | reverse complement strand
CCACATGCACCCGGGGCTCCACTGGAGTCTGCTGCGCGAGGCCCACGAGGAGGAGCTCGCGCCGCACATCCACCCCGAGCTGAACCGCAAGGCGCTGCTGCCCTACCTGATCGAGGCCTACGTCTACCCGGGCAAGCGCAAGACCTACGAGGGTGAGCCGCTGGTCCTGCCGCCCCCGCGCGAGGACGAGGACTGGATGCCGGCGTCGCTCAAGCGCGAGCTCGACATCTACGACGCGGACTTCGTGCCCGCGACCGCCGGCGAGCCCGGCGCGGCCTGAGCGGTCGCTCCCCGAGCGGCGGGGTCGACTAGCCGATCGGCTGGCTAGTCGTGTGGTCGTCAGCCATATTCCCCACACCAGATCTTCTTCAACGGCCCGCGGCGCACCGATTGCAGCCGGGAGTCCCCGGAGTCGATCCAGAGAGGACGATGGGGACGATGGGGCGCGTGATTCGGCTTGGTCTGCCGCTGCTTGGCGGCGCGCTGCTCGCGGGGGGGCTGCTCGGCGGGTGTGGCGAGGGCGGCGGCGCGGTGCGCGTCGACGTCCAGTACCAGCAGGCGAGCCAGCGGGTGCACGTCATCCTCTCGCGCGAGGTCCAGAGCGGCGAGTCGCTCCACGCCCGGCTGCGCATCGGCCAGGTCGGCGAGCTCGACTGCGGGGCGGACTTCGGCGCGATCCCCCAGATCGACGGCGAGCGCGTCGCGAGCGCGGCCGACCCGACGTTCGAGGGCCCGACGATGAGCCCGGACGACTTCGCCACCCCGTACAACAACGCGGCGTGGCTCGACGAGGAGCCGACCGCGGACATGCTCGCCGCGATCGCCGACGGCCGCGCGCTCATCGACGTCTGCCTCATGAACGGCGCGAGCGTCGTCGCGCAGGAGGAGCTGGACGCCCGCCGCGCCCTCGACCGCCGAGGCCAGAACGGCAAGTTCGACGGCGCGGAGGCGCGCATCGCCTCCACCGTCGCCTACGCGCAGAGCTGCATCGACGAGCTCGGCGAGATCCCGTTCTTCCCGCGGCTCAACGACGTCACGGACAACGAGGACGGCTCGCCCGGCCCGGCCGACTACGCGACCTACAACTGCCTCGACTCGACGCCGATCCCGACGACCGTCACCCACGAGGACGGCACGGTCGAGTACCCGACGACATCGGTCAGCCAGTGCGACAACCCGCAGTACATCTACTCGAGCTGCGAGCCGAGCGCGGTCGGACCCGACGGCGAGGAGCGGCCCGACGTCAACGGCCCGCGCGTCACCAGCGCGACCAACGAGCGCGGCACCTCCTGGGTGCTGCTCTGCCGCAAGGCCCAGAGCGCGGTCGGCGCCTACAACGACATCGCGATGATCGGGACCAACCCGTACACCGGCCAGACGTGCTTCTTCCAGAACGCGCTCTACAGCCGGACCGACGGCCTCCACGTCCCGCACCCGGCCGACACGGTGAACAGCGAGGCGTCGCCGCAGACGAACGCGAGCCTCTGGGAGGGCATCCAGGGCGGCGTCGCGCGGCCGGGCGGCACCTCCAACATCGAGTGCGGCGCGTGCCACTCCTCGGACGCGTTCATCCACTCGCCGTGGATCGACGGCGCCCTCGACGACAACGGCGACACCGTCGTGCCGCGCATGGGGCAGCACCCCGACTTCGCGCTCGGCTTCAACAGCAGCCCCTACTACATCCACAACTCCGAGGGTCAGGGCTGGTACCAGCCGGAGCACATCACCGGCGACCGCGCCGGCGCGTGCACCGGCTGCCACCGCATCGCGGTCGGTCGCCCGGGGGAGGTCGAGGAGGCGTGGACCACCGGCCGCCGCGGCCGGGTGTGGCTGTCGCGCCTCATCGGCGAGGACTCGGCCTGGACGAACATCACGACCGCCCACGGCAACGCGTTCGACCAGCAGTTCTGGATGCCCGACGGCCTCGACGGGGTGACGCGCGAGACCTGGGAGGAGTCCGAGTACGGCCAGGCGGTGCGCTTCATCCTCCACTGCGGCCAGAACCCGGACGACCCGGAGTGCGGCGTCGAGGAGATCGCCCGCGCGGCCGACGGGGACGAGGGCACCATCCCGCGCGTCGATCTCACCGGTGAGGCGCTCGCCCGGGCCGCGCTCGAGGCGCTCGGCGCGGACCTCGAGGGCACCGGCACGAGCGGCACCGGCCGCTGCGCCGAGTGCCACGCGATCAGCCGCTTCGGGCTGCGCCAGTGGGCCGACTACACCGACCACGCGTGGGACACCTGCGGCATCACCGAGGGCCGCGTGGACCCGGACCAGGCCGCGGTCGACTTCGCGAACACGGCCGACGAGGCCGATCTGCAAGCGATCGACGGCATCGGCCCGATCCGGAGCGACCTGGTCCTGCGCAACCGCCCCTACGAGCGCGTCGAGGACATCCTCGCGGTCGACGGGATCGGCCCGGCCACCCTGCGCCGCATCCAGGAGCGCGCGGCGGGCGCGACCGCGCTGAGCGCCGACGACGCGCGCCGCACGATCGACTGCCTGCGCGCCGACCGCGACGACCCGACGAGCGTCTTCGCGGCCGAGCACGTCGGCATCCTCGCGACGGGCGTGCAGTACGGCTACTTCCGCCGCCTCTTCCAGACCGCCTACGGCGACAACTGGCCGGTCGAGTACGGGCGCTTCAAGGCGCGCGTGCAGATGCCCAAGGGCAGCCACCGCCTGATGAGCCAGGAGGAGTACGCGGTGCTCCTGACCTGGTTCCGCAACGGGCTCAACGACCTCGACGCGGTGCTCCCCGAGCCGCCGCCCCCGGAGACCTGCGAGCCCTTCGTCGACACCGGCGCGATCAGCGCTCACCTCAGCGACATGCAGTTCGAGGGGTGGCAGGCGGTCAACGAGGACAACGGCATCCGCATGTTCGGCTGCGCGGACGCGGCCGAGCCGAGCACCTGCTTCACCGACGGCGCGTTCACCGACCGCACGGGCGAGTGGGGCAACGGCATCGGGCGCATCGTCCAGCTCACCCAGCTCGGCTTCAGCACCAGCTTCTGGACCCGCTCCTCGGCCGACGGCCGCTTCGTCGGCAACGGCGGCGGGCGCGGCGGCGCCACGGTCACCGATCTGCTCCGCCAGACCGACATCGGCGTCGACGCGAGCTACGACCCGGGCTTCTTCCCCGACAACAGCGGTTTCTTGTTCCAGGGGGCGACCGGCGGGGCTGGCTTCTGCCTCCAGTCGGTGCTCGAGGGTGACGACGACCTCATCGACTTCAGCGAGACCGGCTGCAGCAACGAGCGCGGCATCAACCTGTACCAGCACGTCGCGCGCGGCATCAACGGCGGCGACTACTGGGTCATCAACTCGCAGTTCACGAGCGACAGCGGCAAGACCGCGGGGTCGAACCCGGGCGCGCCGTGGAACGCGGCCTCGCGGATGAAGCTCACCCCGATGGTCTACAACGGGACCAGCTACGAGGCGCAGGACGCGGTCGAGGTCCCCTCGCCCTTCGAGGGGGACTCGGTGCTCTCGCCGAGCGGTCAGCTCGTCTCGAGCCGGCTCGCGGGTCCGAACGGGTCGATGCTCGGCTACCAGATCCGCCGGGTCAACGCGACGCGCGGCGCGACCGGCTACCGCGTCTCGCTCAGCGAGCCGATCGCCCGCATCTGCGGCGAGGGCGCGAAGGTGAGCATCTCCTTCGACGAGCGCTGGATGGTCACGCACGACCACCGGGACCACCAGATCCACCTGTTCGACCTGCTCGACGGCAGCGAGCGCACGGTGACGAACCTCCCCGAGGGGGCGCGCGGGCTCTTCCCGCACTTCGTCAGCAACGGTTGGTTCTACTTCCTCGTGATCGACGCCAACGGCGACGAGTTCATCGCGGCCGCCGACGCCGCGACGCTCTAGGCCCATGCGCAGCCTCGGTCTCACCGTCACCCTCGCCCTCCTCGCCGGCTGCGCCGGCCGGAGCCTCGACTTCCCGGCCGACGAGTCGCCGGGCGGCAAGTCCGACATCTTCGGGCGCCGCCTCTCCGGGGTCGCCGCGCCCTACCATCCCGACAACACGCTGTCCCTCGTCGAGGATCAGCTCCGCACCGACATGGCGGCCCGTCGCGAGGTCGCCTGGCAGACCGCGCACCGCGCGCTCGAGCCGGTGCCGCTGCTCGGCGTGCCGACGGGCGAGGAGTCGGAGGGCGGAGAGCCTCAGGTCGAGGGTGATGGGGTCCCCGAGATCCCGCGCTGGCAGACCTGGTACGGGATCGACGACCTGCGCCGCGTGTTCCAGACCCTCTACGAGGGCGCCGAGCCCTCGCAGCGGGCGGCCCGGGCGCCGTTCGACGCCGAGGCGATCGACGAGGCCTTCATCGCGAACGCCACCGCGCTCGACCGCTCGCGCCGCTGGCCGCTGGAGCGCTACCTCCGCTACGTCGAGCAGCTCGGGATGTGCCCCGACGGCCTCACCGAGGAGGAGTGCGCGCGCCGGCTCAACAGCCAGTTCAGCGGCGCCGCGGTGGGCAACGCCCGCATCCTCTACAGCCCGGGCACCGCGCGCCACATCATGGAGAGCTACGGGCCGATCATGGCCTGCCTCGATCAGCTCGACACCGTCAACGTCGAGGACGAGCCATCCGACAGCCGCAACTTCGCGTTCTGCTTCGAGCGCGAGTTCCCGGTCGACGCGGTGGTCATCAAGGCGCAGTGGGTGCGCGCCGACTTCGGGATGACGATCCCCGCGTTCGACACCGACGCCGGGGGCCTGAGCCGCCGGATGAGCGGCGCGGGCCAGTGGGAGGAGCAGGGCGACCGCGCGGCCGACCCCACGCCCGACGACATCTTCACGATCCGCCTCCGCAGCGGCGACACCTACCGCCTCGCGGGCCTCCACATCATGACCAAGGAGCTGCGCCACTGGCAGTGGATCACGATGTGGTGGAGCGACACGCCGGACTCCGACTTCGGCGCCGACCGGCCCGAGGGCTTCCTCGACGGGCTCGACCCGGTCTGGGGCAACTACAAGCTCTGCTCCGTCGTCTGGTACGAGGAGGAGGACCCGGACCCGGCGGGGCGCTTCGACGACTCGGCCCCGAGCCTCGCGGCCGCGCTGCGCGCGGTGGGCGCGGCGGAGGGAGCGCCGACGTGGTGCTCCAACCCGTACGTCGAGCACGGCCGCAACAACGCGCGCACCAACTGCATCGGCTGCCACCAGCACGGCGGCGCGACGGTGGCCCACGACCGCGACATGGACGGCGCGCCGGACGCGTTCGACCTCGAGCGCGTGATCGACGGCGACCCGTTCTTCCCCGACTACGGCGCGAGCCAGCAGCGCGAGGTGTTCATCAGCGACTACCTCTACGCGTTCAACCGGGTCGACGACTTCGCCGGCATGGTGCGCCGCGAGGTGCAGTTCTTCGACATGGTCGACTCCGACGCCGTGCGCCCGCGCGTCGACGCGATCCTCGCCCATGATCCGGACGTCGCGGACGGCGAGGCGGTCTTCGGCGCCAACTGCACGCCTTGCCACGGCCCTGACGGGATGGGCTCCGGCTTCGCGCCGAGCCTCTACGACCGGGTGCCGATGCGCTACGACACCGAGCTGCTGCGCACCCTGATCCAGGGCAAGGGCGGGATGCCGGCGTGGGGCGGGGAGCTCAACGACCTCGAGCTGCGCCACCTCTTGAGCTTCCTGCGCGAGACCTTCGGGCCCGAGCCCGAGATGTAGGCCCGCGCCGGGTCAGTTCTGGGGCGCGAAGACGAACGGGTAGGCGAACACGACCGGGCCGCCGCGCGGCGGCGGGTCGAAGGTCATCTCGCGGAGCACGCCGGCGGCGCACTCGATCACCGCCGGGTCGCCGAGCGAGTCCTCGGTCACGCGGGGCTCGTCGACGCGGCCGCTCTCGCGGATCGTGAGCTGGAGAACGATCCGCCCCGCGAGCGTCGGGTTCCGCGCGAGGCCGGCCTCGTAGCACGCCTGGATCGTCTGGATGCGGGCGCGGATCGCGGCCACCACCCGCTCCGGGTCCATCGTGCCCACGCAGGCGAAGGCGTCCGCCGGGGGGCGCGCGGCGCGCACGAGGATCTTGGACTCCACCCGGACCTCGACCCGCCGCCGCCGGCCGTCCTGCGTCGCCTCGCCGTCGATGGTGGTCGTCAGCTCGGTGCGCCCAGTGAAGCCGTCGTCGACCGAGACGCGGAAGCGGCCGCGGACCCGGCCGTCTCCCGACAACCGGAGGCCGCCGAGGTCGGCCGCGTCGAGCGATAGCGGCGCGCTGAGCCGGCCCTCGGCCTCGCCGTCCGCGACGCGGTCGAGCCGCGCGGAGGCCCGCAGCGGGAGCTCGGAGGTGTCGAGGTGGAGGGGCGCGGTCCAGCGCTGGCCCTCGCCGACGCGGCGCGCGGCGAGGGCGCGTGACGAGAACAGGTGGCGCAGGTAGCGGTCGGCGCGCTCGACGTTGGCGACGGGGCAGCGCGACGACGGGTCGTCGGCCACGCGTCCGTCCGGCCGGATCACGACCTCGAACGTCCCGGGCAGGAGGCCGTCGCTCAGATCGGCGCCGCGATAGAAGCGGCGCATCCCGACGAGCGCAAGCCGCGTTCCGTCGGGGCGGACCTCGAGGATCTCGAGCCAGCTCCGGGTGTCCACGCGGCGCGGTCGCGCGTCCCCGACGTGGCGGATCTCGCGGTGGAGGATCTCGTAGGTCGACCCGACCGCCGCGCGCGGGCGCAGGTCCACCGCGCGCGGCGCGACCGGGACCGCGGCGCGGGGCGGCGAGGGCGCGCAGGCCGCGAGCAGGAGGCAGGCGAACGCTGTCCACTTCACGCGCGAAGTCTACACGCTCGAGCTTCGGCCGACGGTGCGGCAGGGCGCTCGATCGGCGGCGCTACACGAGCGCGACGAGGCGGAGCAGGAGCTCCGCGAGCCCGGCGAGCGCGAAGACGCCGGCGAGGGCCGCGTAGAGGGGGCCGAGCAGCGCGCGCCAGCCGGGCGCCACCTCGGCGTCGCCCTCGGGCCCGACGTACTCCGTGAGGAGCTGGCGGAGGCGCGTGGCCTCCTCGGGGTCGGCGAACGCGCGGTGCGGCACGTGGTGGTAGGAGTGCCGCGAGAGGTAGAGGAAGAAGCCGTCCTCCGACTCGCGCCAGGCCGCG
>JAUHXR010000405.1 GCA_030426845.1 Polyangia bacterium | reverse complement strand
GAGGGAGACCTCATCGGCGGGGGCCTGCTCCTCGGCCTCGGGCTCGCCGCCCTGGCCGGCGCGAGCGTGGTCGCGGGCATCGCCTTCGAGCGCCGGCAGCTCGCGGAGCGACCGGAGACCGCGATGATCGAGGCCTTCGAGGCGGCCGCGCTCGCCGACGACCTCGCGCTCGCCGCGAACATCGGCTGGGTCGCGGGCGGCGCGGTCGTGCTCGCGGGCGCCATCTGGCTGATCGTCGCGATGACCCAGGGACCGCCCGACGGGCCCGAGGCGGCCCGCGCGCGGCTCCGGTTCTGACCCGCTCGTGACCGGCTACTGACCGGGGCGGAGCGGCGTGTATGCTCCCGCCGGTGTCGGACCCGTTCGACGGCCTGAGCGGCACCCAGGTTCGCCGCGACGCCGAGGGCGCGACGCTGGTCGTCCACCGCCTCGGCCTGGAGGTCCTCGCCGGGCCCGACGTCGGGCGGCGCGCCGAGGTGAAGGGCACGCGCGTCCGGGTCGGGACGGACCGCGAGTGCGATCTGCGGCTGACCGACCCGGAGGTGAGCCGCTTCCACTTCGAGGTGCGGAGCGAGGGGGACCACTACGAGGTCGTCGACCTCGACTCGACGAACGGAACGATCGTGGACGGCGTGCGCGTGCTGCACGCGCGCCTCGAGCCTCAGGCGGTGATCCAGGTCGGCGGCTCCAGGGTCGTGTTCGAGCCGAAGAAGCGCTGGGAGACGCTGGCCGCGTCGAGCCGCTCGTCGCTCCACGGGCTCGTCGGCTCGTCGGCGAGCATGCGTCAGCTCTTCGGGGTCCTCGAGCGGGTCGCGCCGACGGAGCTGTCGGTGCTGATCCACGGCGAGACGGGCTCGGGCAAGGAGGTGGTCGCCCGGGCGATCCACCTCGCGAGCCCGCGCGCGGCCGGGCCCTTCCTCGCGGTCGACTGCGCGACCATCGCGCCCAACGTGGCCGAGTCGGAGCTCTTCGGACACGTCCGCGGCGCGTTCACCGGCGCGGAGCGCGACCGGCGCGGGGTGTTCGAGGCGGCCTCCGGAGGGGTGGTGTTCCTCGACGAGGTAGGCGAGCTGCCGCTCGCGCTCCAGCCCAAGCTGCTGCGCGCGCTCGAGCGGCGCGAGGTGCGGCCGGTGGGGTCCAACGAGGTCGTGGGCTTCGACGCGCGCATCGTCGCCGCGACCCACCGCGACCTCGCGCGGCGGGTGGAGACGGGCGAGCTGCGCGAGGATCTCTACTTCCGACTCGCCGAGGTCACGCTCGAGGTGCCGCCGCTGCGCGCCCGCCCTGAGGACCTGCCGGAGCTCGCCGCCCACCTGCTCGCGCGCGAGGGCGAGGCGCGCGGCCTCGCCCCGGACGCGATCGCCGCCCTCGCCGAGCACGACTTCCCCGGCAACGTGCGAGAGCTGCGCAACACCCTGCGCCGCGCGGCCGCCTTCGCCGCCGGGCCGACGATCGATCGCGCGACGATCGTGGAGGCGCTCCGAGGCGGCCCGGCGCGCGCGAAGACGGGCGGCTTCTCCGATCTCCTGGCGCGGCCCTACCGTGAGGCGCGCGAGGAGGCGATCGCCCGCTTCGAGCGGGCCTACCTCGACGCGTTGATGCGCGGCTCCGACACGGTCGTGGGGGCCGCGGAGCGCGCCGGGATCCACCGCAAGTCGCTCGAGCGGCTGCTCCGCAAGCACGGTGGGCGCGAGTGAGCGCGCGGCGCGAGGAGCTGCGGCGGATCGCGATCGGCGGCCTCGCCGAGATCGTCCTGGCGCGCGAGCGCGGGCCGTCGGGCTGGAGCCGGCTCGTGGTGCTCAAGCGGCTGCGCGAGGACCTGGCCGGCTCGGTGGAGCTGGCGGAGATGCTCGCCGACGAGGCGCGGCTCCTCGCCCGCCTCGAGCACCCCCACATCGTCCGGCTCTACGGCGCGCGGTTCGATCCGAGCCCCGAGCTCGTCCTCGAGCACCTCGACGGGCCCGACCTGCGCCGCGTGATCGGCGCGACCCGCGGCGCGATCGCGGCCGCCGACGTGATCGACCTCGGCCTCGCGATCGCCGAGGGGCTGGCCTTCGCGCACGCGCGATCCGACGAGCACGGCCGACCGCTGTCGGTGATCCACCGGGACCTGACGCCGCGCAACGTCATCGTCACGGTCGACGGGGTCGTGAAGGTGCTCGACTTCGGCATCGCCAAGGCCCGCTCGAACGTCTACGAGACGGCGACCGGGGTGCTCCGCGGGACGCCGGCCTACATGGCGCCCGAGCAGGTCCTGAGCGGCGCGGAGGATCTCCGGGTCGACGTCTACTCGCTCGGGATCCTGCTCTACGAGCTCGCGGCGGGCGCTCACCCGTTCGCGCGGGTCGTCGGCGCGGCCCTCCACGAGGCGGTGCTCGAGTCCGGCGTGCCGCCGCTGTCGAGCGCGCGACCCGACCTCGACCCCGGGCTCGTGGAGCTCGTCTACCACTGCACGCGGATCGATCGTGACCAGCGCCCGCCGACGATGACCGACGTGGTGCTCCACCTCGCGGCGCTGCGGGCGCGGCACCCGGAGCCCCGGACCTTCGGTCGCCTCGCGGCGTTCGTCGCTCGGGTCTGAGCGCCCCAGCGGTGGGTGGTGACTGCCCCCCACCCCGGCGCGCGACGGCGGGACGGCGGGTCGCAGGCGCGTCGTGGCACGGCCCTGGCACTAGGGACGGGCATGACCCGAACGCGCCGCACACCGGCCCTCTCCCGCGCCCTCCCCGCCTCGCTGCTCCTCGCCGCGTTGCTCAGCGCGCTCGCCGCCGGCTGCGCAGCGAGCGGCGGCGGCGACGGGTTCGATCCTCAGGACGTCAACGTCGCCTCGATCATCGGCGGCGAGCCGACCACCCGCGAGGAGTTCCCTTTCTTCGCGTCCCTGCTGATCCTGAGGCAGCACGATGGGCCCAGCCTGTGCGGAGGGACCGTGCTCCCGGGGGGCTGGATCCTGACCGCCGCCCACTGCTTCACGTTCGACTGGACCGAGGTGCGCGTGTTCGTGGCGAACCAGGAGCTCGACCGGGTCTTCAACGGAGAGCCCGACGCGCGGGCGGTGAGGGTGCTCGCCAACGCAGACTTCTGCCGGGACTTCCCCAGCGGACCCGGGACCGCGTCGGACATCGCGCTCCTACAGCCGGACGTGGACGTCACGACGATCCCGGGCGTCCAGCCCGTCCGCCTCGCCTCGGCGACCGACGTCGCGGCGCGGGCGGAGGGATCGCCAGCGACGGTCATCGGCTTTGGCCTGACCGAGGACTCGTCGCTGCCGGCGCAGCTGCTGCGCGCGGACGTGCGGATCCTCTCGACCGCCACCGACGAGCCGTTCGCGAGCCTCCTCCGCAGCGGAGGGACGGGCCGGGGGGCCTGCTCGGGCGACAGCGGCGGCCCCCTGCTGTCCCCGCAGCCCGAGGGCTGGCTTCAGATCGGTCTGTCCTCGCGTGGGCCGCCCATCGAACAGGGCGCCCGGTGCGGGGAGTTCTCGTACCACACGGACGTGGCCCGCAGCCTCGGGTGGATCGACGACGCACGGACGGGTCGCGTCACCACGTACCGCGCCTGCGCGCCGGAGCCGGAGCCGGAGCCGGAGCCGGGGCCGGGGCCGGAGCCGGAGCCCGCGCCGGAGCCGGGGCCGGGGCCGGGGCCGGAGCCCGAGCCGGGGCCGGGGCCTGCGCCGGGGCCGGGGCCTGCGCCGGAGCCGGGGCCTGCGCCGGGGCTCGAGGGGGTGGGCGACGCCTGCTTCTCGGGCAGCCGGACGGGCACCTGCATCGACACCGCGCGGAGCGCCTGCGGCGGGTCGCTCCAGAGCGGGCTCTGCGATGGACCGAGCCAGGTTCGTTGCTGCCTGCCGAAGGTCGGCGTGGGCGACGCGTGCTCCTCGGGGGGCGCGGTGGGGACCTGCGTCGACACGCTCACCACCGCGTGCGGCGGCACGGTGCGCTCCGGTCTCTGCGACGGCCCGGCCGAGGTCCGCTGCTGCCTGCCGTAGCGCGGGCGGTCGGCTCAGAGCCGGAGGGGAACCGCCCGTCCTCGCGTCTCGACCGTTCGCGCGGGCGAGCTGGCGAGGGACGCGGCGCCTCGGCACAGTAGATCTGTGCTCGTCCCGGCCCGAAGCGCCGTCCTCCGTGCCGCGCCCCGCCTCAGCGTGGCCGCGCTCGCGCTGAGCGGTGGACTGCTGTCGACGATCGCGATCGAGGTCCTCGTCGCGCCCTTCGGCGACTCCGGCCTGCTGGCGTGGCCGGGCAAGCGCGGGCTCGCCCTCGCCGTCACGGGCGTGTGCACCACGCTGCTGTTCGGGCTCGCGCTCCACCGCGCTCTTCGGCGCCCGCGGACCGCGTGCGTGGTGAGCCTCTGCGCGGCTCTCGGGTGGCTCAACACGCCCCTCTCGCTCGCGACCTTCACGGCGCTCGCGTCGTGGCCCGTGCTCGGCCGACCGCTGGTGGACAGCGACTGGGGCCGCGACCCGAGCGGCCTGGCGGGCGCGCTCCTGGCCGCGGTGGTGTTCGGCGGGATGCTCGGCATCGTGACGGGCCTGCCGATCGGCACGCTCTACGGCTGGGTCGCGGTGGCCCCGAGCCGACGCCTGGCCGCGCTCTTCGCGCGCCCGAGCCACGACCTCGCCGCGCGCGCGGCCCACGCGGTGGCGGTGCCGGTGCTCGGCGCATCCGTCTTCGCGACCGCCGTGGCGCTCGCCCTCGTTCGCTACGCCCACCCGATGGTCTCTCCGCTCGTCCCGGCGGCCCTCGGCGCGGTCGCGCTCGCCGTGCTCCTCGCCTCGCGCCGCCACGCGCGCCAGGTCGCGAAGCTCACCGCCCAGCTCACCGAGGGCCAGGTCCCCGGCTTCGTCCGCGTGCCCCGCGAGGAGCTGGGCGACGCGGCCGACGACCTGCTGCCGCTGAGCGGCGAGGTCAGCGACGCGCCGAGCCACGTGCTCTGCCGGGTCGAGGGGACGCACGGGGCGGGCGCGTACCGCGCAGGCGTCGCGCGGGTACCGTTTGCGCTGATCGACTGAGGCGCGCGCAGCCGGCTCACGGCCGTCGGTGTGCTCGTCTACGTGCGTTTCGACGTCGAGGCCCGGGGCCGGAGGCCGGAGGCCGGAGGCCGGGGCCGGAGGCCGGGGCCGGGGCCGGAGGCCGGGGCCGGAGGCCGGGGCCGGAGGCCGGGGCCGGAGGCCGGGGCCGGGGCCGGAGGCCGGAGGCCGGGGCCGGAGGCCGGGGCCGGAGGCCGGCACGACTCCGGCGGATGCCACGTACGTCGCCGCGCTCATCTTCAGGACGTTCGGGCAGGGGAACGAACGCCACGCCGGTCGGGGATCCGGATCGGCGGCCCCGGCTCCGGTTCCGGCCCCGGCCCCGGCCCCGGCCCCGGCTCCGGTTCCGGCCCCGGTTCCGGCTCCGGTTCCGGCCCCGGCTCCGGCCCCGGCCCCGGCTCCGGTCTCTCCGCTGACCACCGCGAGCGAAAGCCCGGCTGCGTGGCTGGGCCGGGTCACGCGGGTCCCCAGATGGGCCTTCGTCCTCCGCGCGCAAGCAAACTGCGGCTTGCGCGCGGAGGACGAAGGCGCGGGGGGACGGCATGACCCAACCCTTCCACTCCACCGCGCTCTCGCTCTACATAGAGGTCCTCCCTCAACTGGCCACGGCTGGGAGGACGATTCGCCGAACGAGCCGCAACCTCTCTTCCCAACTCGACCGCGCCGCACAGTCGGTCGCCGCCAACCTCGCCGAGGCCGACACGCCCTGCAGCGGCAACTCACGGAGTCGGCTCGAGACCGCCTACGGATCGCTCCGCGAGGTGCGCACCCACCTTCGGGTGGCTCGCATCTACGGGTACCTCGAGGCCGAGGAGGCCGAGGCCATCGACGCCGTCCTCGACCGGGTCGGCGCGATGACCTGGCGACGCATCAAGGCCCGCCAGCGACGATGACCAAGCCCGCCGGGGCCGACGCGTCGGCCCCGGCGGCATCACCGGGCGCGGGACGCCGAGCGCCACCCGTGCACGTGCTCGTGCACGTCCTCGTAGACGTGCACGTACTATTGCTCGTCTACGTACACGGTCGGACCCGGACCCGGACCCGGACCCGGACCCGGACCCGGCCTCCGGACCCGGCATCACCGGGCTCAGGACGCCGAGCGCCACCCGTGCACGTGCTCGTGCTCGTGCTCGTGCACGTCCTCGTAGACGCGCACGCACTCTAGCTCGTCTACGTACTCGGCCGGGGCCGGGGCCGGGGCCGGGGCCGGGGCCGGGGCCGGGGCCGGGGCCGGAGGCCGGGGCCGGGGCCGGAGGCCGGGGCCGGGGCCGGGGCCGGGGCCGGGCCCGGAGGCCGGGGCCGGAGGCCGGAGCCGCAGCCCGAGCCGCAGCCGGAACCGCGCCAGTGACGCTGAGTACTCACACCTCATCTTGTTGCGCCACCGGCGCCCGGGAGCGACACGCGCCCAAGCCTCCCACCCCGACGCCGACCACCCCACCAGCATCCCGAAGAAGCGCGCACCGCGACCCCGTCAATGCTCGGGCGCATCGGTGCAGCGTCGGCCCACCCCCTCGGGCCCGGGAGACAGCCGGCAGGCCGAACGACCCGCCGCAGCCGCAGCCTCCCTGGGAGACAACCGGCAGGCCAGGCGGACCCCGCCGTGGCCGGAGCCGGAGCCAGAGGCGAACCCGGAACCGCGGTATCCTCCGGCCCGGTGAGCCCGCCCAAGTACGACGACCCGTTCCGCGCCACCGCGCTCGCCCTGTGGCAGCGCGTGGTCGGGACCGAGGCCTCCCGCCTGACCGACGCCGATCGGATGACCGGACGCGCGGTCGTGACCGGCGCCAACCGCGGCCTCGGCGCCGCGATCGCCGAGGACCTCGCCCGCCGTGGCGCCGAGGTGATCCTCGCCGGCCGCTCCGCCGCCACCCTCACCCGGGCCCGGATCCGCGACGCCGGCGGCCGCGCCCGCTGCGAGCACGTCGACCTCGCCGACCTCCGCTCGATCCACGCGCTGGTCGACCGCCTCGCCGGCGCGCCGATCGACGCTCTTGTGCTCAACGCCGGCGTCGTCCCGATCCGCAGCCGCGCGACCCGCCAGGGCTTCGAGATCCAGAACGGCGTGAACTACCTCGCGAACGTCGCCCTCACCGACGGCCTCCTCGCCGAGGGCTGCCTCA
>JAUHXR010000037.1 GCA_030426845.1 Polyangia bacterium | reverse complement strand
CAGCGTGGGGTGCCTGCCGTTCGAGACGCGGATGGCGCCCTGCGACGCGACCTGCGCGCTGGGGGCCGGCGGCACCTGCGCGCCCGCCGCGCCGGCCCCCTTCGTGGTCGTGCCGTTCGGCGGGCCGCCCACGCCCGACCGCGTCACGGTGCGCGCGGTGGCGGCGGTCGCCTTCGCGGACGTCTACTTCCTCGTCGACATCACCGGCTCGATGAGCGGCGAGATCGCCGCGCTCCGCGGGGCGATGTCCACCCTCGTAGACGACCTCCAGTGCGCCAATTCGGGCACGCCGTGCACCGAGGACGCCGAGTGCGCGGCCACCGAGGTGTGCAGCGGCATCACGGGGACCTGCATCGAGGACCCGGCGATCAGCCGGTGCGTGGCGAGCCTCTGGACGGGCGCCGGCTACTACGAGGCGGACTACGTCAACGTGCAGTCCCTGCAGGCGAGCGCGGCCGTGACCTCGAGCGCCCTGATGCTGAGCACCTTCGGCGGCATCGAGGAGCTCTACGAGGCGCTGGTCGGGGTGAGCGACCCGTCGTTGGTGACGCCGACCCCGATGGGCTGCACGAGCGGGGGCGGCACGGTGGGCTGCCCCGCGTTCCGCCCGGCGACCCAGCGCATCGTCATCGCGTTCACCGACGAAGACAGCGACGGCCCGACGACCGCCCCCCAGGTGCGGTCGGCGCTGAGCGCGGCCGGGATCACCCTCATCGGCGTCTGGTCGGGGGTGCCGGGCAGCGCGGCTCGCGCCGAGCTGGACGCCGTCGTGTCGAGCGCGGGCGGCGCCCCGCTCATCTACGAGGGCCGCGACGCGGCGGTGGTGGCGCCGGTCCAGACCGCGCTCAACACCGTGCTCAACGGGATCCCTGTGCGGGCCTCGGTCACCCTGCTCGACGACCCGACCGACGCGGTGGACGCCCGCGCCTTCGTCGATCACGTCGAGGTAAACACCTCCGCCCCCGGCTGCGCGGCCGAGCCCGCGGTCGACACGAACGCCGACGGCTTCCCCGACACCTTCACCATGGCCCCCGCGGGCACCCGCATCTGCTTCGACGTCGTCGCGCGCTCGAACACCAGCGTGATGGAGGCGTCCGAGCCCCAGGTCTTCCCCCTCACCGCGGTGGTCCTTGGCAACGGCGCGGTCATCCAGCGCCGGACGATCTCCTTCATCGTCCCCGCGGCTCCCTGACCCTGCCCTTGTTCCGGCTCGACAGCCGGGCGACCATGGGGGCGGGATGAGGCGTTGGAGCATCGTGCTGGCTGTGCTCGCGGGGTGCGTTCTCGCGGGGTGCGTTCTCGCGGGCTGCAGGGGCGCGACCACCCAGCTCGTGGTGGTGGTCGACACCGATCTGGCGATCCCGAGCGCGCTCGACCAGGTGCGGGTGACGGTCAGCGACGGCGACACGCGGATGGCCTCAGAGGAGCAGTCGCTCCGCTCCGCGAGCGCGCTGCCCCTGACGGTGTCGGTCGTCCCGGACGGGGATTTCCTCGGACCCATCGACGTCATCGCGGTGGGGACGCGCGGCGGCTCCGAGGTGGTCCGGCGGCGCGCCCGCGTCACCCTCGTGCGGGGGGAGAGCCGGCTCCTGCGCCTCGATCTCGTCGCCGACTGCGTCGGCGTCCAGTGCGACACCGACGAGAGCTGCGGGCCCTCCGGCTGCGCGACGGTGGACGTGGGCGAGCTCCCCGAGTGGACGGGGACGCCGCCCCGCCTGGGCGACGCCGGGCCCCCGCCCCGGGTCGACGCGGGGGACGCGGGGGACGCCGACGGCGGCCCGCCCATCGCGTGCGACAACGACGCCGACTGCGACGACGGCGTGCCCTGCACGGCCGCGCGCTGCCAGGACGGCGTCTGCCTCTTCGAGCTCGACGACTCGGCCTGCGACGACGGCGAGCCGTGCACCAACGACCGATGCACGGCGACCGGCTGCGTGACCGAGCCCAACACGCTCCCGTGCGACGACGGCGTCTTCTGTAACGGCTTCGACCGGTGCGTCGACGGGACTTGCTCGATGCACGATGGCGATCCCTGCGCGTCGCCGACGGTCTGCGATGAGGCGGGGAGCCGCTGCACGGGCTGCGCGACGCCGGCCGACTGCCCGCCCGCCTCGACGGGGGCCTGGAGCGCGTGCGCCTACGACGACGGCTGCGACGAGTCGGGCACCCGGACGCGGACGAACCGCACCTACGCCTGCGAGGCCGGCTCGTGCGTGCCGACCGACACCACCGAGAGCGACGCCTGCGCGCGCACTACGACCGGGATGAGCTGCGGCGTCGGGTCGTGCGGCAGCTACGGCGCCTGCGACTACGCCGACTCCTGCGATCAGAGCGCGACGCGCACGCGGACCTGCACCGACCTGACCTGCAGCGGCGGCGTCTGCTCGGCCACGCCGCGCATGGAGTCGATGCCGTGCTCGCGGAGCACGACCGGCGACTCCTGCGGCATGACCACCTGCGGCGCCTACGGCACCTGCGACTACACCGACTCCTGTGACGAGACGGCCACGCGCACGCGGACGTGCACCGACTTCGCCTGCGCGAGCGGCACCTGCATGGGCAGCCCGCGCATGGAGTCGTCCAGCTGCACGCGGACGACGACCGGCATCACCTGCGGGAGCGAGACCTGCGGCGGCTTCGGCTCGTGCAACTACTCCAGCACCTGCGACGAGTCGGCGCAGCGGAGCCGCACCTGCACCACGCCGACCTGCTCTGGTGGGAGCTGCTCGGGCTCCTCGATGCGCACCGACACCGACCCTTGCACCCGCGACACCGACGGGACGAGCTGCGGGAGCTCGCAGATCTGCACCGCCGGGAGCTGCGTCTCCTGCGTCCCCACGCTGAGCGGCAACTCGGGGCCCTCCACGGGGATCGTCACCGACGTGTCCGGGGGCGGGGGCAGCCTCAACTTCACCGGCTCGATGGGCAGCGGCACCATCTCGGCCAGCGCAGGCGTGACCTTCTCGGGCACCGCGACCACCGCGTCGTGTCTGTGGCAGGTCACGACCTCCTCGAGCGCGATGCGCTTCACCGACTTCAGCGGGGCCACCGTGGGGACGATCAACGTCACGGGGGCGACGCTCTCGGGGACGGCCAACCCACCCTGCTCGCCGTCGCCCTACGGCTGCTTCCCGCCATGCCTCGCGCAGGTCGTCGGCACCGCAGGCGGGCTGAACCTCACGTACTCCAACGGCGCGACGGCCACGATCAACTTCGGCTGCCCGTGAGCCGCGCGGCCTGGACCGCGCTCGCCGCCGCGCTTGCGCTGGTGGGGTGCCAGCGGTCGTCGAGCGAGCCCGCGTCGAGCGAGCCCGCGCCGAGCGAGCCCGCGTCGAGCGAGCCCGCGTCGAGCGCGCCGCAGCCTCGAGGGGACACCCTGGAGACCGGCCTGCTGGTGGCGGCGTCGGCCACCGGAGCCGACGACGAGCGACCGCTCGGCGCGCGTCTCACCCGCCTGCGCCTCGTCGACGGATCGTGGGTGAGCGACGTGCTCGAGGACCCGACGGCCAACGTGTTCCATCACGCGCGTGCCTTCGATCCGCCGGGCCCGCAGCCGCTGTCGATCGTGACCCTCGCGGGGGGCGCCGCGTCGGTGAAGCTCTGGCGCTCCGAGGGCGAGCGCCTCGTGGCGACCGAGCTCTGGCGGCCCGACGTCTCCCTCGAGCGCGGGCGAGTCCGCGACCTGACGATCGCGCGGCTCTACGGCGACCGGCCGGCGCCCGGTGGCCTGTCGGGCGACGTGCTGGTGGTGGGCCTGCATGACCAGGGAGAGGTCGCGGTGCTCTCGCCGCGGCCGGACGGCGGCTTCGAGGTGACCGAGCTCGATCGGCGGCCGAACACCATCGTGCACGAGGTGGAGGCGGGCGACCTCGACGGCGACGGCGTCCTCGAGGTCTACGCTGCCCGCTCGGTGCCCAACGCGGTCGTGCCGGGCGCCGACCAGCCGGGCGAGGTCGTGCGCTACGTCCCCGCCGAGGCGCGCGGCCCCGAGGTCGTCCTCGACCTCGGCCGGCGTCACGCCAAGGAGCTGCTCGTGGTCGACCTCGACGCGGACGGGCGCGACGAGCTCTACGTCGCGGTGGAGGCGCGCACCGAGGGCACGAGCCGCGCGCTCCGGATCGTCGAGCCGGTGGAGGTGCGCCGGATCATCCACGACGGCCCTCCGGGCGGCGAGCGGATCGCGACCCTCGACGACCGGATGACGCGCTTCCTCGTCGCCTGCGACCTCGAGGGCGACGGTCGGCGCGCCCTCATCGCGGCGACCTTCTCGGCGGGCCTGTTCCGCCTCGACCCGCCGCGGCGCGCGGGCGAGGCCTGGTCGGTGGGCCTGTTCGACGCCGACAGCCGCGGCTTCGAGCACGCCACGATGTGTGCGGATCTCGACGCCGACGGGGCGGACGAGCTCTACGTGGCCGACGACCCGAGCGGGGAGCTCCGGCGCTACACGCTCGGCGCGTCCGGGCTGCGCCGCGAGGTCATCCGGCGCGCGCCGCCCCGGAGCGAGATCACCTGGAGCCTCGCCCCGCTGCCCCTCGCGCTGGCGCCCTGAGCGCCCCTCGGGACGTGCGACCGGCAGGAGGATCAGAAGCGGATGACGCCGCCGCCGAGGTTGCCCTGGTAGGGCAGCTCGGTCTCCTCGCTCGTCACGACGACCACGATCACGATCGCGGCCGCGATGGCGACCGCCGCGCCGATCCCGACGCCGACGCCGATCGCGACGCCGTCGTCTCCGCCCGTCTCCGACGTGCTCGCCTCGAGCGCGGACTCGACCCGCTCCTCGGCCGCCGCGCGCTCGTCGTCCGGGCCGTCGACCGCTCGCGGCGTCAGCGCGCAGACCTCCACGGTCGCCTCGGCGAGGTTCAGGTGCTCCTCGAACACGACCTCGTCACCGCGCCGCACCGCGACGTGATGCGCGCCCGGATCGAGCTCGACTCCCTGCTCCGCGCGCGCCCGGTCGACCGCCTCGCCGTCGATCTCGATGACGTCGTCGTAGCCGAGCTCTCCCGCCTGGAGGCGCAGCCGGGGGATGCGCTCGCGGACCCGGGCGAGGGCCTCCTCCGCGTCGGGGCGCAGCCGCGCGTCGCGCCCAGTCGCGATGGCGAGGAAGCGCTCGTAGCGCTCGACCGCCTCGAGGAGCTGGCCGGTCTGGGCGAGCGCGGCCGCGAGGTTCACCACCGTGCTCGGCCGCTCGGTGATGTCCAGCGAGCGCTCGAAGGCGGTCCGGGCCGCCGCCCAGCGCCCGTCGCGCGCGGCCGCCACCCCCTGCATGAACAGCTCGCGCGCCTGCCGGAGCTGCCCGCGTGACTGGGCCTCCGCGGCCGGCGGGGCGGCGAGCCCGAGGGCGGTGATCAGGAGGGCTCCGATCCCGATGACCCTCCAGACTGCGACGCGCGGCACGGCTCCATCATGCCACAGCGCGGGCGTCCTCGGGTCGCGCGCCGGGGCGCCGCGACGCAGAGGGACAGCGCGCCTACTCGACGAGGATCCGCGGGTAGCGCGGGAACCACATCATCGCGTCCACGTTGCGCTCGACCTCCTTCTCGGTCGCCTCCGGCGCGAGGCCGAGCTCGACCGCGTGCTTGCCGACCGCGACCGCGACCTCCCGGCTGACGCGCCGCAGCTCGGAGAGCGGCGGGTAGAGCTCGCCCGCGTGGATGCGGGCGTCGGTCACGCAGCGACCGATCGCGTGAGCGGCCTCGGCGAAGAACGACTCGGTCACCTTGGTCGCGCCGACCGCCAGGCACCCGAGCCCGACGCCCGGGAACACATACACGTTGTTGCCCTGGGACACGGGGATCGAGCTGGTGCCGTGCTCGACGGCGTGGAACGGGCTGCCCGCCGCGATGATCACCTTGCCGTCGGTCCACGAGACGAGGTCGCGCGGGTGGGCCTCGGCCTTCGAGTTCGGGTTCGAGAAGGGGAAGATCGCCGGCCGCTCCACGGCCTTGGCCATCGCCGTCACCACCGGCTCGGTGAAGGTCCCCGGCTGACCCGACGTGCCGATCAGCACCGTCGGCTTCAGGGCCTTCACCGTCTCGAGCAGGTCGTTGTCTCCGTCGGCGTCTAGCCCGTGCTTGGCCGCGAGCTCCCTGGGCCAGGCGAAGTCGCGCTTGTGTTGCTCGCTGTGCTCGCGCGCGTCGGTGAGGAGCCCGCGGCTGTCGATCAGCGCGATGCGCGAGGTGAGCTCCTCGCCGCTCACCCCGAGGCGGCTCAGCTCGGCGCGGAGCAGCCGCGCGATGCCGATCCCCGCGGCCCCGGCCCCGAGCAGGACCACGCGTTGCTGCTCCATCGGCGTGCCGCTGATCCGCCCCGCCGAGACGACCCCCGCGAGGGCGACGCCGGCCGTCCCCTGGATGTCGTCGTTGAAGCTGAGGATCCGATCCTGGTAGCGGTCGAGGAGGCGGAAGGCGTTGGCCTTCTTGAAGTCCTCCCACTGCAGGAGGGCCTGCGGGAAGACCTCGCGGACGGCGACCACGAACTCCTCGACCAGCGCGTCGTAGGCCGCGCCGCGCAGGCGCTCGCCCTTGTACCCGAGGTAGGCCGGGTCCTCGAGCAGCTCCTGGTTGTCCGTGCCGACGTCGAGGCTGATCGGGAGCGTCTTGGTCGGGTGGATGCCCGCGCCGACGACGTAGAGGTCGAGCTTGCCCACGGGGATGCCCATCCCTCCGGCGCCCTGATCGCCGAGGCCGAGGATGCGCTCGTTGTCGGTCACGACGATCAGGCGGATGTCCTCGTAGGGCGCGCAGCGCAGCACGTCCGCGATGCGGTCGCGGTGGTCGGGGGTGATCCACAGCCCGCGCCCCTTGCGAAACAGTCGCGAGTAATGTTGACAGGCCTCGCCCACCGTCGGCGTGTAGACGATCGGCAGCATCTCCTCGAGGTGGTCGACGAGGACCCGGTAGTAGAGGTGCGCGTTGCGCGACTCGAGCGCCACGAGGTTCACGTAGCGCTCGAGCGGCGTGTGGCCGGTCATCACGTGGGCGTAGGCCTGCTCCGCCTGCTCCTCCATCGTGCGAGCGCGGATCGGCAACAGGCCCATGATCTGCAGCGCGGACCGCTCCTCGTAGGTGAAGCCGGTGCCCTGGTAGTACATGTTGTGCGCGAGCAGCGTCCTGCCCCGGTAGGGCACGACGACGGTGTCGTTGCCGTCCTCGTCTCGCCCGAGCTCGTATCTCTCCACGCGGCGCCTCCCTCGACCGATCCTACCAGCCTGGCTCGTCGCCCGCGCTCGGATGGTGTAGACGACCGCGATGGACGTGATCTTCCTCGGGGCCACCAAGGGCATGGGGCGCGCGCTCGCGCGGCGGATGGCCGAGCGCGGCGATCGACTCTTCCTCCTCGGTCGTCGCGCCGACGAGCTCGAGGCGGTCGGCCAGGATCTCGCGGTCCGCGGCGCGGCCCCGCGGGGCTCCGCGGCCTGCGACCTCGCCGAGCCGGAGGGCTTCGAGACGGCGCTCGACGCGGCGTTCGCGGCCTGCGCGCCCGAGGGCCGCGTCGCGGTGGTGGTGACGGCCGCGGTCTTCGCGTCTCAGGAGGAGCTCGAGGCCGACCCGGCGTTCGCGCGCCGGCTCCTGAACGTCAACTTTACGAACACCATCTTGTTCTGCGAGGCGGCGCGCAAGCGGCTGCTCGCGCGGGGCGGGGGCACGCTCTGCGTGTTCAGCAGCGTGGCCGGCGAGCGCGGCCGCAAGCCGGTCGTGATCTACGGCGCGACCAAGGCGGGCCTCAGCCGCTACCTCGAGGGCCTCGATCACCGCTTCCGCGCCCAGGGCCTCGAGGTCATCACGGTCAAGCCGGGCTTCGTCAAGACGGGCATGACCGCCCACCTCGACCCG
This sequence comes from Polyangia bacterium, assembly GCA_030426845.1. GTDB lineage: Bacteria > Myxococcota_A > Polyangia > Polyangiales > Sandaracinaceae > JAUHXR01. The sequence continues at coordinate 35,005 of JAUHXR010000037.1, read as the reverse complement.
CCGCCCTTCGCCGGCGAGCCGACGGATGTCGCGGAGCGCGTCCTCGCCGCGATCGACGCCGGGCGCCCGGTCGTCTACGCGCCGGTCGCCTGGGCCCCGATCATGGCCGTCATCCGTGGTCTCCCGCGCTTCGTGATGCGCCGCGTCGGCTTCTGAGCTGCGTCACCGGTCGTCGGTCGTGTCGCCCAGCGCGGCCTCGAGAAATGCAAGGGTCGTGCACGTAGCCTCGGGCGACTGACGCCCGAACAGGCGGAAGCCGTGCCCGGATCGCGGCACCTCGACGAGCTGGACCGGGACGCCGCCGCGCGCGAGCGCGGCGCGGAGCGCGCGCGACTGCTCGAGCGGGACGACCCCGTCGAGCCCGCCGTGGGCGAGCATCACCGGCGCGTCCACCGCGCCCACGTAGGTGATGGGCGAGGCGGCGGCGGCGCGCGCGGGAGCCTGGTCGCGATCGGCGCCGAGGAAGCGGTTCACGATCCGGACGGCGGCCGGCTCGAGCGGCGCCTCCGGCCGCAGATCGGTCGGCCCATAGAAGCTGATCGCGAGCTGCACCGCGGGCGAGGTCGTGAGGTCCTCGCAGTCGTCGAGGCCCTCCGCCTCCGGCGCGAGGGCGAGCATGAGCGCGAGGTGGCCGCCCGCGGAGTAGCCGAGGGCCGCGCCGCGGTCGGGGTCGAGCCCGAGCGCGTCCGCGTGACGGCGCAGGTAGCGGACGGCGCAGCGCGCGTCCGCGACCTGAGTCGGGTGCCGGTTCTGGCCCCGGGCCGCGACGAGCCGGTAGTCGACCGCGACCCCCGCGTAGCCGAGCGAGGTCAGGTGCCGCAGCTCCTCGTAGACGTGCCCGCGCGCCCCCGCGCTCCACCCCCCGCCGTGGAACACCGCCACCCAGGGGTGCGGCCCGGGCCGGGCCGGCGCGGCCACGTCGAGGTGGAGCGGGGCGCCGCCGGCCGTCGAGTAGGCGCGCGTGTGCAGGTCCAGGGGCAGCGACCGCGACGGCGCGCAGGTCGCGCGGATAGAGGGCGCCACCACCGCGCGGGGCGGAGCCGAGGCGGGAGCGGCCGCCGGGGGAGCGGGCGGCACGGGGGCCGTCGGGGGCGCCGGCGGGCTCGGCTCCACCGGCGCGCGCGGTGCGGTCTCGCACGCCCCGAGCAGGGTGAGGCCGAGCGCGAGCGCCCGAATCGGGGCATGGTAGCCGGTCCGGGGCCCCGGCCGAGCGAGCGAGCGCGAGTCGCGGTCCACGGTGCGCGGTCAGGGTAGGGGATCGGGCGTCCCCGTCCAGGAACCGTCAGCCGGGCCGGTTGTGCGGCGCGGGGCGCGCGGGGTATCCCTGCGGAGGTCGAGGGGCGAGCAGTGAACGGGTCAACGGCAGCGGCGGACGCCCGGGTGGGGAGCCTGATCGCGGGCAAGTATCGCCTCGAGCGGCTGATCGGTCGCGGCGCGATCGGGGCGGTCTACGCGGCGGTGCACCAGTTCACCCGTAAGCACGTCGCCCTCAAGGTGATCGACCCCGCGATCGCCGAGCACGAGGGCTACGGGGTCCGGTTCCTGCGCGAGGCCCGGGCCGCGGCGGAGATCGACCACCCGGTGATCTGCGACGTCTACGACGCGGGCGCGGAGCCCGACGGCTCCCTCTACATCGCGCTCGAGCGGCTCGAGGGCCGCACCCTCGACGACGCGATCGAGTCGAACGACCTGCGCCTCGACGAGATCATCGAGTGCGGGGTCCAGGTGCTCGAGGGGATGGCCGCGGCCCACGATCGGGGCATCGTCCACCGCGACATCAAGCCCGAGAACCTCTTCCTGACCCGCGACGATCGCGGCGCCCTGCGCGTGAAGATCATCGACTTCGGCGTGGCCAAGCACAGCAAGAGCGGGCCCGAGGTCTACTCTACCCAGCAGGGCGCCGTGCTTGGCACGCCCTGGTACATGGCGCCCGAGCAGGCGGCGGGGGACCCGGTCGACTCGCGCGCCGATCTCTGGTCGGTCGGCGCGGTCCTCTTCCACGCGCTCACCGGGCGCCCGCCGTACGACGAGGACTCCTACAACCGCCTCATCGCGCGGCTGATGAACAGCGATCCGCCGCGCCTCCGGGACGTGCGCCCGGATCTGCCCGAGTGGCTCGCCACCGCGGTCGATGGAGCGCTCGTGCGCGCCCTGCCGGACCGGTGGCAGTCGGCGCGCACGATGGCCGAGACGCTCCGGCTCCGTGGGGAGGCGCCGATCGATCTCGACTGGGAGGTGCACGAGGACGCGACCGTGCGCACCGAGTCCGTGTTCGGCGAGGCGGAGGACCGGCCGGCCACCCTCCAGCTCCTGACGGGGCCGGAGCCCAACATCGAGATCGACGTGTCCCTCGAGGAGGAGGCGAACGCCTTCCGCTCGGCGGACTTCCCCGCGGTCGATGACGGCTTCGACGGCGCGGGCGGTCAGACGATCCGGAGCGAGATCCCGCCCGCGCTGATGACCGAGCCGCCGCGCTCGAGCTCGACGCGCGTGGTGGTGATCGTCGCGGCGCTCGTGGGGATCCTGGTCGGCGGTGTCCTCGCGCTCGGGGCCGCCTGGCTCGTCTACGCACGCCTGCTCGGCTGAGGGCGCCCAACGGTTCGCTCACGGGGCCGAGGCGTCGACCCCCGCGCGGACGGCCTCCTCGACCTCGCGCACGCGGTCGGCGTCGAGCGCGAACACCGTCACCTCGTAGCGGTCGGCGTCGAGGACCGCGATCTCCGGGTCGCGCGCGACCGCGGCCCAGTGACAGAGCAGCGCGCTCTCGCGGATGCGGCGCTTGGTCTCGGCCACCGCGGGCCGCCCGGGCAGGTGCAGCTCGAACACGTGGAGCGTGCCGCGCTCGGACACCGGCGTGCGCAGCACCGAGTCGCGCACCACGCGGCTGTACGGGATGATCGCCTCCTCGCCCCGTGCGGTCTCCACCACGAGGACGCGCGCGCCCATCCGCTCGACCCGACCCTGCACGTCGCCGACCCGCACGTAGTCGCCCACCTGGCAGACGCGACCGAGCTTGAGGAAGACGCCGCTCACCATGTCGTAGAGCGCGAACCACGAGGCGCCGAGGCTGCCCAGGAGGACGATCGCGATCGCGATCCAGAACGCCGGCGTCCCGGGCTCGGTCAGCGCGCCGCAGACGTAGAGGAGGTAGCCGACCGCGCAGAGCCCCGCGAACGCCGGGAACGCGCGCCGGAGCGCCTCGCGGCGCAGGGCCGAGAGGGGGGCTACGTCGATCCCGAAGCGCGCGCCGCGCAGGGCCGCGTAGAGGAGCCCGCCGTAGACGAGCACCCGCAGGACCTCCCAGGTCGACGGCGCGCTCACGAGATGGCCCTCCGCGCGCGGAGCCGCTCCACCAGGGCGTGGGCGACGAAGCGGTTGAGGCGCAGCGTGCCGCTCTGCGAGCGGTGGACGAGCCCCATCCGGGTCAGGACGTCGAGCTTGTGATCGAGCGCCCGGCGCTCGAGGCCGCTCACCCGGGCGAGGCCGGCCGTCGTGACGCGCTTGTGCAAGAGGAGCTGCACCAGCAGCGCGACCCACTCGGGCCGCAGGCGGTCGAGCAGCTCCCAGTCGTCGCGCGCGGCCGGCGCGATCGCGATCGAGCGCCCGTCGGCCCCCTCGATGTGGGTGATCCACGACGTGAGCGCCGCCCCGACGAGGCCCCGGCTCGCGCTGAAGTGCCCGTTGAAGAGGCGGGCCTCGCGCCAGTCCGACAGCTCGTCCTGGTGCACGCCCTCGAGGGTGAAGCGCATCCCCGTCGAGGCGTGGCGGAGCGTCACGATCTCCTTGATCGCCTCGGCGTCGACCGGCCCGCACTCGACCACGCTGAGCGCGTGGTCAAGCAGCGGTCGGAAGCGACCCAGCAGCTCGAGCGCGTGCACGCCGATCTCCACCACGAAGAGCACCCGCCCGGCGTGGGTCTCGATCAGCGAGAGCAGCTCGTCGACGACCGCGAGGCCGCCGGGGCTCCGCTCCCACCACAGCTCGAGGTCCTCGATCACCACCACCGCGCGGTCCGGCACCGCGGCGATGATGTTCGTCGGCCGCCCGCCGTGGCCAGTCGCGTCGGTGAGCGCCTGCCGGAACGCGTCGACGCGCGGGGTCGACGTCTCGGGCGGGGTGACCCAGAACACCTCGCGGCCCGAGAGCGCGCGGCCGGCGAGGCGGCGGCAGAGCGCGGTCTTGCCGCTGTCCCGCTCGCCCGTGACCACGAGCACGCCGCGCGCGCCCCGCTCGTGCTGCGAGATGCCGCGTCGCGCGCTCGCGAGCTCGACCTCGCGCTCGACCCAGAAGGTCTCGTTGAGGGTCGTCTTCCCGAAGAAGAGCTGCCGGTAGTAGAACGGCAGGTCCTCGAGCACCGAGGCGGAGGGGCTCATCCCCTCGACGAAGCGCGACACCAGGTCGACGAGCGCGCCCGCGGCCTCGCCCTGGTCGCGCAGGCGCTGGGCCATGATCACGCCCGCGCTTCGCCCGTAGATCGCGCCGACCAGCGTGCGCCGGATCCGCGCCACGCCTCGAAGCGCGAGCGACTGCGCGCCCGACACCGCGCGCTGACCCTGGTGACGGCGGATGTGCTGGCCGAGCGCCTGGGCCGAGCCGGTGAGCTCGTAGACGTCGGTCCCGCGGAGCACCGCCTCGAGCCGCCGGTCGAGCGCGGCCTCGACCTCCGGGATGATCGCCTCGAGCGGCGCCTTCTCGGCGCGCACGCGCTCGATCCCGCTCTCGACCACCGGGCGCATGTGCGCGTGGAAGCTCGCCTCGGCGCGGCCCGCCTCGAGCTCCTGCTGGTGGAACGCGAGCAGCCGGATGACGTCCTCCGCCACCCCGAGCGCGCGCTCCTCGAGCGCAGGCACGGTGGCCAGCAGCTCGGTCAGGGGGCCCACCAGCTCCGCGTCGACCAGGAACTGGGCTAGGCGCTTGAGCGGCAGGTCGACGACCTCGACCTCGTCCGCGTCGCCCTCGGCGAGCCGCTGGATCGACTCGTCGCTCAGGGTGGGCACCGACTCGGGCAGCTCCTCCGCCGAGCGCTGGCCGTCCCGCGCGAGCTGATCGATCACCTGCTGCGGATCGAAGCGGTGCGACAGGTCGGCGCTGACCCGCAGCTTGTCGAGCGACTCGTCGTCGAGGAACCGCGCGAGCTCGCGCTCCACCTCGCGGCAACCGCTCAGGACCCCGTTCCTCACCTCGATCGTGATCGCCTCGCGCGTGCGCTCGACGATCGTCGCGAGCCGGTGCTGGAACGCGGAGACGCGCAGGCCGGCGCGCGCCCGCTCGAACAGCGCGCGCTGGTTGTCGAAGAACACCGTAGCCGCCTGGACGAGCTCTGCGCGGGCCGCGTCCGCGTCCCTCACGGGCCGGCGGCGCGCCGCGACGAAGAGCGGGTAGTCCACGCGGTCGAGGTCGTCTGCGTAGTCCTGGGCGAGCTCTCGCGCGTGGGCCGCGAGCTCGCCGCGTCGCGCGTCGCAGCGCGCGAGGTGGGTCTCCCAGAGGTCGGCGAGCCGCCCGGTCGCCGCGTCCCGCTCCGACTCGACGAACGCGCCGAGGGCCTCGCCGTCGGTCTGCGGGCCGCCGTGGATGAGCGTCATGGAGGTGCGCGAGGCGTTAAGCAGCCGCATGAGCTGGATGGTGAGCTTCCAGCTCTCGGTCACGTGCTCGTGGACCGTCTCCTCGGCCAGCGCGAGGAGCTCCTTGTCCACGTAGAAGCGCTGCAGCGGCTCGACGTCGATGGTGTAGGTGACCGTGTCACCGCTCGCCTCCTTGAAGCGCGCGGCCTTGAGCCGCGTCAGCTCGCGCGAGTCGTCGGGCTGCGCCGCGAAGTCCGCGGCCGGCCGGGTCACCTCGGTCGCGCCGTCCGCCTCGACGAGGGTCGCGTCGCTCGTGAGCGCGAGGAGGCGCCCCTCGAGGATGTCGCGCTGGTCGACGAGATCCTGCTGCACGAACTCGTCGATGACCTTCTGGTAGTCGAGCAGGAGCGACGACTGGATCCGGTTGACGAGGCGGCGGCGCTTGGTCGGGTTCGGGGTGTCGAGGCCGGCCGCGAGCTGGGAGAAGTGTCGCTCCACCGTGTCGGTCACCCGCTCGAGGAGCTTGGCGTCGCGGCGCGCGATCCGCGCGAGGGCGTCGTCATGGAGCGCGAGGGCCGCCGCCTCGAGGCGCGCCGCGAACGACTCGGCGCGCCGCGCGAGCGCCTCGGTGCCCGGGAGCGAGAGCGGCTCGAGGGTCAGGGGCGCGGGCTCGACCGGGTCTCGGTCCGGCTCGACCTCGCGTACGACGCGGCCGACGCTCCGGAACACGGAGCTCGGCGCGGTGAAGAGCACGCTCGGGACCGCCTTCGTCACCGCCGCGAGCTCGTCGAAGACCGGCGCGAGCGGCGGTGCGGGCAGCTCGACGATCGCGAGCTTCGCGTCCCGGGACCGATCGGCGACGTGCTCGGCGAGCGGCCGGGGATCGACGCTGTCGAGGATCACCTCGACCTCTGCGCTCAGCCGCGCCTCCTCGAGCATGCGCCGCGCCGCGTTCCTCAGGCCGTCGCCCATCGCGCTCCGGGGGGCGACGGTGAGGAAGCGGACCTTCGCGCCGCGGTAGGCCGCGCTCCCCGTGAGGAAGCGGGCGAGCGAGATGCCGAGGGCCGGCGAGCTGTCGGGCCGCCACCAGACGTCGACCCGCGGGTCCGAGCCGGGGGGCGGCTCGTGGGTCGCGTCGCTGAAGAGGAGCACGTTGAGGTCGCGCTCGCGGAGGCGATCGATCAGTCCCCCGAAGCGCTCGCCGTCCGCCGCGTAGGCGTCCCAGTCGATGAGCGCGGTGTTCGGCTCGATCCCCGCGAAGCCATGGAACTGCGCCAGCGCGTCCATCGTCGCGAAGGGGTCCGCCGTCTCGACCGAGCGACCGAACACGCCGACGACCGGGCCCTCGTCGAGGTCGTCGATCGCGGTCGAGCGCTCGCCGGGGGCTCGCAGCCGCAGATCGGTGAGCATCCCGTTGCCCGTGATGAGCGACCCCGCGGTCCGGCGGAGCGCCTCGCGGGGCGCGCCGTCGTCCGGCCGGAACATGAGGATGTTGGGTCGCCAGTTGCGGGTCTGGCGCGTGGCGGTGGAGAGGCGGTGGAGCCCGGCGCGGACGAGCGACGACCAGATGCCCTCCCACGCGTCCCCCGACTCGAGCGCGAGCTGGCGCCGCTGGAGCCAGACGTAGAGGACCGCCATCAGGACGGTGGCGCCCGCCATCGCGGCGAGGTCCATGTTGATCATCAAGAGCAGCGTGGTGACGGCGCCCACGACGCTGACGGTCTTCGGGATCCGGAAGTCCGGGCGGAAGTCCGGGCTCACCCAGCCCTCGATCGCGGCCGCCACGTTGAGGAAGCCGTAGAGGGTCATGAAGACGATCGAGACGATGCGCGCGATCGCGTCGAGCTCGGCCATCAGGATGCCCAGCTCGCCGATCACGAACGCGAGGAGGAGCGCGTTGCGCGGCTCGTTGGTCTTCCCGTAGCCCTTGGCGAACCAGCGCGGGGTGATCCCGTCCGCGCTGATCGTCTGGAGGATCCGCGGCGCGCCGAGGATGCTCCCGAGCGCGCTCGAGAGCGTCGCGCCCCAGATGCCGGCGGTGACGGCGGGGCCAAAGAGGGCCATCTGCTCGAGCACGCGCGGGTTCCGGAGCAGGTGCTCGGTGGGGACCCGGAGCGAGAGGAAGATCGCGAGCGCCAGGTAGACGCCCAGCCCGGCCACGATCGCGGCCATCGTGCCGGCGGGGATCGCGCGCTTCGGGTCGCGCAGGTCGCCCGACATGTTGACGCCCGCGGTGAACCCGGTGACCGCGGGGAAGAAGATGCCGAAGAGGGTCTTCAGGTCACCGTCGCCCGGCTCGTTGACGAGCGCCTCGGGCTGCAGCCGGTCGGGATCGCCGGTGAAGACGGCGAGGAGCGAGACGCCGATCAGCAGCAGGATGAGGTACTGCGTCTTGATCGCGAGGGACGTGCTGACGAACGTGATGATCGTCAGCAGCACGATCGTGATCGTCCCGCAGACGCGGAGCGCGTTGGGGGTGATCGGGACGTCGAGGACCGCGAGGAAGCTCTCGGAGAAACCGATCACGTAGAGGCTGATCGAGAAGCTCAGCCCGAGGAACAGCGGGACGCCGAGCGTGCCGCCGATCGGCAGGCCGAGGCTCCGCGAGATGATGTAGTAGGGGCCGCCGGCGCCGACGCTCTTGTCGGTCGCGATCGACGAGATGCTCAGGCCCGTGCAGACGCTGACCACGTGCGCGGCGAGCACGATGCCGAGCGCCATCGTGAGATCCGCGTGCCCCACGATCCAGGGCAGGCGCAGGTACATGATGACGCCGAGGATCGTCAGGATCGACGGCGTGAAGACGCCGCCGAACGTGCCGAACTTGCTGTCGGATTTGCTCGCCACCCCGGGGGAGCGAGCATACCCGCTCGCCCCGGGTCAGCGGATCACGGATTCGCGCGAGGCACGGCGACCGGCGGCTCAGGCCTCGGCGAAGTCGGCCAGGGCCGCACCGCTCGCCTCGCGCAGCTTCTTGAGCGCCTGGACCTGGAGCTGGCGGATGCGCTCGCGGCTGAGGCCGAACTTGTCGCCGACGTCCGTGAGGGTGTGCTCCTCCTCGCCGCCCATCCCGAAGCGCATCTCGAGGATCTCGCGCTCGCGCGGCGACAAGGTCGAGAGGGCGTCCTGGAGCGCGGACTCGAGGCTCACGTCCACCAGGGGCTGCATCGGGGTGGACTGCTCCGGGTCGACCACGAGGTCGCAGAGGGTCGAGCTGCCATCCTCGCCCACCGGGACGTCGAGGCTCACCGTGTCGCGCATCGCCTGAAGCAGCTCGCGCACGCGCGCCTCGGGCATGTCCAGGCGGCGGCCGATCTCACGCGGGGTCGGCGCCCGGCCGAGCTTGGGGGTGAGCTCGTTCATCAGCCGCATCACGCGGTGGAAGCGCTCGAGCGCGTTCACCGGGACGCGGATCGTGCGGCCCTGCTCCTGCGTCGCGCGGTTCATCGACTGGCGGATCCACCAGCCGGCGTAGGTCGAGAGGCGGAAGCCCTTGTGGTAGTCGTACTTCTCGACCGCGCGCATGAGGCCCATGTTCCCCTCCTGGATCAGGTCGAGGAACGGGAGCCCGCGGCCCCGGTACTGCTTGGCGATCGAGACCACGAGGCGCAGGTTGGCTTCCACCATCTCGGCCTTGGCCTCGTCGACCGCGGCCAGGCCCTCCCGGAGCGCCTCAGCGCTCTCCCGGACGACCGCGGCGCTCGTGCCCGCCTCCTGCTCGACCGCGCGACGCAGGCGCTTGGCCTCCGCCGGGTCGACGCCCTGGAGGCGCTCGGCGCGACGGAGGCGCGCACGGAGCCCGTCGAAGCGGGTGTAGATGCGCTCGAGGATCTTCTCGTGGAAGCTGAGCTGACCGAGCGCTTCGGCCCGCTCCGCGCGCAGCTTGGTGGCGCGCGCCGCGCTCTTCGTAGACGCGATCGCGGCCTCGAGCCGCGCGACGGCGCGGAGCTTCTCGAGGGTGTCCGCGAGAGCGGCGGCCTCCTCCTCGGTGCCCTTGCGCAGCGAGGCCGAGACGACCTCGCGCACGCTGACGCGCTCGGCCTCGAGGGCGGCCAGGGTCTCGCCGAGGATCGGCAAGGTCACCGGCGTGTTCCAGAGGACGTCGAGCACACGCTCGCGACCGCGCTCGATCTGACGGGCGAGCTCGATCTCACCGTCGCGCGTCAGCAGGGCCACGTCGCCGAGCCGACCGAGGTAGCGCTCGACGCTGTCGAGCTGGGGGCCGCGCGCGCGAGAGCGGGGCCGGGATGGAGCGCGTCCGCGGCTCGCGCCGTCGGCGAGGGCGATGCCCTCGGCCTCGAGCGCGCGCATCACGCGGGGGACCTCGCGCGCGAGGTCCACGCCGTCGGCGGCCAGCCGATCGCAGACCTCGTCGTAGCTGAGGAAGCCTCGCTCGCGGCCGAGCTCAAGCAAAGCGGCGTCGATGACATCGACGGGCGGGTTGTCGGCGGGGTTCGTCAACGGGTCCTTCCTTCCTCATCGGACGCGGATCGAACGATCCAACGAACGACGGGGCGATTCGGTTTCACGCTCCCTGAGACTCGCGGGCAAGGTGGGATCCTTGGGTCCGTCGCGCTCGAGAGACGCGTCGCCGACTCTTTCGAGGTCTGGAGCCCGCTCGCGTCGAGCGGAACCCCCAGGTCGAGAGAGTTTCGCGGGTGGTAAGCAAGTGGTTCGATCGTGGGCTCTCGAGACGTTGGATGCGCCGAGGGCCCGCTCTCTTCAATGATGCGCGAGGAGCCTCGATCGGCTCGCGGGTCCACGCTCAGATCCACGCTCAGATCCACGAAGGCACAACCCAACGAGTGGGGGGCCTGTTCCCGGGCGTTTCAGCCGGACCGAGATTTCAGCGAGAGCGGACGCCGAGGGTGTAGCGCAGCGGGTTCATGGTGTGGGTCGTGACGACCGTCAGCCGCCCATCCGCGCACCGGTAGCGCTCGCCGCCGCCCTCTTCCCACACGCACCCCGGGAACGCGTCGCGCAGGGCGTAGATGTCGACCCCCGCCTCGAACTCCCGGTCCCCGAAGCGGATCCGCCCGAGGTCGCCCATCGTCGCCTCGACCCGCGTCACCGCCCCGCGCTCGACCCACACGCGGTAGGGCCCGTAGCGCTGGCTGCGCGGGTCCACCTCGGTCGTCTCGAGGCCGAGCGCGGCGAGCTCGTCGGCGGTCATGCCGATGCGGATCGGGCCCATGCGTACGCCCGCCTCCACCTCGATCGGCGGGGGCGCAGGCGGGGGTGGGGGCTCGGCGGGCGGCTCCGGCTCGGGGGCCGGCGCCTCGTCGTTCTCCGGCTCCGGCGTCGCCTCCGCGGTGGCCGCGGGGGGCTCTTCGGTCGCCGCGGGGCCGGGGTCGCCGCGCTCCTCGCTCGCGCCACACGCGGTGGCCACGAGCGCGATCGCGCAGGCGAGGCGCCTCAACCGCGGACCACCCAGGCGGTCGGCTCGGCGAGGAGACCGTCGATGATCTCCTTCACTCGCTCCCCCGGCTGATCCTCGCCAGGCGGGAGCGTCAACACGTCCATGTCCTGGCCGCGGTTCGGGTTCCAGCGGAGGAACACGCTGGCCTTGGGGAACTCGGCCTTGAGCCGCTTGCGCAGCTCGATCTGGAAGCTGCGCGCGCAGTCCTCCATGTCGATCCCGGCCTGGTCCACGCCGGCGAACAGGTTCGCGGGCAGCGTCGTGTCGATCGTGGTGACGGACAACCTCGGAGTCTCCCTTCGTCCCCGTCGGGGGATGGGGTCCTACCGCGTGGGTCCACGAGACGCAAACTTCACTCGTCATCGAGGTCGGCCAGAGCGGCGAGGGAGGCGAGGCCGAGGCGGAGCGCCGCGCGCAGCACCGCCTCCTCGGGGAGGGCGCGCCCGTCGGGCTCGAGGACCCCGTCGGGCAAGGTCGGCGCGAGCGCGCGGGCCCGCGCCACGAGGCGCGCCGGGACGTCGAGGGCGAGGCCGCTGGCGGACGCGGGGCGCGAGGGCGGGACGCGGCTCACGACGGTGTCGAGGGTGGCGATCTCCTGCGGCGCGGTCGCCTCGACGGGCGGCGCGGGCTCGGATGGCGCGGGCTCGGACGGTCGCGGCTCGGACGGTGGCGGCTCGGAGGGGGAGGGCGCCCCAGAGGAGGACTCGGCCGCGTCGGGCAGCCGCGTCCCCAGAGACGTGAGCGCGCTGGCGGGGGCGGGGGTCCGCGTCGGCTCGCCAGCCGCGGGGGGCTCGGTGGCCGGCTTGGCGCCGGCGGGCTCGGCCTGAGACGGCTTGGCGGTGGCCGGCTTCGCCTCCGGGATCCGGGGGGCCGGCTTGGCCTCCGGGATCGCCGGCTTCGCGGCGGGGGGCTTCGTCTCGCTCGGGGCGGTCTCCTCGGTCGGGGCCGCGGCGGATCCGGGCAGCGTCGAGGCCCGGGAGGGCACGGGGCGCGGCGGGAGCTGGGACACGGAGCGCGGGGACGGGACCGCGACTCGCGGCGCGGGCTCCGGCGCGGCGAGGGTGCCGGTGCGCGGCAGCGGGGGAGGCTTGAGAGCCTGGCCGAGCGGTCGCCCGGGCGGGGGCGGCGGCGCGCTACGTAGACCCGGGCCCGGCGCCGCGGACGGAGGGCGGGGCGGCAGGGGGCGCGCCGGCGCGGCCGGGGATGGGGCCCGGCGTGCGGGCGGGGGGCGTGAGCCGGCGGGCGGCCGGGACGGCATCACGGGGGGGCGCCCCCGCGGAGGCGCGGGGGGCGGAGGGGTCGGCGCCGCGCGCGCGGCGAGGTCCGCTGCCAGCTCCGGCAGGGGGAGCTTGCCCGTGGTCGGGCCGCCGTCGATCGCGTCGCGGGCGAGCACGATCCGCTCGAACATGATCTCGTTGCGGACGTCGAACTGCAGCAGCGTCAGGCGGACGCGGTGCTCGCCCGCGCCGAGGAGGGTCGAGCCGGCCGCGCGGCCGACCCCCTCGAGCACCGATGATCCATCCGCCAGCCGCACGTCGAAGCGCACCCACTCGCCGTCGGGCACCGGATGATCCGCCGTGAGCTCGATCGACGTCTCGTCGACGCTCGGCGCGAGGAGGCCGACCACGTCGGCGACCGCGTGGTGCGAAGTGGTCAGCTCGATGACCTCCCCCATCGGTTGCTCAGGCTACACCATCGAGGGCCGCGCCGGCGCGAGCGAGATGCGTCTCCGCGGGGCGTCTCAGCGAAGGGCCGGCTCAGCGCAGGTCCGCGAGCACGTCGGCGAGGGCGTCGACGCAGCCGCGGGCGAGGTGCGCGCAGCGCGCGGGTGACCAGCCGGTCTCCGGCATCGGGTGGTTCGCCGCGTCCTTGAACGGCTGCTCGAGGGTCATCGCCAGGCACCCGAAGGTCTCCGCGACCCAGTTCGTGCACATCCGCAGGTTCGCCTCGCCCGCGGCCGCGCGCGGGTAGCCGTGGGCCGTCTGGAAGTCCGGGCACGCGCGGGCCAGCGCCGCCTTGTAGCGCTCGAGCAGCTCGCCCTGCCGCGCGGTCCACGAGGGGATGCCGTCCGAGCCCGCGATGAAGTTGTAGGGCAGGCCCTCGTCGCCGTGGACGTCGAGGCACAGATCGACCCCGGTGGCGCGCATGCGCTCGCGCACCAGGAACACCTCCGGCGAGCGCTCCATCGACGGCTCGAGCCACTCGCGGTTGAGGTTGGCGCCCGCCGCGTTGGTGCGCAGGTGGCCGCGCCGGCTGCCGTCCGGGTTCATGTTCGGGACGACGTGGAAGGTCGCGGCCGCGAGGAGCTGGCGTGCGAGCGGATCGTCGGCGTCGAGGAGCCGCGCGAGGAAGCCCTCCATCCAGTGCTCGGCCATCGTCTCGCCGGGGTGCTGGCGCGCGATGGCCCAGATCTGGAGCGGCCCGTCGCCGAGGCGAAGCAGGTCGAGATCCTGGCCGTCGAGGGTCGCGCCGAGGACCTCCAGCGACACGCGCGGGTCGCTCGCGCACCGCGCCACGAGGTCGTGGTGCCGCTCCATGGAGTAGGGCGCGAAGTACGCGAAGTAGACGCTGTCCGGCGCGCTCGGGTAGCGCAGGGTGAGCACGCCGCCGTCGAGGTCGGTGTCGATCCGCCGCCAGGCGACGCGGTCGACCGAGGCCACGGCGCGGTAGTCCGCGAAGCCGCGCGGGTAGGTGGCCTTGCCTGCGTTCTCGAGGCGGATCACGAGGTCCTGGCCGCCGGCGCCGCTCACCCGGAAGTAGAACCACTGGAGGAACTCACCGCCGGCGTCGGGGCGGATCGAGAGGCGGATCGCGTCGGGCGCCGAGGCCTCGAGGACCTCCGCGTTCCCGCCGTCGAACGCTTGGCTCACGCGGACGCTCATCGCGCGAGCATGCCACGAACGCGCGAGCCCGCCCCTCGGTCGAGGAGCGGGCTCGTTCGTGGCTCGGGCCGGCGTGAGCCGGCCTCAGCGAAGCGTCACTGGGGGAAGCACACCGAGGAGGTGAAGCCCGTGAAGGGCGGGATCTCGCACGAGTAGGTGTCGCTCATCCGGCAGTCGAGCGGCGCGAGGCAGCTGTCCCAGCAGATGTTGAGCTGACACGACGCGCCGGCGCCGGCGCAGTCGGCCGAGGTCGTGCACGTCCCCGAGCAGTAGCCGCCGCGGAAGGGCGGCACGCCGGCGATCTGGTCGATGAGGCAGACCGCGGTGGGGCCGCCTGCGCAGTCCTCGACCCAGCGGCACGCGTCGCCCGTGACGCCGGTGCCGGTGCCGGCGGGCCAGCACTCGGCCGCGGTGTCGATGTCACCCCGGTCGAAGCAGCCGTAGCCGGCGCCGCGGCAGTCCGCGTCCACCGCGCAGTCGTCGACGCAGAGCCCGGTCGGGTTCGGCAGCATGGTCATCGGGTCGACGGTGATGCTGCAGTGGCTGCCCGTCGGGCAGTCCGAGCCGGCCATGCTCGGGTTGGTGCACCCCGTGAGGAGGCACATCCCGTCCTTGAAGTCGTTCGCCGGGCGCTGCACGCAGAACGCGCGGTCGCCGCCCGCGCAGTCGTAGACGCCGTCGCAGGGGTCGCCCACCGCGCCCGTCCCCGTGCCGGCCTGCCAGCACTCGGTCGTCGCGTCGTCGTCGACGTCGAAGCACGCGTAGCCGGGCGCGCGGCAGTCGGCGACCGTGGCGCAGTCGTCGGTGCAGGCGTTGACCCCGTTGAACGCGGTGCAGTGGCTGCCGGTCGGGCAGTCGGTCCCGCCGATGGTGCAGTCGAGCAGGAGGCAGTAGCCGCCGAGCGCGCCGCCCGCCTCGGTCTGGCAGGCCGCGTTCTCGCCGCCCGCGCAGTCCCAGACGCCGGTGCACGGATCCCCCGGCGCGCCCGCGCCGGTGCCGCCAACCCAGCACTCGTTGACCCCGCCGGCGTCCTCGTCCGCGTTCTGGCAGACGTAGCCCATCGTCCCGCCGCGGCAGTCCGAGTCCATCGTGCAGTTCGGCACGCAGGTGCCCTCGCCGCCGCCGGCCGGGATGAAGCCGCAGTGGTTCCCGGCGCCGCAGTCCGAGTCGATCATGCAGCTGCGCGTGCACAGCCCGCCGAAGAAGGCGACGCCCTGCGGCACGCAGACGCCGTCGTTGCCGCCGGCGCAGTCCGCGTACGACGCGCAGGCGGTGCCCACGGTGCCGGTGCCGGTGGCGCTCGGCGCGCACTCGTTCGTGCCCGCCTCGTCCGCGTCGTGGCAGGTGTAGTCGGAGCGGCAGTCCGCGTCGCTGGTGCAGTCCGCGACGCACACGCCGAGCAGCGTGATGTCGTTGCGGTAGCCGCAGTGCGTGCCGGCCGCGCAGTCCGTGTTGTAGCGGCACTGCGCCGTGCAGTAGCCGCCCGGCCACGCGGTGTCGGTCTCCGTCAGGCACTCCATCGACGCGCAGTCGGCGTCGGCCCCGCAGGCCTGGCCGATCGCGCAGACGCCGCAGTCGATCGTCCCGCCGCAGCCGTCGTCGAGCATCCCGCAGTCGGTCGCGCCGCAGACCATGGGCGTGCAGCCCGCGTCGGTCATCGTGCCGCCGTCGGTGTTGCCCGCGTCGGGGATCGCGCCGTCCGGGAGCGGCCCGGAGTCGGTGCCGGGGCCGGAGTCGGTGCCCGGCCCGGAGTCGGTGCCCGGCCCGGAGTCGGTGCCAATGACGGGGCCCGCGTCGAAGTCGGGGCCGCTGTCCTGGAGGATCACCACACCGGCGTCCGTGCCCGCGTCGCTGCCCGAGCCGTCGTCACAGCCGACGACGGCCGCGGCGCACAGCAAGGCGATGAGCGTTCTCTGCGTGTTCATTCGAGACAATCTCCTCAAGCCGTCCGTCGCACGCGACGGAACCCAGGCGAGTCCGCGCACGCGGCCCGCTCCCCACACCGGGCCCTTTCTAGGCGTGGGCTGTACCGCCATCGAGGAGATCTGTGAGAAAACGCTCGCTGGCGGCCACGAGCGCATGCGCGGACGCGGCCGACTACCGCTCGCAGTCGATCGTGGCCGTGACCTCGCCCCCGGCCTCGGTCACGCGCCGGCACGCGCCGCCGAAGAGCGTGATCTCGGAGCGATCCGCGGTGGTGAAGTCCCAGCCCTCGAGCCGGGAGCCGTCCCGCGGGATCAGCCGATCGTCGACCCGGACCTCGAGCGTTACGCCCCCGGCCACCGCCGGCTCGACGGTGAACACGCATTGCGCGATGGAGCCCGTGATGGTGTCGAGCGCGGAGCGCAGGTCGTCACGCTCGCGCACGCTGTAGAACTGCCGCTCCCCCGGGGCCATCCGCGGCCGGCCGCCCGCGACGGCCATGCGGTCGAGGACGTCGCCCAGATCGGGCCGCGTCGGGTCGTCGATGCCGATGACGTAGACGGGGACGCCGAGCGCGGCCATCTCCTCGACGACCTGCACCGTGCGCAGATCGTCGAGGCAGTTGTAGGGGCCGAACTCGGGCGACGACGCGCAGTCGTTCGGGCCGCCGGTGCACACGCAGCGATCGGGCGGCACGCCGGTGTCGGGGTTGCAGTTGGGGCCGCCGTCGGTCGCGAGGACGACGAAGCGCGGCACGCCCGGGGCGGGCCGGCGGGCGAAGAAGTCGCGCACTTCGCGGATCGCCTCGGCGGTGGGCGTCCCCCCCAGCGGGTCGGTGCTGGCGAAGAACGCGAGCAGCCGCATCACGTTGTCCCGGGCCGGCTCGAGGTCGATCCCCTCGTCGACCATGCAGGCGGCCTCCGGCCCCATCATGGTCTCGTCCGCGTTGGGGTAGAACTTGGCCCCGACCTCGAGCAGCGGATCGGCGCCCGCGAAGGCGAGGGCGAGCGCCGCCGCGAGCTCCTGCCAGCGCGAGGGCTCGCCGACCATCTCCGCGTCGCGCCCGTCGATCGTGTCGTCCATCGAGTTGGAGCGATCGACGACGAACATGATCTGCGCGCCGCGCCGGGTGAGCGCGACCGGCTGGTCCATGCACATCCCCGCGTCGTTGACGCCAGCGTCCATCCCGCCGTCAGGCCCGCTGTCCGGGACGAGGAGTCCGGTCTTGGCGCCGCAGCCGACGAGCAGCAGAGATGCGAACAGGAGGCTCCGCACCCCGTGAGGGTTGCCGCTACGAGCGTGGTCGTCCAGCGCTCAGTCCAACGCTCAGCCCTGGCCGCGCGCGACCAGCTTCGCCCAGGTGTCCTTGAGCGTGATCGTCCGGTTGAGCACCGGCGCGCCTTCGCGGTGGTCGATCTCGTCGGCCACGAAGTAGCCCTGGCGCTCGAGCTGGACGCGGGTCCCCGGCTCGAGGGTGCCGAGCCACGGCTCGAGCTTGGCGCCGGGGCGGAGCTGCTTGGACTCCGGGTTGAGGAACTCGAGGAAGCTCTTGTCCTCGTGGCCGCCGGGGTTCGGGTCGGTGAAGAGCCGGTCGTAGAGGCGGACCTCCGCGTCGACCGCGTGGGACGCGCTCACCCAGTGGATGGTCCCGCGGACCTTGCGGCCGTCCTTGGGGGCGCCGCCGCGGGAGTCCGGGTCCCAGGTGCAGCGGAGCTCGACCACCTCGCCGGCGTCGTCCTTGATGACGTCGGTGCAGGTGATCAGCGCGGCGTAGCGCAGGCGCACCTCGCGGCCCGGCGCGAGGCGGAACCACTTCTTGAAGGGCTCCTCCATGAAGTCGGAGCGCTCGACCCAGATCTCGCGTGAGAAAGGCACCTTGCGCGTCCCGTGGCGGTCGTCCTCCGGGTGGAGGCGGCACTCGAGCCAGTCGACCTCGCCCTCGGGGTAGTTCTCGATCACGACCTTGAGCGGCTCGATCACGCCCATCGCGCGCGGGGTGCGCTCGTTGAGGTCGCGTCGGATCTCGTACTCGAGCATGCCGAAGTCGACCACGCCGTCACGCTTGCTGACGCCGAGCCGATCGCAGAACGCGCGGATCGCCTCGGGCGTGAAGCCGCGGCGGCGCATCCCCGAGACGGTGGGCATCCGGGGGTCGTCCCAGCCGTCCACGTGGCCTTCCTCGACGAGCTGGAGGAGGCGGCGCTTGCTCGTGACGGTGTAGGCGAGGTTGAGGCGCCCGAACTCGTACTGCCGCGGCGGGCTCTCGACGCCGAGCGCCGACAGGAACCAGTCGTAGAGCGGTCGGTGGTTGACGAACTCGAGGCTGCAGAGCGAGTGGGTGATGCCCTCGATCGCGTCGCTCTGGCCGTGAGCCCAGTCGTACATCGGGTAGATCGGCCACTCGGTCCCGGTGCGGTGGTGCGGCGCCTTGCGGATCCGGTACATCAGCGGGTCACGGAGCTTGAGGTCGGGGCTCCGCATGTCGATCTTGGCGCGCAGGACCGCCTCGCCCTCCTCGAGCTCGCCCGCGCGCATCTTGCGGAAGAGCGCGAGGTTCTCCTCGACGCTGCGGTCGCGGTGCGGGCTGTCGACGCCCGGCTCGTGGAAGGAGCCGCGCCCGGCGCGGATCTCGTCGATGGACTGGCTGTCGACGTAGGCCTTGCCGTCGCGGATCAGCTGCTCGGCCCAGTCGTAGAGCTGACCGAAGTAGTCGGACGCGTAGAGCGCCTCGCCGCCCCAGTCGAAGCCGAGCCAGGCGATGTCGCGCTCGATGGCCTCGACGTACTCGGTGTCCTCCGCGACGGGGTTGGTGTCGTCGAAGCGCAGGTTCGTCCGGCCGCCCATCTCCGCCGCGAGGCTGAAGTTGACGTTGACCGCGAACGCGTGGCCGATGTGGAGGTAGCCGTTGGGCTCCGGCGGGAAGCGCGTGACGATCTGGGAGACCCGACCGCTCTCGCGATCCGCCTCCATGATGTCGCGCACGAAGTTGCTCGGCGCCTCGTCGGTCGACTCGTGGTTGCTCACCCGGGAGCGGATAGCTCACGCGCCTCCCTCCGTCATCCCGCCGCGTGGCCGGCGCGGACGGCCGGGCCCGACGGCCCCTCGACGGGCGCTCGCCGGCGCGAGATACCTCTGGGGTGGCGGGGCCTTCCTATCGCGGCGACGGACCGGCGCTCGAGCGGCTGGCGCTCTCGGCGGGCATCAAGCCAGCGCTGCGGATCCAGGTGCCCGCGACCCAGGCGGAGGCGGCGGCCCGTCGCTGGCGCGCCAGGGGCCTGGCCGTCGAGGTGGTGGGCGGGCTGATCTACGTGGCGCGCCGCGCCGAGGACGCGCGCGCGCTCGCCGAGGTGGAGGAGCCGGTGCGCCCCGGCGCGGCCCGGCGGGCGCCGGACGCGGAGGCGCTCGCGGCTCACCGCGAGCTCGGCCGTCGGCTCGGGTACCCGGCCTGCTGCGTCGACGCGTTCCTCGCGCGGGTGGCGCGCGGCGTGACGACCCGCGCGGGCGGCGGCGAGGCGTCGGAGCGCTACGTCATGGTCGAGGACGCGCTCGGTCGCTCGGCGCGGACGCTCGGTCGCCTCAACGTGCTGCTGCCGCGGCGTGAGGCGCTCGTGCCCTTCGACCCGTGCCGGTTCGACTGCGCGCTCGCGGCGCGGTACGCGGAGGCCCTCTTCGAGGCGCTCCGTAGCCGGGACCTGCCGCGGGCCGACGAGCTGCGCGCCCGGCTGCTGCGGCCGGTGGCGCTCGACGGACCGGCCCCGATCACCCTCGTCCCCGACGCCTTCTGAGGCGCCGGGGCTCTGGCCGCCGCGTCACATCGCGTAGCGGCAGAACGCGGCGTTCGCGTCCAGCGCCGTGCACTCGTGGCGGCTGAGCACCGGACCGAGGAGGTTGTTGCCCACGCAGGCGTAGGACGCGCACTCGTCGCTCCCCCGGCAGCGCTCTCCGTTCGCCTCGCCGGCGCCGCAGGTGCCCTCGGCCGACACCACGCCCGGGCGCTCGCACCGCCCGTCGGTGCACTCGAACCCGAAGTAGCAGATGTCGCCCGCCGCGCCCTGGCTGCGGCAGCTCCAGGTGCCCGTCCCGCCGTTCGGTCGGCAGACCTGCCCGGGCTGCGCGCAGCTCAAGACGGCGTAGATGTAGTCCTCCTCGTCCATGCTCGCCGGCGTGCACGTTTCGCCTCCTGCGATGGTGCCGCGGACCGCGTCGAAGAAGCCGTCGCGCCGGTTGAGCCAGCTCGCGAGGCCGTCCGGGTCGCATGCCATGAGGTAGCGCTCCCCCTCGGCGAGGAGCGCCGCGCCCGCGACCGGGTCGTAGGTGACGACGTCGGGGAAGTCCGCGGCGTTGTAGACGAGCTGGCAGGCGTCGAGCATCTGGCGGTTGCAGTCGCTGAAGTCGGCCGCGCCGTCGGTGCAGCAGCTCGGCGCGCCCGCGCAGAAGCGCTGCGCCAGCGTCACGCAGATCTCCGCGAGCGAGACCGTGGGCGGCCCACCGTCGGGTGGCCCGGCGTCGGCGCCCGGGCCAGCGTCGGTTCCGGCTTCCGTGCCCGCGTCGGTTCCGGCCTCCGTGCCCGCGTCGGGGAGCGCGCCGTCCGGTCCCACCCGGTGGCGCGCGGGGTCGTTCACGATCGAGCAGCCGGCGACGCAGAGCGCCGCCGTGACGCAGGCGAGCCGCCTCACAGCCGCCCCCCGAGGCTGACCCCCGCTGCCTGGGGCGTGGCCCAGGGGAGGAGGGTGACCTCGTCGCTGTCGCCGTCCGTCTCTGCGGGCAGCGCGAGCAGGAGGATCAGCCCGGCCACACCGGCGGCCGCACCGGCGATCCAGCTCACGTCGGCCACGAGGTTGTAGGCCTCGAGCGTCGCGACCTCGTCGCGCGTGCACGCGCGGTCCGGGCGATCGACGCCACACTCGCTCGCGAGCCGGTCGTCCTCGACCTCGCTCAGGGCCGCGAACACGCCGAAGTTGGCGAGGAGCACGCCCGCGCCGACGAGCACGCCGATCGACGCCGGGTGGACCCCGCCGCTCGACTCCGCCTGCTGCGCTCGACGCGCCCGCTCGGCGGCGGCCTGCTCCGCGGCGGCCCGCTCGGCCGCGGCCCGCTCGGCGGCCTGGCGCTCTCGCTCCGCCTCCGCCCGGGCTCGCTCCGCCTCGGCCGCGCGCGCCTCGGCCGCTCTCGCCTGGAGCCGGGCCAGCCGGGCCTCGAGCGCGGGCCGGCGCTCGGCCGGGACCTCACCTCGATCGAGGTACTGCGACAGCGCCTCGGCCGCCTCCTCCTCGCGCCCGCTGAGCCGCTCGAGCGAGGTGTAGACGTTGTAGAGGAGGTCGGGGTGAGTGGTGAGCTCGTAGGCCCGGCGGAACCCGGCCGCGGCGCGCGCGTAGTCGCCGACCTCGAACGCCTGGGTGGCGTCGTCGAAGCTCGCGCGGGCTTCGGCGCTCGCCCCCTGCTGCATCGGGACATCGGGGGTCGGCGTCGGGTCTCCTTGCGCCTGCGTGGGGCTCGCCGTCAGCGCGGCGGCGACCAGGACCCCGGCGCACGTCGCCGAGCGCCAAACGAAGGGAGACCACATCGGGGCGATCCTACGCGAGCCGGCCGGCCGCGTCAGGCCCAGCGCTTCGGCGGGCAGCGCATCAGGGGCAGCGCGTCCGCTGGGGCGCGTCGGGTGTCAGGGCCGCGGGACGACCGCGCGGAGGAGGCGGCCATCGGGGGACGGCTCGAACCCGCGCTTCACCAGCCAGGCGCGCACCACGTCCGCCTCGGGGTGGGTGGGGCGCACGACGTTGGTGAGGTAGCGCAGCCCGCGCGCCGCGGCCTCTTGCTCGAGGTGGGTGAGGGCGAAGCTCCCGACCCCCTGGCGGCGGTGCCCGGGGTCGGTGGCGAGCAGGATCTCCGCGTCACCCCAGTTCACGTCGAGCCAGCCGTAGCCGACGGTCCGGCCGTCCTGCTCCACGCGCCACCACTCGCCCGGCGCGAGCGAGCCGCGGGGCAGGTCTCGATACCGGCTGTCGAACACGCCGTCGGGCGCACCCGCGACGACCCGCGCCTTGTCCTCGTCCCACTCCGGGTTCGACTCCGCGATCCACGACAGGCTCATGACTTCAGCTTCGGTGGGCCCCCCGCCCTCGGTCAACCCCGCCCTCGGTCAACCCCGTCCGCGGTCGACCCGACCGGGCCGCCCCGTGCTACCTAGTCGTGTGCCGCTCTTCGAGATCCGCGGGCTCACCAAGCGCCTCGACGGACAGCTCGTCCTCGACGGGCTCGACCTCGACATCCACGCCGGCGAGCACCTGACGATCATCGGCGAGTCGGGCTGCGGCAAGAGCGTGCTCCTCAAGCACCTCATCGGCCTCATGCGCGCCGACGCAGGCACGATCGCCTTCGACGGGCAGGACGTGACGCGGTTCACCGAGCGTCAGTGGATGGACGTACGGCGGCGCGTGGGCATGCTCTTCCAGGAGGGGGCGCTCTTCGACTCGGCCTCCGTGCTCGACAACGTCGCGTACGCGCTCCGCGAACAACGGGTCATGAGCGAGGCGCAGATCCGCGAGCGGGTTGCGGAGTCCCTCGCGGCCGTCGACCTGCCGGGCATCGAGCACATGTGGCCCGCCGATCTGTCGGGCGGGATGCGCAAGCGGGTCGCGCTCGCGCGCGCGGTCGCGATGCACCCGGAGGTCGTGCTCTACGACGAGCCGACCGAGGGCCTCGACCCGATCAACGTGACGCGCGTCTACCGGCTGCTCGGCTCGCTCCGCAAGAACCTCGGCATCACCACCGTGGTGGTGACCCACCACATGCAGAGCGCGTTCGAGAAGAGCGAGCGCCTCGCGCTCATCCACGGTGGCAAGGTGGTCAAGGTCGGCCCGCCCGAGGTGCTCCGCGCGTGGGACGACCCGCGGGTGGCGCCGTTCCGGCGCGCGTCCGAGCTCACCGCCAAGACCCGCCCGAGCCGCCCGAGCGGGCTCCCCCCTGCCACCTGATCCGTTCGACGAGGAGCGCGATGCCCATCTCCGAGCTGCCCTTCGGTCCCCCGCTCGAGCCGATGCTGGCCAAGGCCGGCGAGCTGCCCGCCGACGCCGAGGGCTGGCTGTTCGAGCCCAAGTGGGACGGCTTCCGCACGCTCGTGTTCCGCGAGGGCGGCGAGCTCTACCTCCAGAGCCGCGACAAGAAGCCGATGCTCCGCTACTTCCCCGAGCTCGAGGCGCCGCTCCTCGCGATGCTCCCCGCGCGCTGCGTGCTCGACGGTGAGCTGGTGATCGCGCGCGACGGGGCGCTCGACTTCTCCGCGCTGCAGCAGCGGATCCACCCCGCGCGGTCGCGGGTCGCGCGGCTCGCGGAGGAGACACCGGCCGGGTTCGTGGCCTTCGACCTGCTTGCGCTCGGGGGCGAGGACCTGCGCGAGCGGCCGCAGCTCGAGCGCCGGCGGTGCCTCGAGGACGCGCTCGCGGACGCGTCCTCGCCGCTCTTCGTGACGCCGATGACGCGCGACCTGGCGGTGGCGCGCGAGTGGTTCACGCGGTTCGAGGGGGCCGGCCTCGACGGGGTGATGGCCAAGCCGATCGCGCTGACCTACCAGCCCAAGAAGCGCGCGATGCGCAAGGTGAAGCACGCCCGCACGGCCGACGTCGCGGTGGGCGGCTTCCGGTGGCACAAGAAGGGGCCGGGCACGCTGGTCGGCTCGCTCCTGCTCGGTCTCTACGACGCCGACGGGCGGCTCCAGCACCTGGGGGTCACCAGCTCGTTCAAGATGGAGGAGCGCGCGAGGTTGGTGGAGGAGCTCGCGCCGCTCCGCGAGGGCGCGCTCGAGGGGCACCCCTGGGCGAGCTGGGCGGAGGAGGAGGTCACCGACGAGCGCCGGCCGGGGATGACGAGTCGCTGGAGCGCAGGCAAGGACCTCTCCTGGGTGCCGCTGCGGGTCGAGCGGGTGGCGGAGGTGAAGTACGATCACGTCCAGCACGGCCGCTTCCGGCACACCGCGACCTTCCTGAGGTGGCGGCCCGACAAGCGGCCCGCGGACTGCGGCTTCGATCAGCTCGACGTGACGCCGCCGTTCGACCTCTCGCAGATCTTCGGCGCCTGATCACGACCGCGTCGCGGCCTGGTACCCTCACAGGTCGGGATCGAGGGGATGAGCGAAGGACCGAGCTCCGCGCGCGAGCGGGACCGCATGCAGCTCGTCGCCGGGTGGAGCCGAGTGGCGCTCGGGCTCGCCGTCCTGGTGCTCATGCCCATCGCGTACCCGCGCTTCGCCGCCCACCGCTGGCTGCTCGCGCTCTACCTCGGCGCCGCGCTCGTCGGCCAGCTCATGATCTGGCGAGGCTGGACGGGCGGGCAGCTCCGCTCCTACCTCGGCGGCGTGCTCGACGTGGCGGCGATCACCTTCCTGGTCCACCGCCTCGGGTCGGTCTCCACGATGCTGCTCTCGATCTACTTCTTCGTGGTGATCGTGAACATCCTGGTCGTCGGCCGGAAGGTCGGCGTCGGGCTCGCGGTCCTCGCCGCGCTGGCTTACGGCGGCACCGTGCTCGCCGAGCTGCTCGAGCTGGTCCCCTACGGCGCGGACGCGCCCGCGTGGTCCGGGGGGACGCCGCCGCTGATCGACGCGCTCGTCTCGGTGACGCTCTTCTCGATCCTGCTCGTCGCCTCGGCCCTGATCGTCGGGGTGCTCGTCACGCGGACGCGCCGCCGCGAGGAGGAGCTGCGCGCGCTCAACCGCAAGCTCGAGGAGCTGAGCCTGCGCGACCCGCTCACCCAGCTCTACAACCGGCGGCACCTGATGGCGCGCCTCGAGGAGGAGCTCGCGCGCGTGCGCCGTGGCAGCCCGCTCGCGGTCCTGATGGTGGACCTCGACCGCTTCAAGCGGGTCAACGACCAGCACGGCCATCACCGCGGCGACGAGGTCCTCACCGCGATCGCCGAGGCGCTCGGCGGGCACACGCGCGAGGTCGACGTGCCGGGCCGCTACGGGGGCGACGAGTTCGTGATCCTCTTGCCGGACACCCGGGCCGAGGAGGCTCGGCGGGTGGCGGAGCGCGTGGTCGCGGCGGTGCGGGCGGTCGGCGAGCGCTACGACGAGGCCCTGCCGGTCACCGCGTCGGTGGGGCTCTCGTTCGCGCGTGAGGACGATCTCGCGCGGCCGCTCATCCAGCGCGCCGACGCGCTGGCGTACCGCGCCAAGGAGGCTGGCGGCGACCGGCTGGTGGGGGAGCCGCCCGCGGGGCCGGTCGACGGCCCCGCCTGAGTCGCCGCTTGCTCTCGCGAGGCGTCCGGGCAGAATGGCGAGCCATGACCGAACAGCATGGCGGAGACATCGTCGGCGAGGTGCTCTCCCGCCACGGGATCGATCACGTGTTCACCCTCTGCGGCGGGCACATCTCACCTATCCTCGTAGGGGCCAAGCGGCGCGGGATCCGCGTGGTGGACGTCCGGGACGAGGCGAGCGCGGTCTTCGCCGCCGACGCGGTCGCCCGGATGACCGGGGTGCCGGGCGTCGCGGCCGTCACCGCCGGGCCCGGGGTCACCAACACCTTGACCGCGGTGAAGAACGCGCAGCTCGCCCAGACCCCGCTCCTCATCTTCGGCGGCGCGACCGCCACGATGCTCAAGGGGCGCGGCGCGCTGCAGGACATCGACCAGATCGCGCTGATGAAGTCGGCCGTGAAGTGGGCCACCGCGGTGAGCACCGTGCCCGCGCTCGGGCCGACGGTGCACCGCGCCCTCGAGATCGCGCAGGAGGGCGTGCCGGGGCCGGTCTTCGTCGAGGTCCCGGTGGACCTGCTCTACCCGGAGTCGGTCGTGAAGGGCTGGTACTTCGCGGAGAGCGGCATCGAGAACGCCGAGGGGCTCCCCGCCAAGGCGCTCGGCCTCTACCTCAAGGGCCACCTCTACAAGCAATTCCACCTGCCCCATATCGAGCTCCCGGTACCCACACGGCGCGCGTCCGGCCCGAGCTCGCGCGAGATCGACGCCAAGCTCGAGAAGGTCGCCGAGCGCGTGCGGCGCGCGGAGCGGCCGGCGCTGGTGATCGGCAACCAGACCATGGTGAGCTGCCACGACGCGCCGTCCCTCGCGGCCGCGGTGGAGAAGCTCGGCATGCCGACCTGGCTCGGCGGCGCGGCGCGCGGGCTGCTGGGGCGCGACAGCGCCCTCCAGTTCAGGCACAAGCGGGGCCGCGCGCTCAAGGAGGCCGACCTGGTGATCGTCTGCGGCTTCCCGTTCGACTTCCGGATGAAGTACGGACGCGGGTTCGGCTCCAAGACCGCGGTCGTCTCCGCCAACCTCAGCGCGGAGGAGCTCCGCAAGAACCGCCGGCCCGAGATCGCGGTGCAGATGCACCCGGCCGAGTTCCTGCGTGCGCTCGCCGAGATGACGGGCTCGAACGACGGCCGCTGGGAGGGCTGGTTCGACGCGGTGCGGGCGCGCGAGGTCGCGCGCGATCAGGAGATCGCGGCCTCCGCGGTGTCGGACGGCGAGCTGGTCGACCCGGTCTACTTCTTCCAGCGCATGGAGGAGAAGATGGCCGACGACTCGGTGATCGTGGCCGACGGCGGCGACTTCGTCGCGACCGGGGCCTACATCCTCAAGCCGCGGCGGCCGCTCTCCTGGCTCGACCCGGGCGTCTACGGGACCCTCGGGGTCGGCGGCGGCTTCGCGGTGGGCGCGGCCTGCGTGCGCCCCGACGCCGAGGTCTGGCTCGTGTGGGGCGACGGCTCGTCCGCCTACAGCCTCGCCGAGTTCGACACCTGCGCGCGCCACGGGCTCGCGCCCATCGCGGTCATCGGGACGGACGCCTCGTGGGCGCAGATCGCGCGCGACCAGGTCGACCTCCTGGGTGACGACGTCGGGACGTGCCTGGTGCGGACGCCCTACCACGACGTGGCCGAGGCCTACGGAGGCAAGGGTCTCCTGCTGACCGACCCGGCGAGGATCGACGAGACGCTCGACGAGGCCAAGGCGCTGAGCCGCGCCGGCAAGGCGGTGTGCATCAACGTGCACCTCGCCAAGAGCGACTTCCGCAAGGGCAGCATCTCGATCTGAGACGCGTCAGAGCGCGACGGACGCGTAGCCGACGAAGCTCTCGGCCGGGCGGACGTCGTAGCTCAGCCGGTGGTCCACGAGGCGCGGCGTGACCTCGCCCGCGTAGGCGCGGACCGCCTCCATCGTGGCCGCCACCGCGCCGGGGCAGCACGCGCTCCGCTCCTCGAGCGCGTGCGCGAGCGCGGCCTCGGGCCGATCGGCGAGCACCGCGTCGAGGAAGCCCGCGTCGTTGACCTCGCGAACCCAGCGCACCGCCTCGTCCGACGTGCCCCGCGGCGCCCAGCCGTAGCTCGGGCCGTAGTGGGTCAGGTCGGTCGAGCCCACGAAGGCGGCGCGCCGGCCCCGCGCGCGGACGCGCTCGCCTACCCAGCGGCCGATCGCGAGCGCGCCCGGCGCGGCCGCGACCCCGAGCATCAAGAGGCGGGCGTCGGGAAAAAGGCGGCGGACGAACGGCAGGTGCAGCTCGACCGCGTTGTCCGCCTGCGCGGGGCGCACCGGCTCCGGCTCGAGCGGCAGGGCCTCGGCGATCTCGCGCGCGAGCTCGCGATCGGTCTCGAGCGGGCCGAGCGGGGTGTCCCAGGCCTCGCCCCCGAAGAGCGTGTCGGGGCCCGCGGGGCCGCGGTGCGAGCCGAAGACGACGACCAGATCGGCGCCGGCGCGCGATCGCGCGAGCCCGGCATAGCCCAGGCCCGCGCAGGCGCCCGAGTAGGACCACCCGGCGTGCGGCCCGATCAGGCCGACGCCGCCGGGGTCGGCTCCCTGCGCGGCCTCGTCGATCGCGAGCCGACACGCGTCCGGCTCGGCCGGGTACCACCGACCCGCGAGGAGCGCGGGTCGGATCGAGCCGTGGCGCGCGGCCACCCGGCTCAGGCCTTCTTGCGCGACGTCTTCTTCTTCTTGGCGGCCTTCTTCGCCGCCTTCTTCCGAGGGGCCTTCGCGGCCGGCTTCGCGGGGCCGTCGTCCTTCGCGAGATCGACGCCGAGGAGCTTCCACGCCTTGGGGTCGAAGCCGTACTGGCTCTGCGTCTCGCGGTAGATCGCCAGCGACTCCTCGGTGACCGGCGGGGCCGGCGGGAGCTTCGGCTTGAGCTTGCGCAGCGTGGTCAGCGTCTCGCCGAGCTGGAGCAGCTCGGTGACGTGGCCGAGCACCTCGAGGGCCTTGAGCGGCTTGCCCGCCTTGCCGTCCTTCAGCTCCTTCATGAGGCGCTTCTTGCGCTTGAGGGTGCGGCCATCGAGCGCGGTGGTCGTCCCGCCCTCCTCGAAGAGGCGGTTCAGCGCGCGGGCGACCCGACGCTTGGCGATCGCCTCGGGGCTGCCTCTACGGGTCTTGTCGGACGACTTCTTCGCTCGCGCCATTCTGGTTCCTCCAGGAGAAAGACGCCGCGACGATAGTGGATCAAAGCCACATGTCAAAGCACGAAGCGGACCCGAAACGACGGAGCCAGCGCCGACGCGGTACGCTGATCAATACGTCGTGTCGCCGGTAGTCAGCCAGAAGCCGGTGGACATCATCGGCGGGTGGAGCCCGGTGACCGCGCAGCCGGTGGTCTCGCCCATCGCGTTGACCATCGCCTGGATATCGGCGACCCGCCACATCAGCCCGCTGGATCCGGTGGCGCTGCTGCTGAACCCGGGGACGGTGTTCGGGGCCGCGCCGTAGGTCGCGGTGAGCTGGCCACCGCAGTAGATGTTTACGAGAGGTTGGGTTGCCGTCGAGCCGCTAAAGTAGTTGACGAGCACGCGGAACGTGTCGCCGTCCGTCGGGTTGTCGACGTTGATGTTCTCGGGGACGTAGGACGTGAACTCGGAGACGTTGTCGATGTCGAGCCGAGGGTTGTCGCACTGTCCGAACGAGGTCGGCGGCAGGACGCACATCGCGGGCGGCGTCACCGGGTAGCCCCAGCTCGGGCGAGCGCCGAAGGAGAAGTCATCGCAGTTCGCGTAGTAGCAGTCGTCGTCGGTGAACCAGGCGCTCGTGGTGCCCTGCTTGCCGAGGTGCAGGTCGAGGTCGACGCTGTTGAGGAAGCCCGCGGTCGGGCCCGTCTGGTCCCAGCAGAGCTCGACGCGCACGCCGGGGCCGCCCACGTGGACGACCCAGGTGCAGACGAAGTCCTCGAGCCCGCCGGAGCGGCGGACGCGCATCGTCACCGTGTAGTCGCCGCTCAGCGAGGTGTCGAGGGTCGCGACCTGCGAGCTAGCGTTGCGCAGCGTGTAGCTGAGCTGGCCGTTCTGGCTCGTCGCGGTCGAGCCGGGGATCGCCTGGAACATGGTGTCGCAGGGCGTGCCCTCGACCTCCCACTGCCAGCCGATCGCGTCCGCGCCGCTGTAGAAGAGCGAGCCGTCGAGGGTGTAGGTGCTGAACGGGGTGGCCGGCGGGACGCGCGGGTCGCCGGGCCCGGGGCACGAGCCGACCGGGACGCAGCCTTCGACCTCGTCGGTGCAGCCGTTGCAGTTGTTGTCGAGGTCGTCGCACGCCTCGGGCCCCGGCGCGATGCCGCCACCGCAGGGGCCCCAGCCGAACTCGCCGCAGACCTGCATCCCGTCGGTGCACGCGCCCACGTCGCGCCGGCCCGGCGGGCCGCCGAAGCAGCGCTGCACCTGGCCGACCTCGCACGGGCAGCCCTCGTCGACCATTCCGTCGCAGTCGTCGTCCGAGCCCTGGCACAGGGACGCGGCGCCCTCGTCCATCGCGGGCATGCAGCCCTCGGGGACGATCGCGGACGGCGGGCAGACGCTCATCACGATGCGCCCGCCGTCGATCCCGGAGTCGGGGAGGCCCGCGTCGGGGACGGCGGGCGGCGCGCCGGCGTCGAAGGGGCCCGCGTCGGTGCGCGCCATCGGCCAGGCCGGGTCGAGGTAGTCCGGCACGCCGTCCATGTCGCTGTCGCGCGGAGGGGTGTCGAGGTCGGCGTCGCCCGCCTCCATCGCGTCGGGCACCCCGTCGCCGTCGGCGTCGCGATCCCCCGCGTTCGGGATGCCGTCGCCGTCGAGGTCGTCGAGGCCCTCCAGCTCGTCGCAGATCCAGTCCTGGTCGACGTCGGTGCACGCGCCCGGCTCGGGCTCGTCGCGACCGACCGTGCAGCCGGCGCCCAGCCCGAGAGAGCCCAGCGTGAGACAGAGGATCAGAGCGAGCGAAGGGCAGAGCGGGCGCATGGAGACCTCGAGAGAGCGGGTGAGCAGCGGCGGAGCGCCGCGAGGCGCGGCGCGAGGGGCGCGCCGGGCCAAGCGGCCGTGATGGCACAGGATCGCGGGTCGGGCGAGGCGGCGGCGGGATGCCGTATCCTCGCGGTCATGGCCGCGCGCGCGCTCGTCGCCGGGCTTGCCGTCCTTCTGTGGGCCGGCCAGGCCGTCGCCCAGCCGGTCCTCGGGTCCGGTCACGAGGGCTTCTTCGCCGCGGCCCTGGGCGTCGATGCGCAGGGGTGCGCGTTCGAGGGGGCGTCGATCGAGCCGCGGCGGGTCCTCGCGCGCTACCGCTGCGGCGATGACCTCCGCACGCTCGAGCTGCGGCACGTGGACGACCCGGCCGGCGGCGCGACGCGGACGCGACGGTTCCGCCTCGGCGGCGAGGTGCCGGGCCCGGTGACCGAGGCGGTCGCCGCGCGGCTCCGGGCGAGTGAGGCTGACTTCGTGTGGGACGACGCCCCGCGCGCGCCGCCGGGGGCGCGATCGGGTGGCCGGCCGCGGGTCGACGGAGCGCTGGCGGCGCCGCTCGTGAGCGCGGCCGCGTTCGTCGTCCTCCTCGCGCTCCTCGCCTGGCGCGGGCCCTCGGACCCGACGCGGCCGGCTCCCCCTGCGCCGCCGGATCGCCGCGCGATCGCCGCGGCCGTCGCCGTCATCACGGTCGGGCTCGCCGCGCGCGTGGTCGCGGCGTGGCTCCTCCCGTGGGATCGGGACGAGCCCAGCTCTCTGCCTGCGGGGGGCTGGCGCGAGGTGATGACCGTCGACCTCGACCTGCTCCTCCACCCGCCGCTCCACCGGCTCGTGCTGGCCGTGATCCCCGGGATCGAGGCGTGCCCACCGCGCTGGCTCGCGCGCGTCCCCTCGGTGATCGCGGGCGGCCTCGGCCTCGGGCTCGTGAACGCCGCGGCGCGCCGGCGCCTGGGCCCGCGGCGGGCGCTCCTGCCGCTCGCGCTCGTGGCCCTCACCCCGCTGGTCGTGTTCGTCGACGCCCTCGCGCGGCCCTACGCGATGGTGGGCGCGGCCGGCGGCCTCGGCGTCTGGGCCGCGGAGGCTGCGTTCGCCGGCCGGGCCGAGCGGCGGCACTGGGTGGGGGCCGCGGCCTCGCTCGGGCTCCTCGCGTGGCTCGACTACCCCGCGTTCGGCGCGGCGCTGATCGCGGCCGCGGGGCTCCTCGCCTGGCGGGCGCGCGCGGGGGCCTCGGTCCGCGCTCCGGCCGCCTGTCTCGGGGTGAGCGCGGCGGTCGCGTGCGCGCCCTGGCTCGGCTTCGCGACCGCCGGGGTCGGCCACCACCTCGGTCGCCACGCCGACTCCCTCGCGCCCTACGCCGTCGGCCCCGCGCGGGCGCTCTGGGCGCTCGCGTCCGATCTGACGGGCGGGGAGCTCAGCGTCGTGCTCGTCCTGGGGCTCCTCGGGTACGGGCTGACGAGGCCGCGCCTCCGTGTCGCGACCGGCGTCGCGCTGCTGTCGGTGGTCGCGCTGACCGTCGTGGCTCAGCAAGCCTACCTGCGACCCCGCAACGTCGCGTTCTTGGTGTATCCGATCGCGCTCGTCGCCTCGGCCGCGGCGCTCGGCCTGGCCGCGCGGCGACCGAGGCTCGGCTGGCTCGTCCTGGCGCTGCTGATCCCCGCGCGCGTCGAGCAGGCGGCCCGCCTCGCGTTCACCGAGGAGAACCCGCCGATCTGGGCATCCGAGGCGGTCCTCCACCGCGCCCTCGCGGCGGCCGGGGCCCACCTCACGGCGGGCGGCGCGCCCCGCTACGTGCAGGTGGAGCACGACGTGGCGGTGCTCCCGCGGCTGCTGTTCGACGATCGCTGCGAGCCGCGGCTCGTCCCGCCCGAGGACCCGGGCGTCCGCGCGGGGACCGCGCTCGGCGCGCTCGAGGAGTGCGGGCTCCCGCCGCCGGATCACGACGCGCAGCTGTTGCGGCGCCCGGGGTGTCCGTCGCCGCCCGAATGCCGGATCGTCTTCGAGCGGGCCGGCGCGGCCGCCGAGCGCTGCCCCCGCCGCGCGAATTGACATCGAGCCGCGGCGCCCGATGAGTCGTAGTGGCACCATGGACGAGAGCCCCCGCATGCACGCCCGCCTCTCGCCGCTTCTGCTCGCAGCGCTCCTGCTCGCGGCGAGCGGGTGCATCCCGCAGCCCCGCGCGTACTCGGCCGCGCAGGCGCCGTCGGAGCTCAGCCCCGTCGAGCGCATCGGCCGCTGGGACGGCGAGGGCTTCCGCGCGGTCACGCCCGGCAGCGTCCCCGCGAGCCACCTCTACGTGCTCGTCCACGGCTGGGCTCCCGGCTGGAGCGAGGCGGTGGCCGACGAGCCGACGCTGCGCGCGTGGGTGGCCGAGGACGACCAAGGCCGCGCGTTCCAGCCCTGGTTCGAGGAGCTCGCGGTCGCCATCACGGAGGCGGATCCCTACGCGGTGGTGATCGCCTACAGCTGGCTGGACGACGCGGCCTCGATCCCGTTCTTCTTCGCTGGCCGTCGCGTGATGGCCCACACCGATCTGCACGGCCGCTGGCTCGCGGAGGCGATCGAGGGGGTGGAGGCGCCGGGCTTCGCCGAGGACCACGGGCGCGTCCACCTCATCGGCCACAGCTACGGCGCGCGCGTCGCCGCGATGGCCGCGCGCGAGCTGGACCGCGCCCCCGCGCAGCTCACCATGTTCGACGCGCCCGAGAACCTCATCACGTACATGACCGGCTCGCAGGCTGGCATCCACCAGATGCTGCGCGACCTGCCGATCGGGCGGGGCGAGGGCCAGGTCTTCGTCGAGAACTACATCTCGATGATGGGCCAGCACCTCCACACCTGGGCCGGGCTCGAGGGCGTGGTGGACGTCTACCTGCGCCCGCCGTTCGGCTCGGGCGAGTACCGGCGCCGCCACAACTACCCGATGGCGTTCTACGCGCAGAGCGCCGGGACGGCAGTGGGCCTCGGCTGGTCGCGGTTCGTCGGCCAGACGGCGCCCCCGGCCGCCGGCTGCTACGAGCAGAACTTCGCCGCGATGAGCGTCCACCCCGGCTGCTACGGGATCTCGCTCGGGCCCACCCCGGGGGCGCGGAGCGGGCCGCGGCCCCTGGGCCTCAGCGCGCCGCTGTGAACCTGGCGTCGGCGCTACAGGCGCGGGACGCGCTGCAGGGTCGCGGTGCCCTGAATGCGCGGGCTCGAGTAGTGGAACTCGAGGACGTCCGGATCGTTGGTCGTGCGCAGCTCGATGCGAGCGGCCGAGGGGCAGCGCTCCTGGCCGTAGCGGATCTCCTCCTCGATGATCATCACGTTCGAATCGTAGGAGCTCGTGCAGCGCCAGACGCCCGAGCAGCCGATCGCGCCGTACTCGATGCTGCCGCAGATGCCGCCGTCCGAGGTGATGGTCGTGTTGATGTCCATCGTCGGAGGGCCGTCGGGCAGATCGGTGGTGATGTTGGCGACGCCGCGCCACGCGCCGGAGTAGTGGTCGACGGCGACCGGCGCCGGCGGCGGGGTCTGCGGAGGCGGCGCCTCGCTGGAGCCGCAGGCCGCGAGGAGGACGAGCGCGCAGGGGAGGATCAGGGACAGGCGGGTGCTCATGGCGGCGAGGATACCAGCCCCGCGCGAGATGTCGTCGACCGTCGCGTGCCCCTGGCCGTACCATGGGGACGATGACCTCGCGCCTCGCGATCGCCGGGCTGGCGTTGATCGCCGCCGGCTGCCCCGGGCCCTCGGGCCCCGACGCGGGTCCCTTCGACGCGGGTCCGCGGACCGACGGCGCGGTCGCGCCGGACGACGGGGGCCTGACGCCGGACGCCGGACCTGACGCCGGGCCGCTCCCGGGGCCGTCGGAGCCGAGCCCCCCGGCGGTCGTCTCCCGCGACGGAACGGGCGGCTTCCTCCTGCGCGGCACCGTCCTCGCGCCGGCCGGGCCGATCCCGGACGGCGAGGTCCTGATCGTGGGCGACACGATCCGTTGCGTGGCCGCGGACTGCAGCGGCGAGCCGGAGGCGAGCACGGTCACCGTCATCGAGACGATGGGGGTGATCAGCGCGGGCCTCATCGACGCGCACAACCACCTCACCTACGACTTCCTCCCGGAGTGGGTCGCGGGGGAGACCTACGACAACCGCTACGTGTGGTCGGACGTCGCGGCCTACGAGGACCACATCCTCCCGTTCACCGACGGCCGCAACGAGAACGCCCGCATCTGCCCGGGCGCGAAGTGGGGCGAGCTCCGCTCGATCGTGCACGGGACGACGACGGTGATGGGCCAGTGCGCGAACCGCGCGTGCCTCGACCGGCTCGCGCGCAACGCGGACCACCACCACCACCTCGGCTACGACCACATGCGCACGACGATCGGCTCGCCGCGCGATCTCACGGACGCGGACGCGGCCGGGCTGGTCGCGGCGTTCAGCGATCCGACCACGCCGGTCACGCGCTACGCGGTCCACATGCAAGAGGGCGTGATGGGCAACAACGTCGAGCTCGAGTTCGACTCCTTCGCGGGCCGCGACTCGCGCACCAACCGGCACATGGGCCAGAGCCTCCTCGCGGCGAGCGACGGCACCTGGTCGGGGGTCGGGATGCTCATCCACTCGATGGGGCTCACCGAAGCGCAGATCGACGAGGCGTGGATGACGGACGCGCACGTCGTGTGGTCGCCCTCGAGCAACCTGATCCTGTACGGCGAGACGGCGCCCATCGCGCAGATCCTCGCGCGCGGGCTCAGCGTCGGCCTCGGCCCGGACTGGACCGTGTCGGGCGAGGACCACATGCTCGGGGAGATGCGCTTCGCGCGGGACTTCGGCGCGGCCGAGGGCATCGCGGCGCTCACGCCCGAGCGCATCGTGCAGATGGCGACCGAGGGCGGCGCGGAGGCGGTGGGGCTCGAGGGGCGGATCGGTCGGCTCGAGGTTGGGCTCGCGGCCGACGTGACGGTCTTCGGCCGGCGCGGCCTCGACCCCTACGAGGCGGTGCTCGACAGCGACGCGCGCGACGTGCGCCTCGTGTTCATCGCGGGGGAGGGCTACTACGGCGACCTCG